>OMIE01000061.1 GCA_900299025.1 Burkholderiaceae bacterium
ATCTTGGTCGGGGTGAGAGGATTCGAACCTCCGGCCTCTGCGTCCCGAACGCAGCGCTCTACCAGGCTAAGCTACACCCCGAACGGCCAACGATTGTATCAGGGCAAGCCTACATCCGTTGACCACACAGTCAGGACCGCGGCTGAGATCGCGCAGGCCCTTGATGAAAAGCTTCCCGTCTGGAGAGACACTCAACCAGTGCATCAGTATTGGCGGAAACACACCAAGTAAACACGCATACTGAGCGGGGCTTGCACCATGTGATGGATCACCTTGAAGATGATTCGGTTCGCTCCTACCTCGAGCGGGAGTGCAGTCTGATCTACTTGCAATACACGCAGCTTTGTCAGGCCTATCCGCATTTGTTATTCCAGGTGCAAGGCGATTTCATTGCTCGGTCGTTGGGCTTACAAACCGAACGATGGCTCGATCGCTCCTATAAAAGTGGCCTGATTACCCGGGCCGTCTACAACAAGGTGGCTGAAGCAGTCGTTGAGCAAGAAGACAAGGCCATGCAAATGTTGCAGCGTTTTCAGCATCCCTCGCCTTCGGATCTGATCGCACAGGCTACCGCCTTTCACCATCTCACGCCGCAGGATGTTGAGGTGCTGGCGGCAAATACCAAAACCCGTAACTTGCACACTGGCGAAGTTCCAAAGCTAGGCGGTGACATGCATGAGGGATTTCTCGTGGTGAAGTCTGGCATGTATGAGCATTTGATCGACCACTCGGGGGCTAAAACTGGCGTTAAGCACCCCTGTCAGACTTTAAGGCTCCCCAATCGAGCCTTAAGCATCTGCCATCCTTACTGGGTCTGACTTACCTCAGTGATGATGAGATCGGTTGCTGGAAAAGTCGCCAAACCATAACGGTTTGCGATGGGCACTTGCCCGATCGTATCGAGTACCGGAATGCCTTGAATAATCTTTCCAAACACGGCATAACCGTCGCGAACACCCTGGGCATAGTCGAGCCCAAGATTATCGGCGAGATTAAAGTAGAACTGGCTCGTTGCAGAATTCGGCTCATTGGTACGTGCCATGGCAATCGTTCCTTTGATATTGCTCAAGCCATTATTCGATTCAAGCGTAATCGCAGGGCGCGTAGGATTTTTGATCGCTGGCGTTAAGTCGACCCACCCGCCCTGTGCGACAAAGCCCTTCTCGATTCGATGAAATTGGGTGTTGTTATAGAACTGATCATTGACATAGCCAAGAAAATTTCGCACGGTGATCGGGGCTGCAGTCGGATTGAGCTCTATCAGCAAGTCGCCCAAGGAGGTTTTCATCAAGACTTGTGGCTCTGGAACATTGAAATTGGCGCTATAAATTTGCTGATCTTTAAAGCTCGCAAAAATTGTCGCAGCGCCAGTCCCGTTGACGGTACACGTGATTGTTTTACTGGTTGCGGAGCCACCTTCGGCAACCGTTAAACCGGTGCACTTTGACAGTGACACTGAAAACTCTTGATCGAGATGCTTGCCTTCGATTACAAATCGGCCAAGCTGTCCGTATTTAATATTTTGAATCGTGACACGATCGATCACAGGATCTGTCGACTCACTCGAGCCTGAGCAAGCCACAAGCCCGATTGCAATCAATCCAAGTATGACGAATCGCACGACATTAAACATGGCCATCTCTCCTTGGGACATTTTCGAATCGACGCGAGTGTAATCCGAGCAAAAATTCCCCCGGTGTGAAGAAATTCACAGCATCTGATGTCGCAACCCTCAAGTCGCCTCAAAACGGATCAAGTGGCGCACACCACAACTCGCGTGGCACTTCGATGCCGCCCCGTTGCCCTGGAAGTAGATTTCCGTAGCGCTGCGCGAAGACCTCGGGAAGGGGTCTAGCCTCAGGTGACGAAAGCCAAAGCCTCAAAAGATGGCGCCTTAAGGCGGGGTCTTCCCAATCCTCAAACGCTGTGCGATCGTGCAACATATTATGATTGTGTACAAATTGCATATCACCTGGTTGAAGCCGCATAACGATATGCAATTGAGGATCATTGGCAAGCGCATCGAATTGGTCAAGTGCATCGACGTGCTGTGCGCTAAGACGCATGGCCTCGGCGAATCGTTGAGCCGAATCGATGTACTGGCGTTGATAGATAGAAGACATCAAGCCTTCGTACCAATTAAACACTGGGATTTCAAAAAATGGTTTCATGCCCTGAGGCGTTTCACCGCGTCGATCGGTGGCAATGGCGTCAAAGAGCAAAGCCGCAAGATGCGGCGTTGATCGTCGCATCTCGTTATAAATGGTATTTGACGAGACCAGCGCCGAGTCGCCACCTTGCTTTGCTTCTTGTAGGCACAAAAGCCCAACGATATCGCAAGAATCGGTATGAAAACTTTGCCGTTCATGGGTTTGATAAAGACGAACGTTTGGGTTCTTGCCGTCTAGACCCATGTCGATCACATGACCGAGTAAATGGCCAAAGCGGTTTTGCGGTCTTGGATTTCCTAAGTAGCAGCCAAGTCCGTAAAAGGCTGTTGCCAATTCAGCTTTACTCCATGTGCTAACAGGTAGGCCGCGGAGCAAAACAAATCCTGCCCCATTGATTAATTGATCACGCCAGCGCGCCAAATCCTTGGCAAGGCTAGGCAAAACCAACGAACCTGCCTCGATCGATTCGATACCCTCGCCCCTCTCAAGCCATCGCTTGCTCTCATTTTCTAGTTCGCGCAACTGTTCATCCCGCAGTCGAAAGCTATAGCTTTCCTGGCTTCCCCAATCCAGGGCTTTCCACGCGCAGGGACCTTCAATCGGTGGGGGGAGCTTTTCGATGTCCATGGGGCATTGTATGCGCGCCTATTTCGCCGCGCTTCATAAGATGCGGCAACTGAGACGGGGTGTGTGCAAAAACGCGAGACAATGGGGTGGGCCTTTTTGATCCACTTGTAACGAGGTTTATGAATGATTCCCGGGCTTCACCGAAGTGTATGGGTCATCTTGCTTGGCGCGTCACTGCTTTTAAGTCTTGCGATGGGTATGCGTCAAAGCATGGGCCTATTCCTGCCACCAGTGACCAAAGCCTTTGGTTTGGCTGCGGCGGAATTCACACTTGCCATTGCCATTCAGAATATGGTGTGGGGATTAAGTCAACCCTTTGTTGGTGCGCTGGCAGATCGCCTTGGATTGCGACCCGTCATGCTCGCGGGCGGCGTGCTCTATGCACTGGGTCTCGCGTTGATGCATCAGTTTCCGAGTGCTATCGGACTATTGTGGGGGCCTGGCGTATTGATTGGCCTCGCGCTTTCCTGTACCGCTTCTGTGCTTAGCATGTCGGCTGTCTCAAAAGCGGTTCCGGCTTCTCAGCGCAGTCTTGCCCTCGGCGTTGTGTCAGCTTTTGGATCGGTTGGGACTTTGCTTGCTGCACCGTTGGCACAATGGCTGCTCGACACTCATGGCTTGTCTTTTGCATTACTTGGCTTTGGGGTCTTATGCCTGTTGATGCTTCCTGCAGCATGGCATGCTTCTCGTGCAGATCAAATCCGTGTTGATAATAAGAACGAGACAGAGGCTCAAAGCATGCGGCAGGCCCTCCATGAGGCTTTATCGCACGGCGGCTATCGCGTGATGGCTGCCGCTTATTTTGTTTGTGGATTGCAACTGGTTTTTCTCACCAACCATTTGCCGAACTACCTGCAGCTTTGCGGCTTTGATCCCATGCTCGGCGCGCAGAGCCTGGCAGTCATTGGTCTATTTAATGTGATGGGCTCTTATGCCTGCGGTTGGCTTGGCCAACGCTATCGGCGCGAGAAACTGCTGGGTCTTGTTTATTTGCTGCGCTCGGCCTTCTTCGGTCTGTACTTCTTGCTACCCCCCAGCACCATGAGTACCTTGATTTTCGCAGCGGCTATGGGGCTTTTGTGGCTCGGGGTCGTGCCCTTGGTCAACGGATTAGTTTCTCAGCTATTTGGGGTGCGTTATATGGCAACGCTCACCGGTGTTGCCTTCTTAAGCCATCAACTCGGTTCCTTTCTTGGGGCCTGGGGCGGAGGCCTAATCTACGACGCGATGGGCAACTATGACCTGGCTTGGCAATTCGCAGTCGGCATTGGCGTTTTAGCGGGATTGTTTCAACTTGGCATGAACACCAAGGTGCCGATCCGCCTAGGGCAGACCGGCCTTGCCTGATTCAAATCTTATTTGAGTTTGTCGAAAAGCCCCTTGACTGCAGCCAAGCAAAGTGGCGGCGCTAAGGTACCGTGATAGTTGATAAACGTATAGGTATCGATGCTGTTTCCATAACCAGCCTTTTGTGCCGCTGATTGGCCGGCCCATAATTGCTGGGCAAAACCCTTGGCTTGGGTGTCAACGTCAACAGCGGTTACATTCGTTGAGGATTTCCACTTCGCCGCTGCTAGGGCTTGTGCCGTTGGGTAAAGCACGACGGGATCTCCGCTACCTGCGCAAAGCATCGTGCTCGATTTGGGTGTCCATCCTGAGGCAACGAGGTCATTTTTCTTCGCTGCTTGCATAATGCCGCTGTTGGGACTATTTTTTAAATCGTTGATAAACCCATCGGTAAACATCGCACTTAGCCAGTCGCCACCAACATTGGGTGAAACCTTATTTTGAGCCAGGAGTCCTTCGAAATTCGTTGTCGCTGAAGGAAGAATGCTCTCGATACCCTCGGCGTAGGGCGCCTTAAACGCATCGCTTGGTTTGGCATAAACATTTCCGTAAACTTTTTGCCAGGCGGTCACTAAAAAAGGAATGAAAACCTGGCCGTAGAGAATAGGCGTTGCCGCTTGTAAGGCGGTCGAAAGCGCTGCGGGTGCTGCGCCATGACCTGCGCCAACAAGACCCATCTCGGCACTTAATGCGGCATCTGTTTCGATGGCTTTATGCGTGGCCATCGAAACATGGCCGCCTTGCGAATACCCATAAAGCATCAACTTGCCCGAAAGCGCTTGACCCTTTTCTTTAGCTACCTGACGCGCTGCTCGAATGGCGTCGATGGTTGCTGTGGCTTCGCTATCAGCGTGTAGATAGGGGTGAAAGCTGTAGGCTGACTTCGCATAGCCTAAGTAGTCACTTGCGACAACTGCATAACCTTGCCCAGCAAAAAAGGCCGCTAAAGCCCCGGTTTCCCCATCGGTCATGCTCGCGAGGCTTCGTCCCTTACTCACCTCGGTGCCTCGCCCGTAAGCGAGCAGCGGTAAAGGGCCCTTGCATGCGGCATCGGTGCCGCTCGGCATAAGCAAGACCCCTGAGGCATTGGTCTCTTCACCCTTTACGCCCCGAGTAAGATAATTCAAGCCAATGACTTGCACATCGCATTTTGCAGCACTGCCTACAAGCGGTGCTGCTGCGCTCGCATCAAGTGCTGCCCGCGGGATAGTACCCACCGTTTGTGATGCTTCGAGCAAGCTGCCAGGGTCATTGCTTGAGCTACATGCTGCTAAGAATAACGCGGATGCACTCGCTAGCGCGCCAAGCTTGAATACGCGCCGGGCTGGCCTACCAAGCCTTGAATCGAACTTTTTTGACGACGAAACGAGATGTTTTAATGGATGATCTTGCATCGGATGTCTCCAGTTGTTGTATTTTGTGGCAAAAGAAGACATGTTGCCATTAATTTGACTGGAATCGTCATCAAGTGGTCATATTTTGACCATCCCAGGAGAACCCGATGAATCACCCACAGGCCGAATCGATTAGAAGTCACATTGATAAGATTCGAGCGATTGCTGAGCAAAACAAACTTACCCGGCAAAGCCTTGCTGATATCGAAGCACAAGTGCTCGAGATGGCTGCTCAAAAGGACTGGTGGGCCGAGTCGCTATATCCATCGCCAGCAAGCGACGAATTGCAAGCACGTTATCTGATTCAAGAAGACGCTGACCAGCGCTTTGCGCTCTATTTGAATGTGATGCGCCCGGGCAAGAAAATTCCTCCGCACAATCACACCACTTGGGCCTGCATTGCTGCTGTTGAGGGTGTTGAGCGGAATGTTTTATTTGAACGCGTCTATGCCGGGACCGAGCCTGGCCCTGCAAAGCTGCGCGAGGTCGGTCAGAAGTCAGTCAGTCCGGGGACGGCGATCGCATTGATGCCAGACGATATTCATGCGGTTTACATCGAAAGCAGCATGATTCGCCATCTTCACATGTACGGTCGGGCGCTCGAGATCCTGAGCGAGCGTCTTGTTTACGATCTCGAGTCCGAAAGCTGTCAACGCATGCAAGTCGGTGTTCAAACCCGGCGATCTTCCGGTGTGTGAGACTTATCCAAACAATAAGGTGGACCCGATGATCGAGCAGGTGGACCGATGATCGAGCGGATCGAGGCCGCTGCGCTCAAGACACTGATTCATGCAGGTGGAGAGCTTGCGCTGATTGATGTGCGCGAGCATGGGCAGTATGGCGAGAGCCATTTGTTTTATGCGGTCTCTGTGCCGTACAGCCGCCTCGAGTTGGAGTTGCCCCGTCTTGTACCACGTCGGAGTGTGAGGGTTGTTTTGCTCGATCATGCTCAAGCGCTTGTGGCTGAGCGCGCCTACGATCGAATGCTTGCCATGGGTTATCAGAACCTCGCCGTGCTCGATGGCGGCATCGAGGCCTGGAAAGCGGCGGGGTTTGAGCTATTCGCTGGTGTCAATGTGCCAAGCAAAGCCTTTGGTGAATTGGCTGAAGAAGCCTTTCACACCCCTCATATCGGAGCGGCCGAACTACAGGCCCGTCTTGATGCCGGCGAGTCGATTCGCATCATCGACGGCAGGCCCCTGGCCGAGCACCAAAAAATGCATATCCCTGGCGCTTGTTGCTGTCCCAATGGCGAACTCGCCTTGCGCATCGATGAGCTTGTTCCCGATGCTCGAACAACCATCGTTGTGCACTGTGCCGGTAGAACAAGAAGCATCATCGGTGCACAAACCCTCATCCAGCTCGGTCTTCCCAATCCAATCTTTGCACTCGAAAACGGCACGCAGGGATGGGCCTTGGCAGGCCTTAAGCTTGCTAAGGGTCCCGATACCCAATTTGCCGCCATACCCAGGCCTGAGCCTAAGGCCTCGAGAAAAGCGGCTGCAAAGGCCTGGTTTGAATCGCTTGGGATTGGCAGCATTAAGGCCTCAGAGCTCGCTGCCATGCGAAAGGATCAAACCCGCAGCACCATGCTTTGTGATGTGCGAACTGCTGAGGAGTTTGCCCAAGGGCATCTTGCAGGTGCTCAGCACACACCTGGCGGGCAGCTGATTCAAGCGACGGATCAATTCATCGGTGTGCGAGGTGCAAGGCTTGTGCTTTACGACAGCGAGCTTTTGCGCGCCCAAGTGGTTGCTTGTTGGCTTCATCTTTTGGGTTGGGAGGTTTATTGTTTAGAGCTGCAAGACTTCGATCTTGAGTCGCAGCATCTTGCTAAGCCCGCTCCCGAGCTTGGAGCGGGTTCGCAGGTCCTTCCTACGGACGCGCGCGATGTCGACCATGCAAGCGTGAGCCATGGCGACTTTGCAATCCCCGCTTACCCCTACATAACAAGCCAAGCTCTGGCAGTAAAGCTTGCCTCAGAGCTAGGTAAGCACTGCTTGCTTGTCGACGTCAGACCTTCGATGAGTTACCGCCGCGCGCACTTGTCTGGCGCTATTTGGTCTATTCGTCCGCAGCTGATTTGCATGCTTGAGCAACTGTCAGCTAAGCCACAGAACATGATCCTGCTAGCCGAGGATGCTGGCGTTGGGCAACTCGCTGCACTTGAATGTGATGCCTGGTTTGCTCAGCGATCAAGCCCTATCGATATTAGGATTTGCACGGAGGACCCCGCCCAATGGGAGGCATCTGGGATGAGCATCCATCAAAGCCCCAACCAGCCCCCTGATGATGTGTGCATCGACTACTTATTCTTCACCCATGACCGTCACGAGGGCAATCTGGATGCTGCACGTCAATATCTGGCCTGGGAACTGGCGCTTACAGGTCAAATCGACAGTGCCGAGCGATCGGCCTTTAGGCTTTAGCGCCTGCTGCGTTGGAAGATAAACATCGATGGCTCAGTTCAGCAGTCGGACCTGCTTTTCTGCATAAATCGTTGCGAGGAGATGGCCAAGGGCCTGCCAATGGCCTGGTTGCAAGTGTTGCAATTCGGCAGGCGGAAATTGTCCGTGGGGATTGGCGATGAACTGGAAAGCCTTTTCGACCAATTCGGTTGAAAGCGATTCAATTTGCATGGCGGATTCTCCAAAACAAAGGCCCGAAAACCAGGGCGATACTTTGATTTGGAGCTATGTCCGCCAAATTCAACCCCTAAGAATTAAGGGCTATGTGAAAGGTGGCGTTCGACCTGAGCACCCGCCTCAGTGGCGAAGCTTATTACCGGCTTGCGTCGTCGCTCAAAGCCTGAGCAATAGCCTGCTCATTGATGACAAACCGTCCTTCTCTGATTGCTGTCTTGATTTGGTCGAGCATCGCTGTATCAAGCGCCGGGGGCTCGTTAATCCAGGCTGTGTCGGACAAGTCATTGATTCGGCTTGAGCGAAGATCAACTTGGGCTGACACACTGGCCGTAGCAGGGGAGGCAGTCTTGTTTGTATCACCAGTACGCGCAACAGCGCCAGACTCTTTCGAACCTTCACTAAGGCTTGAAAGGCTGTTTGGGGAAACGCTTGTTGTTGATGGCGACAATTTCATAAGCTAAGTGTACGCGCCCGTCTGAAATAATGCAAGTACCTTACAAAAAGAATATGCAGCGTGAAGGCACATGCAGCCTGAGCAACACCCGTTGGCCATCGGCACGGTAGCTAGTGGCTGCGTTCGGTTGCGTATTCAGTTAGGGCGAGCAAGGCGAGTTGGGCTTCGCCGGCAGGCAGCAGACTGATTGCTTGTCGAGCTGCTGATGCTTCGAGCTCGGCCTGTTGCCGAGTGAAGGCGAGTGCCCCACTGCTTTGAACAGCGTCTACGATGTTGAAAAAGTCGACGTGATCCTGGTCGACCCCGCCTGATTCGATGGCCTTTCGAACGAGGGCGCGTTGCGCCAAAGTGCCGTGTTGAAGCAAGTAAATCAGGGGAAGCGTGGGTTTGCCTTCACGGAGGTCATCACCAAGGTTTTTACCGGTTTGCTCTGCATGCCCCTCGTAATCGAGCACGTCATCAATAAGTTGAAACGCAGTGCCTAGTCGCCCGCCATACTCCGCGCAGGCGAGTTCGACCCCTGCTGGGGCTTGGCTAAGAATGGCGGCAAGCTGGGCCGAAGCTTCAAAAAGCCTTGCGGTTTTATAACGGATAACCTTGAGATAGCGTGCTTGATCCACGTCTGGGTCGCGGATGTTTAAAAGCTGTAGCACTTCACCTTCGGCAATGGTGTTCGTGGCGTCTGCAAGCACTTGCATCACGCGCATCAAGCCGGGCTCAACCATCATTTGAAACGATCTGGAATATAGAAAATCACCGACCAGCACGGATGCTGCGTTTCCGAAGACCGCATTGGCTGTTTGGCGACCACGCCTTAGGTCGGATTCGTCAACCACATCATCGTGAAGCAGCGTGGCGGTATGAATAAATTCAACGACGGCAGCTAAAAGTAGAGCGTGCCGGTCAGGTGGCGCATCGCGCCGCAGCGCGCGACTGACCAGGCAAAGAATCACGGGCCTCAGCCTCTTGCCTCCTGCTGCAATAATGTACTCAGCAACTGTTTGTATCAGAGCAACCTCCGAGTGCAGCCGCTCGCGGATCACTTCGTTAAGTGACTGGAGGTCTGCAGCAATGCACTCGAATCGCTCTGCTGGCGAACTTGCAAGTGCGACGGGATGGGGAAGTGGCGCTTTATTCACTGTTTGATTATAGGTAGGCTTTGGCTTTCTATGTCGAAGCAGGCAGTCAAGCCCAGTTTTTCCTACTAAGTCCTGCGAATGCCTCGGCTGTGTCGTTCTTCGGCTGGGCTAAGTAGTCCTTCGGCTGGATCGTGCTTGTTTGACCGTGTAAGGCGAAATCACTTAAACTCTAAGGTTCGCTTTTGACTTACAGGAGTCAGTCCATGTACGCGGTCATAAAAACCGGTGGCAAGCAATATAAAGTTGTTGCCGGCGAAAAATTGAATATCGAACAGATACCGGCAGACATTGGCGCGACCATCACCCTTGATCAAGTGCTTGCAGTGGGGGATTCTCAGCAAATCTCGCTTGGTACGCCTTTGGTCTCTGGTGCAACTGTTCAAGCCACCGTGCTTGCTCATGGTCGCCACGATAAGGTGAAGATTTTTAAGATGCGTCGACGCAAGCACTACCAAAAGCGTCAAGGCCATCGACAAAATTACACACGCATCGAAATCAGCCGCATCGACGCTCCCGTGATGGGTTCGTCCGAAGCTGCAGCCGCTTGACGAAGGAAGCAGACACATGGCACAGAAAAAAGGTGGCGGCTCCACCCGAAACGGCCGCGATTCCGAATCAAAACGCTTAGGCGTGAAGGTCTTTGGCGGCGAGCAAATTGCTGCAGGCTCGATCATTGTCCGTCAGCGAGGCACCGAATTTCATCCCGGGCCTAACGTGGGCGTTGGCAAGGATTTCACGCTCTTTGCGCTATCCGATGGCAAAGTTCACTTTGCAGTCAAGGGCCCACTGAATCGTCGCACGGTTAGCGTCGTTCCGAGCCAGGCCTAAACTTCAAAGCAAGTTCTTGATTGGCGCGCAGTGTTGCCAGGTTACTGGGAGTGCTGTTGCGCCTTTATCGTATTGAAACCTTCCGATTCGCTGCGATGCGCACGTAACCAACAGGCGCGTAAGTTCCGTGCTCTCGCAGCTTGTGAAGTTCTGTCCGGCGCTTTGTGAAGTTGAGGCCATTGCATGAAGTTCGTCGACGAAGCGCGCATTGAGGTCATCGCCGGCAATGGCGGTAACGGCGTTGTGTCTTTCAGACGCGAAAAATATATTCCTTTTGGCGGGCCCGATGGTGGTGATGGAGGTCGCGGCGGTTCGGTGTTTGCTCTGGCCGACCGCAATATCAATACCTTGGTCGATTTCAGGTTCGCAAGAAAGTTTGTCGCGCGAAACGGTGAGAACGGGCGAGGCTCTGATCAGTATGGTGCAGCAGCCGACGACATCATTTTGCGCATGCCTGTAGGCACTCAGATTAAGGATTTACATACAGGCGCGATACGTTTTGACTTAACGGTTCATGGGGAAATGGTCTGTCTTGCCAAGGGCGGTGATGGCGGTATGGGCAATTTGCACTTCAAGACCTCAACCAATCGTGCGCCACGCAAGGCAACCAAAGGATGGCCCGGTGAATCATCCGAGCTTATGCTCGAACTAAAGGTGCTAGCCGATGTGGGCTTGTTGGGTTTGCCCAATGCAGGTAAGTCAACACTCATTGCCTCCGTTTCAAATGCACGCCCCAAAATTGCCGACTATCCGTTTACAACACTTCACCCAAATCTAGGCGTTGTCCGGGTAGGGCCTGAGCGCAGTTTTGTGATCGCAGATATCCCAGGTCTGATCGAGGGGGCTGCGGACGGTGCGGGTTTGGGACATCAATTTTTACGCCACCTGCAGCGCACGCGTTTGTTGCTTCACGTGATTGACGTTTCGCCCTTTGATCCTGAAGCCGACCCAGTGCGTGACGCCAAAGCGATCGTTAAAGAACTTAAACGCTATGATCCTGAGCTTGCTGCAAAGGATCGCTGGGTTGTTCTCAATAAAACCGACATGCTTGATGCGGAGACTGGGCGCAAACAGCTTGATGCGTTACGCAAGCGTTTACGGCTGGCGAGATCTAGCCCTTGCTTTGAGATTTCAGCACTGACAGGCGAGGGACTTAAGCCCCTCCTATTTGCCATCATGGCCTTTATGGAAGCGAAAAACGAAAACTCGGCAGAGGAGGTCGATGTACGTTTTCGTGACAGCGAACCCTTGCCTTAACGGGTGGTGGCTGTGACAAGGCATGATCCATTGGAAGATATTGCTTTGGATAGGGATTCGATATTAATCGGCGATGATCTTTCACCGAGCGTGATGGCTCAGGCACAACGCCTTGTGGTCAAAGTAGGCTCAAGTCTTGTCACGAATGAAGGCCGTGGGATTGATGCTCAAGCGATCGCCACTTGGGCCGCTGAGATCGCCGCGTTACGAGATTTGGGTCGTGAGATTGTGGTGGTGTCCTCGGGGGCCGTTGCCGAAGGCATGAAGCGGCTTTCCTGGGTGCGTAGGCCTCAGTCCATGCAGGATTTACAAGCCGCCGCAGCCGTCGGGCAAATGGGGCTTGCTCAGGTGTATGAAACTGAATTTCGACGCTTTGGCCTTCAAACTGCACAAATACTTTTAACTCACGAAGATTTGGCAGATCGAACTCGCTACCTTAATGCGCGCTCGACGCTTACAAGGTTGATCGAGCTAGGTGTTA
>OMIE01000062.1 GCA_900299025.1 Burkholderiaceae bacterium
ATGACATTGCCTAGACCTTCCCGGGCAATCGCATCGAAGCATTCATCGGTCCAACAAAGTGCATGGGGTGTGAGGAGCACTTGTTCCATACGCAAGAGCGGATTGCTGCTCGCTATGGGCTCTTGCTCAAAAACATCAAGCCCAGCGCCAGCAATCTGCTTTTGTTCTAACGCTTGAATCAGTGCGTGCTCATCGACAACACCGCCACGTGCCATATTGATAAAAAATGCCTGCGGCTTCATTTTCGCAAAGGCGCTTGCGTTGAACCAGTGGTGGGTATGCTCATCTAAAATCAAGGTGGCAACGACAAAATCCGATTCAGCAAGCAGCCGATCGAAATCGGTTTTCTCTGCGCCAAGCGATTCAATCACTGACGCATCCACATGAGGGTCGCTGGCAAGCATCCGCCAGCCAAATGGTTTGGCCAAGCCAAGCAACTCCTTACCTATACCACCCACACCGACAATGCCAAGCGTGCGGGTGGTGAGGCCAAGACCCATGTGGTTATTGCGCTCTAGCCACCGACCCTCACGCACCAACCTGTCCTTGGTGAAGAGTCGACCTGCAAGTGCAAATATAAAACTTAGTGCAGCCACAGCGACCGGGCGGCGCACGGCCTTCGGGGTGTTGGTGGTGATGACACCTGCTTGGGCAAGACTGCGAACATCGACCGAATCGTAACCAACCCCATGACGTGAGACCAATTTGACCCGCTGAGCATCGCCCGCCAGACTTTGCGCAGTGACCTTGGGTGAACTGATGTGAATCGCGTCGTAGCGAGCCATGATCTGGGGGGTGATTTCACGCACCGACTCAGGCATGAATTCCCATTGGATATGGCTTTGCTGATTTAATAATTCAAGCGGACCGTCGCCAAATGAAGCCTTGCCTTGGGCATTGAGTAGGTCGCGGCTTAGGCCTAGGAAAAATGGCTTCATGTTTTAGTCTCCGTGTTGCGCTCGCATGTTATCGATCAGATGCGCAAAACCTGCTTGCAAAATGGACGTATCGGTGCCTGCTGCGAGCATACGATAGCCGGCTTCTCTAGCCCTGCTGACCCAGGCTGTCGAGCTCGCCATGAAGCCCGCCGCTTTGCCGTAGCGTGCAGCAGCCTCGGCAACCTTCGTAAAGGCCTCGTTAAACGCCGGGTGATCAAACTGGCCAGCGATGCCCATGAAATTGCTCAGATCAAAATGACCGAGCCACAACACATCGATACCTTCGGTAGCAGCGATCGCATCAAGCGACTCTAAGCCGCGTTCGGTTTCAATTTGTGCAATCAATAAGCTGCGCTGATGATAAGCCTGCTTGGTGCCTTCGAGATCGCCGCTTCGGTAATCGCACTGGGCAAAACCAAATGCCGCACCCCGGCGCCCAAGCGGGGGATAGCGGCATGCTTTGACGATCTCAGCAGCTTGTTGGGCACTCTCAACCATCGGCACCATGATGCCGCGTGCGCCCAAGTCGAGTGCTCTTGCAATATAACTGTACTGATTTGTTGGGACGCGAACCATGGGTGTAATTGGTAGCCCTCGAGCGCTTGCAAAAAGCCACTTGAGGCTTTCAAAGCCTAGGCCTGAATGTTCCATATCGTGGATCACAAACTGGGCTCCGGCATTGGCAAGCATGCAAGTGATCCCCGGTGTGAAGCACTCGAAAATCATCGCTCCTTCGCTTGATCCGCCACTGCGAATATGCGGGGCAAGCTGATCGCTCAACGCTACATCATCATCCATGATTAGATCCATCCATTGGTTATCAGTCGTGGAGCGCTACAACTTGTGGAAGATCCAGGCTTAACCAGGCAGATTGATCAAGCTCAAACACCTCTTGCGGTCTTGCAGTCACCCGCAGGGCTTCCTCGAGACCCTCGACTCGGACCTGATAATCCCAGGTGTCGCCAAGGTAGGCGCGGGCAACAATCCTGGCTGGCCAAAGCAAGTAGCTATCGCGTTCGCCCGGTCGCTGGGAATGCAATTGTAGGCTTTGGGGCCTTATTGAAAGACTCAAGTCTTGACGCTCAGGCCACTGACTGATGGCTTCAGGGTGCAGTGCCTTAAGCGCGATCCGACTGCTTCCAAGTGTTATGGCATCTTTGTCACGGTTTGCAGGCACGAGATTGGTTTTGCCGATGAAGCTTGCGACAAAACGGGTTTTGGGTAAAGCGTATAGCCTTGCTGGTTGATCCACCTGCTCGACCTTTCCGGCGTTCATCACCGCGATCCGATCGGAGGTGACCATAGCCTCGGCTTGATCATGAGTCACGTACACGGTGGTGATGCGAAAGGCGTCGTGGAGGCGACGAATCTCAAAACGCATTTCCTCGCGTAAATTCGCATCAAGATTCGATAAAGGCTCATCGAGCAAAAGCACCGAGGGCTTAACCACAATCGCTCGTGCAAGCGCTACCCTTTGTTGCTGGCCGCCGCTGAGTTCGGCCGGGTAGCGATCGATGAAGGACTCAAGCCGAACCATTTTGAGCATTTCCTTGACATCACGCTCAATCTGGGCTGCAGCAAGCTTTCGAAGCTTTAAACCAAAGGCTACATTTTCGCCAACCGTCATATGCGGCCAAATGGCATAGCTTTGGAAAATCATCGACATGCTGCGCGTCTCGGGTGCCATGACTGACTCGGGCGATGAAATCTCCTTGCCATCAAGCCGAATCTGGCCGGCACTTGGCGCTAAAAAGCCTGCAATCATTCGCAAGGTGGTCGTCTTGCCGCAACCTGAAGGCCCGAGCAGGGAAACAAACTCGCCTTGCCCCAAGCTCATCGTGAAGTTGTCTACAACCACGGTCGAGCCAAATCGCTTGGCAAGACCGTCGAGCTCAAGCTTGCTCACGATGCGCTCCTTCTCAGCATGAAATCACGACCGAGTAATCTGAATCCAATAGCGATCAAGATCACGGTAATCACAACAAGTACTAAACCGATGGAGGCGAGCATCTCGAAGTTGCCCTCGTCACTCTTGTCAAAGAGCAATACCGATAACACCTGGGTGTTGGTTGAATAGAGGAAAATTGCCGCGCTCAACTCTCTGGTCGCTGGTATAAAAACAAGAATGAAAGCACCTAATAAACTCTTCTTTAGCAAAGGGGTCACTACCTTTCTGATCGCGAGCATGCGGGTGCCGCCGAGAATTCGTACAGCCTGCTCGAGCTCGGGGTTGATGCTCCGGATCGCCGCCTGTGCATTGGCAAAGGCAATAGGTAAAAAGCGGGTAGCGTATGCGAAAACAAGAATCCACATGGTTCCGGCTAAGACAAGAGGCTCGCTTGTGTAGGCGGCGTAAAAACCGATCGCCAACACAATCCCTGGAATCACAAAAGGGGCCATGGCTAAGAACGATAAGGCCGATGCGATGGGCTTACTCACGAGTTCGCGATGAATCACATAAGCGATAAAAAGGGAGATAAGGATCGCAATCACGGCGGCCAGCGCCGAATAACTAAATGTATTAAGTGTAGCGACTCGAGTCAGCGGGTTTTCAAACACCGTGAAGTATAGATTCTGTAAAGTAAAATTATCCCAGCTAAAGCCCCGGCCCCAGGCCTTGGAAAGCGCTGCTTGCGTGATGAAGGTAATCGGCAACACAAATGTCAGACAACTGACGATCATGCAATAAGCAAACACGGGCCATTTCCAGATGCCGAGTTGAATTGGGCGACGCTCGCCACCTTTACCGGTTAGTGCAACAAAGCCTTTTCGCTTAAGCAAAGCCTGTTGCGCAAGAAACATGAGCACGGTAATCACGAGTAAAGGCATCGCATAGGCTGCGGCAACGCCCAGCTTGGGTGGAAATTCGAAAAACTGCCAAAGCTGGGTCGTTACTACATGAAATCGCGCTGGTAATGCGATTAAGGCGGGTGTGCCAAAGAGTGCGATGGCTTCAAGAAATACAACAATGAAGGCCGCGATGATCGAAGGCAGAGCGAGCGGTATCGTGATCAACATCGTCGTGCGAAGCGGGCCGGCACCAAGGATATTGGCTGCATCTTCCATTTCTGACGAAATCAAATCAAGTGCCGACTTTACAAAAATGAAAACATAGGGAAAGCTATAACAGGCTGTGACAAAAATGAGGCCTGTCATTGAATAAATGTTTAAAGGCCCACTTTCCCAACCTAGCCAATCGGTAAAGAGGCGGTTCAGCCAGCCGGCCTTTGGGCCAGCGAGCAATATCCAGCCGACTGCGCCGAGATAGGGGGGTATGACGAAGGTCCCGATTACGCTGACCCAGAAAAACCCCTTGAGGGGCACATCGGTTCGCGATAAGGCCCAAGCGAGTGGAACACCAAAACAAAGGCAAAGCAGTGCTGCGAAAAAACCTAGCTTAAGCGAGTTAAAGGCAGCTTCAACATAGCGAGCCCTGCCATAGGCCTGTAGGTAATTCATCCAGGTAAAACTTTGGTCGGTGTCGCTTATAAAACTCGTAGCGATCAGCCGAAGCAGCGGGTTGGCAACCAGAATGACCAGCGCAACGATGGCAAGCATCGCGGCCCAGGTAAAGCTATCCCAGCGTTTCAGTTTGCACTCCCTCGCTTTAAGGACTTAGCTTGGCGTTGCTTGTGCCTCAAGCAGCACACAGTGACGGCAAGATCGTGGCATTTAAATGCCAAAGGTATCGCGGAACTTTTCCTTAACGGCTGGAATGCCTTTTGCGATTTCGTCCTCACTAGGCCTCAATAGCTTGATTTCATCCATCGCTTTGCCGCCTGGTAAAGGTCGCACGCCTTTTATCACCGATTGCGCCCGATCCTTGACCTGAACTTCCGCTGCTTCTTTGGAGAGTAGAAATTCAATAAAAAGTTTGGCGGCATTGGGCGACGGTGCATTCTTTGGGATGCCAGTCATTGACACCATGAGCAGCGAGCCATCCTCTGGATAGATGACGCTCACGGGATTGCCTTTATCTTGACTTTGCAAGGTGGTTGCGTCGGGTCCCGCTGCAACCCAACGCTCTTTGGCATTGAGCATGGTGACTGTGTCATTGATCGAGCGCCCAATTTGAGGCCTGTTTTTCTCAAGTCGATCGAAGTAACTCCAGCCATAGGTCTTATCCATCGCAACCACCCAGGTGCCCACGTAGCCGCTGAAGGCCGGATGCCCAATGGCAAGCTTCTCCTTCCATTTGGGATCGAGCAAATCGGTCCACTTCTTGGGAGCATCCTTTTCAGCAACCAGGCTGTTGTTATAGGTGATAACAACCAAACCCGCCGAGGTTACGAGCCAGTGACCATCTGGATCGTTATAAACCTTCAGGGCATCGACCATATTGCCTAAGTTATTGGGCTTATAGGCCATCAGCTGGCCTTGGGCTTTTAACGGTGGGTAATGGCCCACATCGGTACTGCTTAAGACCGAGACGACTGGCTTATTGGCTTTTAGCTCTTGTTGATAACGCTGATAAGCGACCTGTGCCGTGGTGCGAACGAAGTTACATTTCACGCCTGGATACTTTTTATCAAACGCAGCGCACAAATTGGCAGCACCCTGGGTGCTGTAATGCGCTGTATAAACGGTAAATTCTTTTTCCTTTTTAGCCGCTTCGTAGAGGGCTTTTTCCCAGCCAGGCATCTCCTGGGCATTGATCGACTGATGGGCGAGGCTAAGGCCTAAGCCTAAGCCGAGGCTCACAACACTCATAGTGAGTCGGCCTTGTATCGTTGGTTTCATCGACATTGTCTCCGTTATCATCTTTTCATCATTATTATTTGCGGCGTAAGCGCTCTACTTGCGGCATCGTCGCTTTTTCAACAATGACTTCGATGCCAGTCTGTCAACAAGACTGCACCGAGAGTCGCCTCCCGTCAAGGCTTTCATTAACCATCAAGGCGCGCTCGGTTTCAGATTCCCGAGCAGCTGTTCAAGGTTCGAGTGAGCAAAAACAGTGCGCCTGTGCCGACCATCGCTCTTCACTGCCAAGCCACTGCGCTGCCCAGCGACCTTCTTGATAAATCTCACCAAGCAAGCTCTTTAAGGGGTCTTGTGAGGAATGCCATTCAATGACTTCGCGTTTAGGCTGGCCTTCTAAAAGTTGTATCGTCGATCCGAACCATCGTTTGATGCGCTCGCCAATCCTTGGGCTGTCTGACTTCAGATATCGCACGCTGATTGATTGGGCAGCTTTCGCCCGCTCCTTGGCCTTGGCTTCACTTGGCTTGGCACTGTCTGTGTTTGCGGCATCGGCAAGTAGCTTGCGCGCCGAGGCGATGGCAGCGTCAAGTCCGCCAAGCTCATCAACGAGTTGCTGCGTTTGTGCCTGTGCTCCCGACCAAATCCGGCCTTGCGCGAGCTGCTCAATGCGTTCGAGGGGTTGTTTTCTAGCCTTTGCCGTTAGATCGATAAAGTCTTTATAAATGTGCTGAATGCGGCTTTCCACCAAGGATTTCATCCTCGGATCAAGATCAACGCGCGGGTCGTAAGCCCCAGCAAGCCAGTGGCTCTGGTAGCCACCGGTTCGGATTGATAGCTTATCCATCAAGCCTTGTGCGGTTGGCAGTAAGCCAAACACACCAATCGAACCCGTTATGGTGCTGGGATGGGCAATGATTCGGTCAGCCGATAAAGCGATCCAATAGCCACCCGAGGCAGCCAGATCACCCATCGAAATGACAACGGGTTTTCCGCTTTGGCGAAAGCGCTCGAGGGCATACCGAATAAACTCGGAACCGACTGCACTGCCTCCTGGCGAGTCAACGCGCACAACGAGCGCTTTGAGTTTTTCGTCTTCTGCAGCCTTGCGAATTTTCTCGGCAGTTTCGCGGCCCCCGATCGATTGCGCGCCGCCGCCACGCTCATGTATTTCGCCTTCGAGGACCAAAACGCCGATGTAATCGCCCTCGCTCTTTTGGGGATTGAGCGCCGCGTAGTGGTTGCTGCTGATCTGCCTAAAACTTCGATAACTTGCTTCCTTAACGCCTTCGCGGATGAGGCGTTCGCGAAGTTCCGGGTAGGGTTGAAGTCCATCGACGAGCTTCCATGACAGGGCAAGCTTGGCGGCATCACCCTTCTCGTTTTGAAGGGCCATCGGAAGACTCGCCATCAAGGCATCGACTCGGCCTTCGGTCAAGTTTCTCGCCTTCTCAATATCCTGGCTATAGCGCTTCCAAAGGTCTGTGATCACATGCGCCTCAGCTTGTAGCGCTTGCTCAGAAGGGCGATTAGCCACCCAGGGTTCACCGGCAGACTTGTATGCACCGACCCGAATGAGATGCGGTGTAATACCCAGACGATCAAGTGCATCGCGATAATAATTGCGACGACGACCGAAACCTTCGATCAAAAGCTCCCCCATGGGGTGCATTAACACTTCGCTTGCCTGTGCTGCGATCAAGTACTGGCGTTGGTCAAAGCGCGTGCCCCAAGCAATCATGGTTTTGCCGCTTGCCCGAAACTCGGCAAGTCCTTTGACGAGCTCGTCCATGCTTGCAAGCCCACCACCTTCGAAACCATCGGTGAGTAGCAGGGCCTTGCTAATCGTTGGGTCCTTGGCTGCCGCTCGAAGGCTTTGAAGCACCTGCGGCAAGACGACTTCACGCCTGTCTTCGCTCATAAAGTCGAAGAGCCATTGCTCTTTATCGTCGTTGCTTGGGGCTTCAACCAGGCGACCTTGAAGCGCGAGCACCAAGACCGTGTTGTCCTGGACCTCGTCTTTGCCCTGAGCAAATACGAACCATAAGCCACCTGCTATGAAGGCTAGAAAGAGGAGGTTGAGGCTGATGCGACGTCCTAGATCGATGGCGCGTGCGAATCGCTTAATCCATGGCTTGATTCGGTCTAACAAGGCGCCACCTCCTTAGCGGCTCATGAACTGTGGCAGTTGCGTCATATCGTCAAAGAGCGCAACAGCACCTGCCTCAAGTAAGCTTTGATCCAAGCCTTCAGGTCGGGTGGCAGGCAAAAACCCGATAACCGTTGCACCTGCTGCAACACCCGCTTTGACACCGGTCGGCGAGTCTTCGACCACGAGACAGCGCTGTGGTTCGACTGCCAAGTGCTTTGCTGCTGCGAGATAAACATCAGGCGCCGGCTTGGTTTGGGGCATTTCATGCCCACTAAACACCCGACCTTCGAACCAACTCAGCAAACCCGTGGTGCTGAGTTGTAGCTCTATCTTTCTTCGGTCTGCGCCCGAGGCGCAAGCGATGCGGCCCTCAAGCTTCGGGTGTAGTTCGCTCAGTGCTTGTTTGATACCTGGCGTGGCTTGGACCTGATCGCGCAAGGCGATGTCACGCTGCCTGCGAAATTCGGCGATCCATGCTTCATCAGGCCTGCGCCCAGCATGTCGCTCGATCAAATCTAATTCGTGTTGCAAGGCGCGGCCCAAAAAATGCTGCACGCATTCCTCAAAGCGAAGCGGCCATCCCCAATCGTTTAAGCAGGCAGTCAAAACCTTGAGCGTGATCGGTTCGCTGTCAACCAGTACACCGTCGCAGTCAAACAAAATAGCCTCAAAAGCTAATGGATGATTCAAGTTTTATCCTTCCAGCGTTCTGCCCGATGATTGCCTGAAAGCCATCTCGATGCAAGAATGGGCCATCTAACAAAACATGCAAGCAAGCAACGCAGGAGACGATTGATGAGCACGCACACCCCCGGATTCGACAAAGAAATACATTTGGGCCCTTTGGCCTCTCGTTACCTCGATATTGATGCGCTTCCCTGGGTGCCAAGCCGCTTTCCAGGTATCGATATCAAGGTCTTAATGACCGATCCAGCAACAGGTTTGCACACCAGTCTTACTCGTTTTGCTCCCGGCGCAAGCCTACCCGATCATGAGCATGTTGGTATTGAGCAAAGCTGGGTGCTGGAGGGGCGCCTGGTCGATGCGGAGGGAGAATGTCGAGCAGGGCAGTTTGTATGGCGACCAGCAGGCAATCGACACACAGCGCATGCGCCAGAAGGTGCACTTGTGTTGGGTTTTTTTCAAAAGCCGAATAAATTTTTTGATCAGCGCTAAAGCTTAGTCATCAATTTGCAAATTGCATCAGCGCACCGCCAAGCTTTCGCATGGAAAAAAGATTCACAAAGTGATCGTATGCACGATCATAACGTTCGAAATGATCGACACCAAGATTTTGTATCGTTTGTGCTTTTAAGGAACGATACATCGCATGTCGTTCAATCAGGATTTGCGTCCAGGCATCGCTCAAATCGAATACATCGATACATCGAAGGCCCTGGGCGGCAAAGAGGCGCTGATATCGGTCTACCGAGGCAATTTCAGAAAAGCGCATGCCTTGGAAAAGTGCCGCTTCGTCGTCGGGTGAGGGCTTTTGTCGCCACAAAATGTCGGTAAACACCATGCGCCCGCCAGGCCTTAGTTGGTGGACGCACGACTGAACCAGCTTTGCTTTGTTGGGAATATGAGCGAAAGCCTCCTGGCTCACCAAGGCTGAAAAGCTACCCGCAGCAAAGGGCATCGCAAGCGCGTTGCCGTGGACGAAATCGACAAGATGATCAAGACCGGTGAGTTTACTGAGCTGTCTTGCGCCTTCGACACGAGAGGCTGTTAGATCAAGACCGGTCACCCTACATCCTCGTTGCATGGCGATGTAGCGGGCAGGCCCACCTAAACCGCTACAAACATCAAGCACATGGTCATCGCTACTAAGTGCTGCGTGAGCAATGATTCGGTCGACAGCAGCGACGCCGCCATAGTGATCTTGATCGTGAGGCAGCAAATCACTTTGCTTGATCTTGTCTTGCCTGATCCCTTTGGCCTCGAGCGCTTGGAGAATCTGTGTGAGGCTAATGGGATGGAAGTCGTAAAAGGCCTCAACAGCTTGAATGCGCTCATCATTCATAACGTTTGAGGCCTTATTCTGATCGACACTTCTCGCCGATGTTTGCATCGATTAATAAGGTCCGGATGAACCTGGCGTAAGTGGGCTCCCCCGCATATCGGCTACTGCCGCCTTGGCAGCAAGATTAAGCAGTGCGTTGTCTGCAGCGATGGTGACC
>OMIE01000063.1 GCA_900299025.1 Burkholderiaceae bacterium
CGACCCACGTGCGCCGGAGTCCGCCATCATGTAGATAGCGTTAAAAGACTCCTGATCGACGGTCTCGCCCTTTCGGTTGACTGTTTTCTCGGTGCGCAACTGATCCATCATCGCCTTGCCAACTTCGTCGCCAGCGCGGCCCCAAATATCAACCACTTTGTTATAGCGTTCGCCCTGGGTAACTAGCCCTGAGGTGTACTGCTGCTCAATTTCTTTAACCTCTGCTTCGGCCTGGGCAAGAATCGATGCTTTTTGCGGCGGCACAAGCATGTCGTCGACCGCGATCGAAATACCGGCCCGCGTAGCAAGGCGGAAACCGTTTTGCATGAGTTGGTCGGCAAGAATGACGGTGTCGCGAAGGCCACAGCGGCGAAATGAGGCGTTGATCAGCCTTGATATTTCTTTTTTCTTGAGCGGTCTATTCATTAGATCAAATGACAGACCTTTGGGCAAAATCTCTGACAACAGGGCGCGTCCCACCGTCGTTTCGACCCGGCGCGTACGCGCCGTCGACTCGCCGGTTTCACGGTCTCTGTCGTATTCCTTCAAACGAACCGTGATTTTGGTGCCTAACTCAACGACCCGGTTGTCATAGGCCCTGGCAACTTCAGAGACATTTGAAAAGGCCATACCCTCGCCAAGCCCGTTGATTTTCTCGCGGGTTGTGTAATAAAGCCCAAGCACGATGTCTTGTGAAGGAACGATCGAAGGTTCGCCATTAGAAGGGAAAAGCACATTGTTTGAAGCAAGCATAAGCGCGCGCGCTTCAAGCTGCGCTTCAAGCGACAAGGGCACATGAACTGCCATTTGATCGCCATCAAAGTCCGCATTGAATGCAGCACAGACCAGAGGATGTAATTGAATAGCTTTACCTTCGATCAAGACCGGTTCGAAGGCTTGAATACCCAAGCGGTGCAGTGTTGGTGCGCGGTTAAGCAGTACCGGATGCTCGCGAATCACATCTTCCAAGATATCCCACACAATAGGCTCTTGGGCTTCAACATACTTCTTGGCTTGCTTGATGGTGGTCGCAACCCCCATGATTTCAAGCTTATGGAAAATAAAAGGTTTAAAAAGTTCAAGCGCCATTAACTTGGGCAAACCGCACTGGTGCAGTTTCAATTGCGGACCCACCACAATGACCGAGCGGCCTGAGTAGTCGACACGTTTACCCAGCAGGTTTTGACGGAAGCGTCCGCCCTTGCCCTTGATCATGTCAGCAAGTGACTTTAATGCGCGCTTGTTTGCGCCAGTCATTGCCTTGCCACGACGCCCGTTGTCGAGCAAGGAGTCGACCGCCTCTTGCAGCATCCGCTTTTCGTTACGGACGATGATTTCTGGCGCACGCAGCTCCAGCAGTCGCTTCAAACGATTGTTACGATTAATGACGCGACGATAAAGGTCGTTGAGGTCGCTGGTTGCAAAACGACCGCCATCGAGTGGAACCAGGGGACGAAGCTCAGGAGGAAGAACCGGTAGAACTTCCATCACCATCCAGTCTGGCTTAATGCCAGAGCGCTGAAATCCCTCCAAAACCTTTAATCGCTTCGCAATTTTCTTGATCTTAGCTTCCGAGCTAGTTTGCTCGAGCTCACGACGCAGGGTTTCAACTTCGCGATCGATATGAATCGAGCGCAACAATTCGCGAATCGCCTCAGCGCCCATCAGGGCTTGGAATTCATCGCCATATTCTTCAGTCTTTGCAATGTAGTCATCCTCAGTCATCAACTGAGCACGCTTGAGCGGTGTCATCCCAGGCTCAACCACCACGAAGGCTTCAAAATATAAAACGCGCTCGATATCACGCAGGGTCATATCGAGCACCATGCCCAGTCGCGAAGGCAGGGATTTCAAGAACCAAATGTGAGCGGTCGGGGAGGCAAGCTCGATGTGGCCCATACGCTCGCGACGTACCTTTGCGAGGGTCACTTCCACACCGCACTTCTCGCAAATAACGCCGCGATGCTTTAAGCGCTTGTACTTGCCACAAAGACATTCATAGTCCTTGATCGGACCAAAAATCTTGGCGCAAAACAAACCATCACGCTCGGGCTTAAAGGTCCGATAGTTGATCGTTTCAGGTTTTTTAACTTCGCCGTAAGACCAGGATCGTATCTTGTCCGGCGAGGCCAGGCCGATGCGGATAGCATCGAAATGTTCGTCTTCTTGAACCTGTTTAAACAGGTCGAGTAACGCATTCCCCATGGTGATTCTCCTTGGCAAATACCGGATCAAATACGCTCGAGATCGATATCGATCCCAAGCGAGCGGATTTCCTTCACCAAAACGTTGAAGGATTCGGGCATTCCTGCGTCAATGGCGTGCTCGCCCTTGACGAGATTTTCATAGACTTTAGTGCGTCCATTCACATCATCGGACTTCACCGTTAGCATTTCCTGCAAGGTGTACGAGGCACCATAAGCTTCGAGTGCCCAGACCTCCATCTCACCGAAGCGTTGGCCACCGAACTGCGCCTTACCACCTAAGGGTTGCTGGGTTACTAAGGAATATGGACCGGTTGAGCGGGCATGCATTTTGTCGTCAACCAAATGGTGAAGCTTGAGCATATGCATGAATCCCACCGTGACCCGACGATCGAAGGCATCGCCGGTGCGCCCGTCATGGAGCGTGACCTGGGTCTTCGTCTTATTGAACTTAAGCATCTCTGTATGTGGATCATCGGATGGATAAGCTAAATCGAGCATTGCGCGAATCTCCTCTTCCGATGCACCGTCAAAGACCGGCGTGGCGAAGGGAACACCCCTGGCCAGGTTGCCAGCCAATTCAATCACTTCGTCATCGCTTAGGGCTTCGATCTGCGCCTTTTGGCCATGAACGTTATAAAGCGCTTCAAGTTTTTGGCGAAGCTCCTGGGCATTGGCGTGCTGCGTCAGCAGCTTGCCAATCCGCAAGCCAATCCCTTTGGCCGCCCATCCTAAGTGTGTCTCCAGAATCTGACCCACGTTCATGCGCGATGGCACACCGAGTGGATTCAGCACGATATCGACCGGGGTGCCATCGGCCATGAAAGGCATGTCTTCCACAGGAACGATTCGCGATACCACGCCCTTGTTTCCGTGACGGCCTGCCATCTTATCGCCAGGTTGTAGACGACGCTTGACCGCGAGATAAACCTTCACCATCTTCAGCACGCCTGGAGGAAGCTCATCGCCTTGGGTGAGCTTTTTGCGCTTTTCTTCATAAGCCAAATCGAACTGGTGGCGCTTTTGCTCGATCGATTCCTTCAAAAGTTCGAGCTGGCTTGCTGCAGACTCGTCTTCTAGTCGAATATCAAACCAATGATAGCGCTCTAAATCTGCAAGGTATTCTGCCGTAATAAGCGCACCCTTAACCAATTTCTTAGGGCCCCCATTAACAGACTTGCCGACAAGCAATCGCTCAATACGCGCAAAACTGTCGTTTTCGACAATCCGAAGCTGATCGTTTAGGTCTAAGCGAAAGCGCTTTAACTCATCATCAATAATCGACTGTGCCCGCTTATCACGAGTAATACCTTCACGCGTGAAGACTTGCACGTCGATCACAGTACCACTCATCCCCGATGGGACTCGTAGCGACGTGTCCTTCACATCGCTTGCCTTTTCACCGAAGATCGCACGCAGCAGTTTCTCTTCGGGTGTGAGCTGGGTTTCGCCCTTGGGTGTGACCTTACCCACGAGCACATCGCCAGCGTGGACTTCGGCACCGATATAAACAATGCCCGAATCATCGAGTCGCGACAACTGCCCCTCAGACAGGTTTGAAATGTCGCGCGTAATCTCTTCAGGCCCAAGCTTGGTGTCGCGTGCCAGCACCGATAGTTCTTCGATATGTATCGATGTATAACGATCGTCTGAGACGACTTTCTCGGAGATGAGGATCGAATCCTCAAAGTTATAGCCGTTCCAGGGCATGAAGGCGACCATCATATTCTGCCCAAGTGCCAGCTCGCCCAAATCGGTCGAAGCACCATCGGCAATCACGTCACCTCGTGCAATGACATCGCCTCGGCGAACAATCGGCCGTTGATTGATATTGGTGTTTTGATTTGAACGGGTATATTTGATAAGGTTATAAATATCAACACCCACCTCGCCGGCCACGGTTTCATCATCGTTGACCCGGATTACCACACGATTGGCATCGACATAGTCGACAACACCGCCCCGATGCGCAGTGACTACAGTGCCCGAGTCAACCGCACAAGTCCTCTCAATCCCGGTTCCAACTAAAGGCTTTTCAGGTCGCAAGCAAGGCACAGCCTGCCTTTGCATATTCGATCCCATCAGTGCGCGGTTTGCATCGTCATGCTCAAGGAAGGGAATGAGAGAGGCAGCAACCGATACGATCTGGCTCGGCGCTACGTCCATGTATTGAACGTTGGCTGGCGAGGTCAACTCGGTTTCGCCACCCTTTCGGATCGACACCAACTCACCGGTTAGCCGACCCTGTGAATCGATCTCTGAGTTGGCCTGAGCAATGACATAGCGCCCCTCTTCAATGGCCGACAAGTACTCGATCTCATCGCTTACTTTGCCATCATTGACTTTGCGGTACGGCGTTTCCAGAAAGCCGTATTCGTTTAGTCGCGCATAAAGCGCTAGCGAGTTGATCAAACCGATATTGGGACCTTCAGGCGTCTCAATAGGACAAACCCGGCCGTAATGAGTCGGATGA
Source organism: Burkholderiaceae bacterium (assembly GCA_900299025.1). Classification (GTDB taxonomy): domain Bacteria; phylum Pseudomonadota; class Gammaproteobacteria; order Burkholderiales; family Burkholderiaceae_E; genus UBA3064. The sequence goes on from OMIE01000063.1 coordinate 4,678, forward strand.
ACGTCACGGACCTCAAAGCCTGCTCGCTCACGGGTCAGACCGCCAGGACCCAGTGCCGAAACACGGCGCTTGTGGGTTATTTCCGACAGCGGGTTGGTTTGATCCATAAATTGGGACAATTGACTTGAGCCAAAGAACTCGCGAATCGCTGCCGAGATCGGCTTCGAGTTGATGAGGTCGTGGGGCATCAAGTTTTCGGTTTCAGCCTGGCCGAGTCGCTCCTTGACAGCACGCTCCACCCTCACAAGCCCAGCCCGGAACTGGTTCTCTGCCAGTTCGCCAACACAGCGGACGCGACGGTTGCCGAGGTGATCGATATCGTCGATTTCACCGCGGCCATTGCGCAAGTCGACCAAAATGCGGATGACTGCCAGGATGTCGTCATTCACAAGGGTCATAGGCCCAGTAAGCTCATCACGACTGACACGGCGATTAAATTTCATACGGCCGACCTTGGACAGATCGTAGGTCTCCGCGCTATAAAAAAGACGATTAAACAAGGCCTCCACCGCATCTTCGGTCGGTGGCTCGCCCGGGCGCATCATGCGGTAGATCGCAATTCTTGCAGCCAGTTGGTCAACGGTTTCGTCGATACGAAGCGTTTGAGAGATGTAAGGACCTTGATCGAGGTCATTCGTATACAAGGTTTGAAACGCTTGAACACCAGCATCACGAAGTTTGCCGAGCAACTCCTCGGTCATTTCATCGTTGGCCTTGGCCACGAGTTCGCCGGTGTCAGCAACAATAACATTGGTTGCCAGTGTGCGACCTAGGAGAAAGTCTTCGGGGACACTAACGCGCTTGACACCAGCCTGATCAAGCTCACGAATATGCTTAGCGGTGATCCGCTTATCTTTTGCAACGATCAATTTACCATCACGGTCATTGATGTCAAAACGGGCAATCTCGCCGCGCAAGCGATCAACAACCAAATCCATCATCGCACCTTCCGATTGAAGGCTAAAGCTGTCGAATTGGAAATACTCGGCAAGGATTTGCTCAGCGCTCATGCCGATCGCCTTGAGCAAAATCGTCGCCGGCATCTTGCGCCGACGATCTACACGAAAGTACAAAATATCTTTCGGGTCAAACTCAAAGTCGAGCCATGATCCGCGATAAGGAATGATGCGTGCCGAGAAGAGCAATTTACCTGAGCTATGTGTCTTACCACGGTCATGTTCAAAGAAGACGCCTGGCGATCGGTGCAACTGCGACACGATGACCCGCTCAGTGCCATTGATGACAAACGAGCCAGTGGGCGTCATCAAGGGCAATTCCCCCATGTAGACCTCTTGCTCTTTAATTTCTTTCACGGTCTTGGGTGATTCACGATCCATGATCACCAAACGAACCTTCGCCCGCAGCGGCGCAACGTAGGACAGGCCGCGTTGCTGACTTTCCTTGATATCAAATGCCGGAGCACCGAGGTTGTAGCTGACAAACTCGAGCCTTGCCATGTCGTTGTGAGAAACGATCGGAAAAATCGACCGAAATGCTGCCTGCAAACCGTCGTTCTCTCTCGCTGATGCTGCGATATCAGCCTGCAGAAAATGCGTGTAAGAAGCAATTTGCGTAGCGAGCAAATAAGGCACTTCCAGCACGGCGCGACGCTTAGCGAAACTTTTGCGAATGCGCTTTTTCTCGGTGTACGAATAAGCCATGGACAATCCCCTCAGTGGCATCGGGCATGAAAATCAGAAACTTGCATAAGGTCCAAGACAGAGGCTCGGCCCAACACAGGATTCTTAAAAACGGTTTGTAAATCGTCCTCTACAAACCATGAAGACAACAAGACCCAAAACCTCATGTCGGCCGACAAGAGATTTTGGGTGATAGCAACAATGCGTGCGGTCACGCAATGGACGTGCGAAAAATATCGATTACTTGAGTTCGACTTTCGCGCCTGCATCCTCGAGTTGCTTCTTGAGCGCCTCGGCGTCTGCCTTGGAGATGCCCTCTTTAACGGGCTTGGGTGCGCCGTCAACCAAGTCCTTGGCTTCTTTGAGGCCAAGACCTGTTGCTGCACGGACCACCTTAATGACCTCCACCTTTTTCTCACCAGTGGCAGCAAGTACGACGGTGAACTCAGTCTTCTCTTCAGCAGCTGGCGCTGCGGAGGCAGCAGCAGGTGCTGCTACGGCTACAGCTGCGGCTGCAGCTGAAACGCCGAACTTCTCTTCAATCATCTTGATGAGATCAGCCAGCTCCAATACGGTCATCGAGGCGATAGCGTCGAGGATTTGCTCTTTAGACATAATGAAAACTCCGAAAAATTGAGATGTCGATTTCGTGTTGCGATCGATAAAGCGATGAATCAAGCCTCTGCTTTACGCTTTTCTTCAAGCGCAGCAAGCGTGCGAACGAACTTGCCAGGTACTTCGTTGAGGGTGCGAGCGAACTTTGCGACGGGTGCTTGCAAGGTTCCCAAAAGGGTAGCCAGCAATTCCTCACGGCTTGGCATATTGGCTAGTGCCTTCACACCTTGCTCGTCCATGACATAGTTCGGCATTGCGCCTGCCTTGAGCACGAGCTTGTCGTTGCCCTTAGCAAATGCACTCAAGACTTTGGCTGCAGACACTGGATCGGATGACATGCCGTACATGAGCGGTCCGACCATTTTCTCGGCCAAACCCTCAAACGACGTGCCCACGACAGCGCGGCGCGCCAGCGTGTTCTTGAGAACGCGCAAATAAACGCCTTGGGCTCGAGCTTGCTTGCGCAACTCGGTTAAGGCGCCCACACCCAGACCACGGTACTCAGCAAGAATAATCGCCTGGGATTGCGCCACTTGTGCACTCACCTCACCGATTACAACTGCCTTTTCACTTCGGTTAAGACCCACGGTCTAGCTCCTAATAGGGACTAAGGTACGGATACCCTTCGTCCGTTGCTAACACGGCGACCGAAATCGGAACCAAAACTCCACGCTGTTCACCCTGAGGTGGAGCCAACGTGCAGTCGTGACATCCTTGCTTCAGGACCGCCATCTGCGCAGGGCACCGGCTTTCGCTGGCCATTGAGGTCGAACTCCACCCCCTGCGGTCTTTGACGACTTGCCGCACGCCAGCAAAGCTGACTTGCGACAACCCCAAAGTCTCTACGTATGCTCAGGCCTTTGCCTGAGCACTAAATGCTGAAACATCAAGCTTAACGCCCACGCCCATCGTGCTAGACAAAGCCACCTTGCGTAGGTAAACGCCTTTGGAAGTTGCTGGCTTGGCCCGATTGAGAGCATCGATAAGCGCACGCAAATTCGTTGTGAGCGCGTCCTCGGCAAAGGATGCCCGACCAATGGTGCAATGAATGATGCCGGCCTTATCAGTCCGGTATTGCACCTGACCTGCTTTAGCGTTTTTTACTGCAGTCACAACATCGGGCGTAACCGTACCCACCTTGGGGTTTGGCATCAGGCCTCGAGGACCAAGAATCTGGCCAAGTGTACCGACAACGCGCATAGCGTCCGGCGAAGCAATGACCACATCAAAATCGATCTGGCCTGCTTTGACCCGCTCAGCAAGATCCTCCATCCCGACAATCTCTGCACCGGCAGCACGTGCCTCATCGGCCTTAGCACCGCTTGTAAACACGGCTACGCGAACTGATTTACCGGTTCCAGCTGGCAGCACGACCGAACCACGAACAAGCTGATCAGATTTCTTAGCATCGATACCAAGCTGTACCGCGACATCGATCGATTCATCAAACTTCGCTGTGGCACAGGATCTCACCAGCGCGAGACCATCGGACAAGGGGTAGAGCTTTTGACTGTCCAACTTGACGCGAAGCGATTTTTGGCGTTTAGATAAGCGTGCCATTACAGACCCTCCACCACAATGCCCATGCTGCGTGCCGAGCCTGCAATCGTACGGACCCCTGCCTCGAGATCTGAGGCTGTGAGGTCAGGCATTTTCAATTTAGCGATGTCTTCAACCTGGGCGCGGCTGATCTTGCCAACCTTCTCGCTATGCGGCTTTGATGAGCCTTTATCCACCTTGGCAGCCTTCTTAATCAGGATACTGGCTGGGGGCGTCTTCATGACGAAGGTGAAGCTCTTGTCTGCAAAGGCTGTGATCACAACGGGAATCGGCAGCCCCGGCTCCATGCCCTGCGTTTGGGCATTAAAAGCCTTACAAAATTCCATGATGTTGAGGCCACGCTGACCGAGGGCTGGGCCGATTGGTGGCGAGGGATTCGCTTTTCCTGCAGGAACCTGCAGCTTGACATAACCAACTACTTTCTTTGCCACGATGGCTCTCCTTTATGAGTTCAAACGCAGGTTCAACAGGCTCGCTTAGCTCGCATCAACCACACATGCCGCTCTGCTCATTGCCCGTCTACTACGGCTCCTCAGACACAAAACAGTCAAAGCTTCTCAACTTGACCGAACTCAAGCTCCACCGGTGTTGCCCGACCAAAAATCGTGACTGACACCCGAAGACGACTTTTCTCGTAGTTCACTTCCTCGACACTGCCATTAAAGTCAGTGAAAGGACCATCCTTAACACGTACCATTTCACCGACCTCAAATAAAACCTTGGGCCGAGGCTTCTCAACACCTTCTTGGATCTGGGCGAGAATTTTCTCAACATCCCTATCGGGGATCGGCGTGGGCCGATGTCCGCTACCACCGACAAAGCCTGTAACTTTGTTGGTGTTTTTCACCAAATGCCACGATTCGTCGGTGAGATCCATCTCGACAAAAACATAGCCTGGGAAAAACCGGCGCTCGGAAATCGTTCGTTGACCGTTTTTCATTTCAACCACCTCTTCGGTGGGAACCAGAATCCGGCCGAAGTAACTTTGCATGCCGGCCCGATCGATCCGCTCCTGGATGGCACGCCCCACACTTTTTTCCATGCCGGAGTAGGCATGAACCACATACCACCGCTTGCTCATCAGCTTTTCCATCCCAGGATGAGACCGTACAAAACCCACTCGAGCGATTTATCAACGATCCATAAGAATAAGGCCGCAATGACCACAAATCCAAAGACCGTTAGCGTCATTTGGACAGTCTCTTTACGATCTGGCCACACAACACGACGCGTCTCAGCCCAAGCGTCTTTTGCGAATCTCAGGAACTGCTGACCTTGCACTGAGGTGTAGGCAACGCCCGCAGCGGCAAGAAAGCCAGCAATAACCACCAAAATCCTCAGGGCAAGCGCCTGGGACGCCAACCAATAAAATCCGATTAATCCTGCCAGCACACAACAAGCCGCGGCAATCAGCTTGGCGTGGTCGGCAGACCCCGGCTTTAACTCCTCTTGCTGACTTGCCACGATGCGATGCACCTAACCTTTTGGATAAGCGACCAAGCTCAGCAAACCAAGCTTGGCCCGATGACTGGCAGGGGCAGAGGGAATCGAACCCCCAACCTGCGGTTTTGGAGACCGCCGCTCTGCCAATTGAGCTATGCCCCTAAACATCTCTGGTAAACCGAACGCGAGCCGAGGCTCGCATCTCCAGTTACGGGAACAGACCGATCAATCGAGGATTTTAGCGACGACGCCTGCACCGACGGTGCGACCACCCTCACGAATCGCAAAGCGCAATCCCTGCTCCATCGCAATCGGCGCAATCAAGGCCACCGTCATCTTCA
>OMIE01000064.1 GCA_900299025.1 Burkholderiaceae bacterium
CCTCGATCCAAGAGGTGAAGACAGTCTTCACAACGCCCTCAGGTGGCCAGGTGCTTATGGATAAGGGCTATCACAATGTGACGGGCTTGGCCTGGTCGGGTCGAGGGCGCGTCAAGCGGGTGGATGTTTCTGTTGATGGCGGGCGCAACTGGCGTACGGCGCGGCTTGAAACGCCTGTGTTGTCGAAAGCCCTCACGCGATTCAATATCGACTGGGTTTGGGATGGCGGCTCTGCCATTCTGCAAAGCAGAGCGGTCGACGAATCAGGTCATATCCAGCCCATGATGCGACAGCTTCGTGCCGTTCGTGGTACGAGATCTATTTATCATAACAATGCAATACAGTCATGGAAAGTTACCGAAACAGGGGAGGTGTTTAATGTTCAAGTTTCTTAAGCCTCAACTGAGTGCAGTTTTATTGTTAGCGAGCATGTTTTGCTCCGCTGAGTCGCTGGCGCAGGCTGCTCTTCCCCAGGCTGCAGGCGCAAAGCCCTGGCTCAATCTGGGCCGTGCTGCAACCGATGCCGAGGTGAAAGCATGGGACATTGATGTGCGCGCTGACTTTGTAGGCTTGCCCAAGGGCGCAGGTTCGGTTTCTAAGGGTGAAGAGGTATGGGAGGCAAAGTGCGCGTCATGCCATGGCACCTTTGGTGAATCCAATGAAGTCTTTACACCGATCGTCGGCGGGACGACTAAAAAGGACATCGAGGTTGGCCTTGTGGCTAATCTGACCCGTCCCGACTTCCCACAGCGCACCACGATGATGAAGTTGTCTACCCTGTCGACCTTGTGGGACTACATCAATCGTGCCATGCCATGGAATGCGCCAAAATCCCTCAAGGTTGATGAGGTCTACGCGGTGACGGCCTATATCTTGCACCTTGCCGAAGTGCTACCGGCGGACTTCACGCTCAGCGATCAAAATATCGCCGACGTTCAAAAGCGTATACCCAATCGCAATGGCAAGGTGAAGTTCACGGGTTTATGGGACCTCAAAGGGAGGCCTGATGTGCAAGGTGAACTTTGTATGAACAATTGCAAAGTATCAGCCGAGGTTGCATCGATATTGCCTGAATTTGCCCGTAATGCTCACGGCAATATTGCCGAGCAAAATCGACTTGTCGGGCCATCGCGCGGAGCCGACACCACAAAGCCGCCGCTACAGGAGCCCCTTAAAGTTGCCATCGCAAGCGGTGCGGCGCAAGCGCCAAAATTAGCCGTCGCGGCACCGAAAAGCGCACTCACGCTTGCGAAGGAGCAGAATTGCTTGGCATGCCATGGTGTTGAGCAAAAAATGGTTGGACCAGCCTTTCGTGAGGTTGCGGCGCGCTATAAAGGCAATATGAAAGCTGAGGCCACTTTGGTCAGCAGGATTAGTCAGGGTGGGTCAGGTAATTGGGGGCAAATACCCATGCCTGCTCAGCCACAAGTGTCTAGTGAGGACTTAAAGACGCTTGCACGATGGATCCTCGAAGGTGCAAAGTAGTTTTTGGCTAGGCCGAGGGGCTCAACCCAGGCCTTACATGGTGGCTTGAATGCCGCTATCGGTTTGTGTTGGCGATACGGCCAATGTCATTTGATATTTTAAAAGGAGAACGGTATGAGTTTTTCAAGACGTGAAGCGCTAAAGGGCGGTGCAGGTATGGGCGTCTATGGCGCAATGCTTGCCCTCGGCATGATTAGTCCGGGCACTGCCCAAGCGCAAGCAGCTATGCAGGCGGCTTTTCAGGCCAAGGGTATTCCCGACACCCTAAAAGCACTCGGTGCGGCAGGTGCGACTGAATCGGCTGACATCAGCATTGTTTCACCTGATATCGCAGAAAACGGAGCGGTGGTTCCAGTTGGCGTGAACAGCAAGATTCCAAACACTGACATGGTTGCGCTGCTGGTTGATAAGAACCCCAACGCATTGGCAGGAGCTTATCAGTTCATGGACGGCGGTGTTGCCGAGGTGAATATGCGCGTGAAGATGGGCCAAAGCTCTGATGTGGTCGCCATTGTTCGCGCCGACGGTAAGTTCTACATGGCGAAAAAGGAAATTAAGGTCACCTTAGGTGGCTGTGGCGGCTAGGGTATCGCAAGCGTAGCCGGACCCGATGAAAGACATGATGCAAACTGTATTGATCTAACTTAGGTAATGGTTGGTCAAGCAAACACTTTAGGAGATTCAAATGGCTGATCCGATGAAGATTCGCGCTGCTGCGCGGGGTGATGTGGTTGATGTGCGGGTTTTGATGGCGCACGAGATGGAAACCGGTCAACGCAAGGACGCAGCAGGCAAGCTGGTGCCGGCATGGTTTATCAGTGATGTAACCGCAAGCCTTAATGGCAAGCCTGTCGTGAAGGCTTTTTGGGGTCCCGCGGTGTCGAAGAATCCCTACCTGCAGTTTAAGGTCAAGGGTGGCAAGGCTGGCGACAAGATCAGCATCACCTGGGTCGACAATAAGGGCGAAAAGCGAACCGACGAAGTAACCGTAAGCTGATGAGCTAAGTGCTCATACGCCGTCCGTAAAGTAGAAGGAGACAGAAATGAGAACAATAATGACACTTGATCGGCGTCAAGCGAGCGCGATTGGATTAAGCGCTAAGACAGGGCTTAAAGCCTTCTTGATTGCCATCGGTTTGAGTGCCTCGGCACTAGTGAGTGCTCAGCCTAAGGACACTACCGAGGCAGAAATCGAGAAGTATCGCCAGATGCTTCAAGATGGCAATCCTGCTGAGCTGGTGTCTCTTAAAGGCGAAGGTTTGTGGAAAAAGAAGCAAGGCCCCAAGCAGGCAAGCCTCGAGAGCTGTGATCTTGGGCTTGGCCCTGGCGTGGTGAAGGGTGCAAACGCTCAGCTGCCGCGATACTTTGCCGACAGCGACGCGGTGATGGATCTCGAGACTCGCATCGTTCATTGTATGGTAACGATCCAGGGATTAGATCGTAGTAAGATCACAGCCCGTCCCTACTCAGGTGCTGGTCAGTCGGCGACCGATATGGAAGCACTGGTGGCTTATGTTGTTGAGGAATCGCGTGGCATGAAGATCAATGTGCCCCAACACCACCTAAAGGAGAAAGAGGCTTTTGCGCGAGGGGAGAAGATCTTCTACTTCCGCGGCGGTCCTTATGACTTTTCCTGCGCCTCTTGCCATGCGGTGGACAACCAGCGTATTCGCCTGCAAGGTCTACCCAACCTCACCAAAACCGAGCCGGCACAAAAAGCGTTTGCCAGCTGGCCTGCGTATCGGGTCTCACAAGGCGCACTCCGAACCATGCAGTGGCGGATTTATGACTGTTTTCGTCAGCAGCGTTTTCCCGAACTGAAGTACCTGTCACCCGCTTCAGTCGACCTGATTACCTTTTTAGGTGTTCGGGCTAATGGCGGCGTGATGGAAACGCCAGCGATCAAGCGCTAAGGAGAAGGTGATGAAAAACATAAAACCATTTTTACTTGCTACTGCTTCGGCCATCTTGCTGAGTGCTTGCGCTTTATCGCCCGATGGGCCAAGCGATGAATCGATCACGCAGCTGATGAAGCAGTCTTTTGCTGAGCGCGGCGCTGCAAAGCTTGATCGTCTGGAGCAATCAGAGCTACAACGGGTTTGTAGCGAATACACTGGCAAGGAGTTGCCAAAGGCAGTCAAGGAAAAGCTAGAACAAGCTGCACTCGCCTCAGTAAAATACCCTGCCGATGGTAAGTACCTCGGTGACTTTAGCCGAGGAGAGCGGATTGCGCAAAGTGGCGTAGGCATGCAGTTTTCTGATGCGCCGGGAACCGTCGCTGGCGGCAATTGTTATGCCTGCCACCAGATCAGCAAGCAGGAGCTTGCCTACGGCAACATCGGTCCTACATTGTATAACTACGGCAAACTACGCGGCGATTCCGAGGCAATTCTTAAGTATACGTGGGCGCGAATCTATAACGCGCATGCCTTTAACGCCTGCAATTCAATGCCACGTTTTGGGGCTGCGGGCATTCTCACAGAAGCGCAGATGAAGGATGTGATGGCGCTTTTACTCGATCCGAAATCGCCCGTTAATCAGTAACTTAAAACAATGCAAAAACGAGAATTTCTCCACCTCCTCGGTGCAGCGTCGGCGGCTGGCATTTGCCTGCCTGGACCATCGTTGGCCAGTGAAACAAAAATTTCTTATGACGTTCCTGTTTTTGGAAATGTCAGCCTGATGCATTTTACCGACTGCCATGCCCAACTCATGCCGATCTATTTTCGCGAGCCTAGCGTTAATCTAGGTGTCGGTGACGCCCTAGGAAAGCCCCCGCATGTTGTTGGCGATGCCTTTTTGAAATACTACGGTATTGCGAAGGGATCGGCGCAGGCTCATGCCTTCACCTATCTTGGCTTTGAGTCGGCAGCCAAACAGTTTGGGAAAGTGGGTGGATTTGCCCATCTTGCAAGCCTTGTGAAACAGATCCGAGCAAGCCGCCCATCGGCGCTATTGCTCGATGGCGGCGACACATGGCAAGGTTCAGCCACGGCACTTTGGACAAATGGCCAGGACATGGTCGACGCATGTAAGTTGCTCGGTGTTAATTTGATGACGGCGCACTGGGAGTTTACCTACGGTGCTGATCGGGTCAAGGAGATCGTTGGCAAAGATTTCAAGGGCAGTATTGAGTTTTTAGCGCAAAACGTGAAGACCACCGATTTCGAAGATCCGGTGTTTGCGCCCTACAGCATGCGTCAGATGAATGGACAGTCCGTAGCAATTATCGGTCAGGCATTTCCGTATACGCCGATCGCTAATCCTCGATGGATGGTGCCTGAATGGAGTTTTGGCATTCAGGACGATCGCATGCAAAAAATTGTCGATGAAGTTCGGGCTAAGGGTGCCAAGGCCGTTATCGTTATTTCTCATAACGGTATGGATGTTGATTTGAAGATGGCCTCGCGAGTTCGTGGTATCGATGCCATCCTCGGCGGGCACACCCACGACGGTATGCCAGCGCCGGTTGTGGTGTCGAACCCGGGCGGCAAAACATTGGTCACCAATGCAGGTTCAAACGGTAAGTTCCTTGCCCTGCTCGATCTTGATGTTGGTTCATCAGGTGTCAAGGATTATCGTTATCGCCTATTACCAGTCTTCTCCAATCAACTTAAGGCCGATCCTGGCATGCAGGCCTTTATTGACAAGGTTAGAGCACCTTATCTGGGCAAGCTCAACGAAACCCTTGCCATTAGCGACGGCGCCTTGTATCGACGGGGTAACTTTAACGGTAGTTTCGATCAGCTGATCGTTGACGCTTTGATGGAGGTGAAATCGGCCGATCTTGCCTTCTCACCAGGCTTCAGGTGGGGTACCTCGCTTTTGCCCGGGCAGGCGATCACCCGCGAACATGTGATGGATCAGACGGCGATTACTTATCCGCAAGTCACAGTGAGCCAGTTCTCGGGTACGATGATAAAGACCATTCTAGAAGATGTTGCCGATAATCTTTTCAACCCTGACCCCTACTATCAGCAGGGTGGTGACATGGTCCGCGTGGGTGGCTTGCAATACACCATCGATCCTCGCGCCAAAGCAGGGGCTCGTATCAGTGATATGCGATTAAAGGGTCAGCTTGTTGAAGCCGATAAATCCTATAAGGTTGCGGGTTGGGCGCCTGTGGCTGAAGGCGCTAAAGGGGAGCCTATTTGGGAGGTGGTCGAGACCTGGCTCAAAGCGAAAAAGCGTATAACGCCGCGCCAACTCAACACACCCAAGATTCTCGGTATGGATGGTAATCCAGGGATTGCATTTTGATGCATCGCTTGGGTCCTGCACTGCTATGGCTATGGTTTCTAAGCATGGGCTCGTCTGCATTCGCCCAATTGTTGCCTGCGGTAACACTAGAGGCGCTTAGTAAGCAGGCCTACATGGTTCAGGGTGATTTGGGACCGGCATCAACAAGCAATCGGGGATTCAATTCAAACGCTGGCATTGTTATTGCTGATGACGCGGTGGTTTTGATTGATGCCCTCGGCACGCCCGCGCTTGCCGAAGAGTTGATACAAGCGATACGCCTTATCACTAAAAAGCCGATCACCGATGTCATCGTCACCCACTACCATGCTGATCATTATTACGGTCTTCAGGTATTCAAGCAGCAGGGCGCTCGCATCATTGCAGCCCGACCTGCTATGCAAGCGATTGGTACAGCCGATATGGCCGAGCGGTTCGCTGAACGAAAGCTGAGCCTATCGCCCTGGGTCGATGACAGTTTCCGGTTGATCGCGCCTGACTTGCTGATTGACAAGCCGACACGCATGCTGCTCGGTGGGGCGTGGTTTTGGCTAATACCTGCCGGACCCGCACACAGTCCTGAAGATCTCATGGCGTTGACCGAGGAAGACGGTGTGCTTTTTGCTGGCGACTTGATGTTTGCGGGTCGTATTCCCTTTGTTGGTAGTGCCGATACCAAGGGCTGGATTAGGGGTATCGAGGACCTTATTGCACGCAATCCCAGGATTATCGTCGGGGGGCACGGCCCAGCATCAACACAGGCAGCCAAAGACCTGGTTTTTACGCTCGACTACCTGCGATACCTGCGCTCGACGATGGGGGCTGCGGTTGCGGATTTAAAGTCATTTGACGAAGCCTATGCCGAAATAGACTGGTCACGCTACCGATCGATACCCGCCTTTGATGCAGCGCATCGCCGCAATGCCTACAATGTCTTCTTAACGATGGAACAGGAGGCATTGCGGAAATGAACGCTCCAGATAATCAGCTTGCTGCAAAGCAGGGTGCAGCAGACATACAAACAGCCCGTGAAGACTTGGCGGCGGCCCTTCGTTGGTCGGCTCACCTTGGGCTTAATGAAGGTGTTTGTAATCATTATTCGTATGAATGGAAGTCCGGGCAGTATTTGATTAATCCGCAGGGATTGCATTGGAGCGAGGTTTGTGCCAGCGATATCCTTTTGATCAACGGGCAGGGTGAACTGATCGAAGGGAGGCATGGTATTGAGCCAACAGCCTTCTTCATTCATGCTTGGATTCACCGGCTTAATCCTCACGCAAAGGCGGTTCTACACACCCACATGCCCTATGCAACAGCCTTAACGCTAGTCGCTGGCGGTCGTCTGGCTTGGTGTAATCAGAACGCATTACGATTTTGGGATCGGATTGGTTATGACGATACATACAACGGTATTGCGCTCGATGATGCTGAAGGTGAGCGAATCGCGCGAACCGTCGCAGGGAAAGATGTCGTGTTTATGGCATCACATGGGGTGACCGTGGTAGGTCAAAGCATTTCCTGGGCTTTTGATGATTTATATTACTTGGAACGTGCGTGCATGCATCAAGTGCTCGCTACGCAAGCCGCAGCTGGCAAACCCCTCCGACTTATTCCTGAGTCGATGTGCAGGGCCACCGCTGCACAAATTGCTGGTGAGCGCCAGCAAAGCGATTTGTTTTTTGAATCCATCAAGCGAATGCTTGATCGAAATCACAAGGGCTGGCGTCATTAGCCCAGCAGGCCATAAACCCAGCCTTGTTCCACACCTTAGCATTGAGGGAAGCAACGGGGCTTTAACTTTTCGCCAAGATCCCCGAAAGGCGATGCGCAATCTGTTTGCCTTGCTTGCGAGCGGTTGTCCACTTACCCCCAAGAAGCGTGACGATGTTCCCGTGGGTGAGTAAGACTGATTCTCTACTGATCGTTCTCGTGTGCTGCATAGACTCGGAGCGATCAACAACAAGTGGCCGCAAACCAGCCATGGTTTGAATAATCTCTCGGGCTTCGATTCTTGGACTGATATAGCGATTATGGATTTCGATGAGCTCGTCGATTTCGGCTTGCGCAGGCTTTACTGCGTCGCTGGGATCGGTTGACGTTGCGGGAACCTCGGTTGTTCCCAGGAGCGCACAGCCTTTGTAGGGAAGGTAAAAAACAACCCTACCGTCTTGTTGCTGAAAAAGGCAACCTGCGCGTAACGGCCGATCCACAACAAGATGACTTCCTCGAAGTTGCAGCAATTGATAGGGGCTATGAAGTTCGCTACGATCTAATAATTCTAACGACCAAGGGCCTGCAGCGTTTACAACACCGTCAAAGTGATCAATGCCACGATCTGTCTCGATGCCGCCGTCTTCATAAACTCGGCTAACAGCGCAGCCCGTGTGTAGCGCTAGACCTCGCTCTTGAGTCCGCGCAAGCGCCCAAAGTCCCAGGGCTTCGTCGTCCATTGCGGCATCCCAGTAGCTGATCGCACCGACCAGACCTTCGCTGCGCAGCCCAGGAATCGCCTGCATGATTTGGCTCGGGTCGTGCTTTCTGGATAAGGGCATGTTTGAGCCAAGCGCAAGCAAGTCATAAAGCATCGTACCGGCCCTGATTAACCAGGGGCTGCGTCCGCTTTGTCGGTAGTACGGAATAAAAAGTTGGAGCGGGGCAGCTAGGCCAGTTTGCTGCGATAACCACCAGCGCCTCTCGAGCAACGCCTCTCGGACCATACCGAACTGAGCCTGTTCAAGATAGCGAAGTCCGCCATGCAACATTTTGCTGGAGGCTCGGCTTGTTGCATGCATAGGCCGTTGTGCTTCGAAGAGGCTTACCGAGTAGCCTTGTTCGATGAGCGCCCATGCTGCCATCACGCCATTGATGCCAGCGCCGACGATTCCTACGCGTGAATGATTCATCCGCGGTATTCTATTCAGTCTTGAGGCTGTGCTTGCGGAGTAATTTCATGAAGCTTAATGATTTACAAGGTTTGATTGATCAACAGTGGGACGAATCAATTCTGCCGGAATTGATTCAATACGTGAAAATTCCTGCAAAGTCGCCGGCATTTGATCCAAGCTGGGATGCGCATGGCCATTTAAAAGCCGTTGTTGCGATGGCGCATGCCTGGACTCAAGCTCAAGCAAGCACGGCGGGCGAAACGCCAGTGCTTGCAGGGATGAAGCTTGAAATGATCGAGATTGAAGGAAAAACACCTTGTATCTTCTTTGATGTACCCGCAACCGGCGGGCAAAGCGCCGATCACACCATTCTTTTTTATGGGCATCTCGATAAGCAGCCCGAGATGACCGGGTGGCGCGATCATCTTGGACCCTGGAAGCCGGTGATCGAACAAGGAAGGCTTTATGGGCGGGGGAGCGCAGACGATGGTTATGCAATTTACGCCGCCATGGCTGCGCTCGCAAGCCTTGACCGCCAGTCGATTCCAAGGCCTCGATGTGTTGGGCTCATTGAGACATGTGAAGAAAGTGGATCGCCTGACTTACCTGCGTATATCGAGCATTTAAAGAGTCGCTTAGGCCAGGTGCGTCTTGTCATTGGCCTTGATTCGGGCTGTGGAAACTATGAACAGCTTTGGATAACCACATCGCTTCGAGGGCTTGTTGGCGGCGTGCTTTCGGTTGAAATTCTCGAAGAGGGCGTACATTCTGGCAGTGCAAGTGGCATCGTCCCATCGTCTTTTCGGATTGCTCGAAAATTGCTTAACCGTCTTGACGACGTCGACAGCGGACGCGTGCTTGCCGAGGTCTTCCATGCGTCAATACCTCCGGAGCGCGTTGAACAGGCCAAGCAGGCAGGTTCGATTCTTGGCGATACGATTTGGAAGCAGTTTCCCTGGGTGAGTTGCTCGCATGCGCCTGCCGGTCACGAGCAGGCTTGCCTAAGCGCACAACCGACTAGTACCGATCCAGTCGAGGCCATCCTCAATCGAACTTGGAGACCCGCGCTTTCAGTGACAGGTGCTGCATCATTGCCATCGCTCGATATGGCAGGAAACGTGCTACGTCCAAAGACGGTCTTAAAGCTATCGATGCGGATACCACCAACGGTTGATGCTGAGCTTGCTAGCCGAGAGCTCAAACAAATGCTCGAGCGTGATGCACCATATCAAGCACGTGTGAACTTTGAGGCTGACTGGGCTGCCTCGGGATGGCATGCACCAGCCATGCCGGCAGGACTAAGCGCACTACTCAATGATTTGTCGTTACAAACCTTTGCAAAACCGGCTGCGTACATGGGCGAAGGGGGAACGATACCCTTTATGAATATGTTGGGTCGGTATTTTCCGGAGGCCCAGTTTTTGATAACAGGGGTACTTGGACCGCAGTCAAACGCTCACGGTCCTAACGAATTCTTAGATATAGCATACGCGAAGGCGCTTACCCGCCTGGTCGCTGGCGTTGTCGCTCAGGCGCAGGTATAGCAGGCAAATAAATTTTTCGAAAGGGTCGATGATATGAAATCACTTAAGTATTGGTTTGCACTCGCGCTGGCTGCCGGATTTGGTTCGCAGGTGCTCGCTGAGGGTAAAGGCAAGGCAGCGCATTGGACCTATGAGGGCGCACATGGCCCAGACCGCTGGGCCGCGCTTGCGCCTGAAAATGCCAAGTGCAGCCAGGGCAAGACCCAGTCGCCTGTCAACATCATGGATCGTGAAGTGATCGCTTCAGAACTTGAATCGGTACAATTTCACTATCAGCCCTCGCCATTTCGCTTTGAACACAATGGGCATACGCTGCAAGTCACCCCTTCTGGCGAAAACTATGTGATCATCCGCGGCACTCGATATGATTTGCTGCAATTTCACTTTCATGCGCCGAGCGAAGAGCGTATTAACTTTCGAAATTTTTCGATGGTCGCACATTTTGTTCATAAGAGCGCAGAAGGCAGGCTTGCTGTGATTGGTGTCTTGCTTGACGCAGGAGGGATCAATCCAGCGATGGATTATTTGTGGGCACACCTCCCCTTGAGCAAAGGCGATACGGTCGAACCCAAAGCTGCTTCGCTTGATATGAATCAATTGCTGCCAAAGGAACGAGCCTACTTTCAATTTATGGGTTCACTGACAACGCCGCCTTGTTCCGAAGGCGTGCTTTGGACCTTGTTTCAAGAACCGGTAAAAATCCGGCCCGAGCAGGCGAGTGTTTTCCTCAAAGTGGTCGGTATGAACGCTAGACCGGTCCAACCTTTGAATCAACGAATCGTTCGCTATTCGCGTTGAAGTGACTTCTTAGCGTTGTTTATTTGACTGGCTCGTGTGGGTACACAAACCACCGTCCTGGCTGAATCTGAAGCTCGACAAGATCCCCGCGCTTGAAGGTTTGAACCGAGCTTCTTACCCAGACGGCGCCTTCGGGAATCTGCGCGGCGAGTACCTCCAGGTCACAAAACGGCCCTGCAAACTCGATCCTTCCGACCTGGCCGCGGATTAGCCCACGACCTACAAGGGCTTGTCCGGTAAGACCCTGGATCTGCCCTGGGCCACTCTCCATCGCCCCTGGCAAAACGGGCACATCGATTTGTGGAGTGATCAACTCCCAGGTGTTGGGTAGTAGAGCAATACGGCAGGGGCCTTGGGCAACACCGGGATGAGAGCCCAAGACGAGATCGCCCCAGCACACGCGGTGATCCTGATCGATATGCCCATCGACACAATGCGCCTGCGCCATAAACTGTGCGGCAAACTCGCTTGCAGGGCTTGTAAACATGCTTGAAGGATCGCCTTCTTGAACGATTCGACCCTGGTCCATCAAGACAATATGGTCTGCAATCCGTAATGCTTCGTCTTGATCGTGCGTGACGTAGATGACCGTTAGTCCGAGGGACTCTTGCAGCGCGCGGATTGACCGGCGCACTGTTTTTCTTAACTGTGTATCGAGGTTTGACAAAGGTTCGTCAAAGAGTACGAGTTTTGGCTCGAGAACAAGCGCACGAGCGAGCGCAACACGCTGTTGCTGACCACCGGATAATTGTGCGGGCATACGCTGAGCATAGGGTTCGAGTGACACCGCTTTAAGCGCTTGTTGGACCCTTCGCTCGATGGCTTCGCTCTTGATTCCCTGTGAACGCAAGCCGTAAGCGACATTGTCAAACACTGTCATATGCGGAAACAACGCATAGTTCTGAAAAACCATACCAACGCCTCGCGCATTGGCGGGCTTATGTTGAACCTCTTCGCCTTCGATACATATACAGCCTTGGTCAACGGCTTCAAGGCCTGCAATTAATCGAAGCAAGGTGGTCTTGCCACAACCTGAAGGGCCAAGAAGAACCGTTACTCGTGAGCCTGGTATGCGCAAGTTCAAGTTGTCGATAACAGGTGCTGAGCGCTTCAGGTAAGCCTTTGTCAGTGATTTGATTTCAACGCCGATCATCGGTTTGCCGCCATTTCCTGACGGCGGATCTGACGCCGATCGCCTAACAAAGCTTGAACGGCAAAGGCCACTGCCGTCATGATCAGGGTCAGAACCGAGCAGTAGGCAAGGGCAAGTCCATAGTCGCCCTGCCCAATTCGGCCAATAATCCAGGTGGTGGCAAGCTCGTACTCGGCGTTCACAAGAAAAATCACCGCCGACTCGGTGGTCATCGCACGGACGAAACCATAAAGCAGTGCTGCAACCATCGCTGGTCTGATTAAGGGCCAAATCACCTTGGCTAGTGTTTGCAAAAGGCTGGCACCGAGTGTCATTGAAGCTTCATCCAAAGAACGGTCTATTTGTTGGATCACTGCGCTCTGGCTTCGAATGCTAACCGGCAAGACACGGACGACAAGGCAGATCACAATCAGAAGCCCAGTGCCCGTCAACTCAAAGGGTGGCACGTTAAAGGCCAAGATATAGCTCACCCCAATGACAGTCCCAGGAATCGCAAAGGCAAGAACCGAAAGCCCATTCATTAGTGAACGGCCGACAAATTGTAGTCGGCTCATCCAATAGGCCATCAAAAGTGCAATCAGTGCCGATACAGGCGCAGCGATCAACGCGAGTTTAAGTGTTGTTAATAGTGAATCCCAGGCGGGACCTGAGAGCAACCAATTGGATTGATCTTGTTCAATCGCGAAGCCACGCATCAAATGCTCCAAACTGGGGCTGTAGTCGCGTCCCCAGGTTGTTACAAATCCACCCGCAAAGGCAAAGCTGTAGACCGCGATAAGAAGCATAATCCAAAGAACACTTAAGCTTGCAAGGCTAAATGACACCGGCGCGGGGAGTCGCATCGCCTGACTGGCATCGGATTTGCCCGAGATACTCACATGCCTTGATTCGGACAAGAAGAACGATTGAATTGCTATAGCCGTCATAGCGAAGGCGGCGAGCACGAGTGCTTGCGCACAGGCTCTACCAAAGTCAAGTTGAGCTCCAACAACTGAAAAAAATATATCTGTAGCAAGAACGTTATACGAGCCAGCAAGAATTAAAGGGTTGCCAAAATCGGCGATGCTTTCAATGAAGCCGACAATGCAGGCGTTACTGAAGCCCGGCAACAACATGGGCAGGGTTACCGTCCGCAAGATGCGCATTCGGCTTGCACCGAGGCTTTGTGCAGCTTCATCAAGCGCGGGGTTGAGGTTTTGCACCACGCCGCGCATCATCAAGTATGCGATCGGCGTGAATGAGAAGATTTGCGCAAGTACCAGGCCTTCAAGACCGTAGAGCCACCTTCCCATCGACCAGGCAAAGCTTTCCTCAAGCCAGTTATTGATCACGCCAGCGCGCCCAAAGAGCATCACAAGTCCGAGTCCCACAACGAAAGGGGGCATGAGCATTGGCAAGATTGCAAAAAGCCCAAGGGGCTTACGAAAGGCGGGCAATACCCGCTCCGATGTAAAAGCAAGTACGGTCCCAAGTAAGCTCGTCGTGAATCCGCTAATGAGCCCTAGCAGCAAACTGTTCCAAGCAGTTCCACAAGCTTGCAGGCTGACCAGGCAGTTGAGCGACCAAATCCTTGAGTCACTGAGCCTATCCCAGGCAAGTCCTGGTACTAGTTTTCCAAATTCGTCCTGACCAAGCGTGAGGGCAGCCCGCAATAGCGGGTAGGCCAAAAACAATAACAAGAATCCAAGCAATAGGCCGGCGCTCGTTCCTGCAAGCCTTGAGCGCGCAAAGTCACCTCGGCTCGCACGCCATGAACCCCAAGAGGCCATGAGTAAGCCAAGCCCAAGCGTCCACCATAGACTGATGTAAAAATATGTTTCGTTACCAGCTGCCATAGAGGCGACCATCACTAGCGCCGACCAGATAGCCCCAGTCAAAGCTCAAAAAGCTGCGTGCGCCCGAGAGTTTAGGTGTTATTTGTCGCGACCATGCAAGTCCATCGGTACTTGTAAAAACTTGCCCTAAGTCATCAATCGCCAAGTAGCGACTTGTACGCCCTAGCCCCAGGATTGTTGAGGCGCCCGGAATCCGCTGTGATGACCAAGTGCTGCCACCATCGCTCGTCAAGGCGATGTAGCCGCCGCTTCCCCCTACCAAAAAGCGATCGACATCGGTGGCCGTGCTCCCACGCAAATACCCATGCCCAATCGCGTGCAAATCAACGCCGCTGACCTCTGGTAGGTTAATGCTTGACCAGGTCGAGCCGCTATCGTTGCTCAACAGCAGCGTGCCAGCGTTGCCCGCTGCAAATAAGCGGTTATTGCCAATGCCAATCGCGTTTAACTGCTCAAGCGTGCCGCTATTACGCTCGGTCCAGCTCAAACCATCAGAGGTGCTTCGAATACTTCCCTTTGCCCCGACGGCGACAAAACTTGAGCTTAGGGCGGTGATTGCGCGCAAGTCGGGCAAGCCTTCGTTGGGTGCCTGAGCAAGCGTCCAGTCGATTCCATCCTTGCTGGTCAGACTTGTTCCCATTGCTCCAACGGCTACAAAACTGAGTCCAGGATTAGTAGGCGTATTGAGATTACTGGCATAGCCTGCAACCGCATTCAATGAACCATTCCAAGCGTTAGGGAGCGTTGCAGCCTTCCAGGATTTGCCATCGTTACTGTAGTTGATATGACCTTTGTCTGAAACGCTTACAAAGCGTCCCTCAGTCGCGAGAGCCGCTCGCGCCGGGCATGTACTCAGTCTTGCCATCGCGACGCTATGGGTGGCAAACACGTCGCCAGCAGGTCGGGTAGGAAGGCTAAGCGACTCCCACTGGTCGCCCGCTGGGCGCGGCGTTGAAGAGATCTTTTCGCTGCTTGGTCCACCTGGCCCACCATTTTTGCGGCCATTCATAAATAGCCAATAGGTGGTTCCGTTATCCAGACCGCAGAGCACATAAGGCGAGCTCAATTTGGTCGCACTGCGCGCCCCGGGCGTCAATGACCAGTTATTTCCATCGATATCCGATCTTGGAGCAGCAAAGAGCCAATACTCGACGTCGCTGCTGCCGTTGAAGCTCAGCGTCAGGCGCGCGTCGCCTGCTTGTGCGCTGAGTTGGCTTGGGGGTGGGGCCGAGCTGCCATTATCGCCGCAGGATGCCAAACCCATGGCGATGGTTGCAAACGCGGCCGTCACAAAGCATCGTTTTTTCGTCAAGATCAAGCCCCCGATTTGTATGGATTTCCTCAGACAGGCTATTGTGCCAAGTTTCGGGCCGAGCAAATTCAACCGAAATCATTTCGACGTTTTCTCTAAACCAATTCAAAGCATTTTTAAGGAGATCCGAATGAAGGACCAGATCATGATTGCTTCAACTGCGAGGCAGGCGAGCAAGGACACGTCGGTGAGAAGCATCAAGAAGGTAGCGGGTCGAGGGCTTTTTGCAGCCTTGCTGACCGCGGCGACGCTCCTGCAAGGCGGTATGGCAAGTGCACAAAATGCCCTTTCAATAGGCACAGGCGGAACAGGCGGGGTTTACTACCCCTTGGGCGGCGGTATTGCTGCTGCGTTGTCGAAGCATATTCCAGGTATGGCTGCAACCGCTGAGGTGACGGGTGGTTCGGTCGACAACTTAAAGCTCGTCGGAAGTGGCAAACCTTATTTGGCGATGACCATGGCTGACGCTGCCAAAGATGCCATCGAAGGGGCTGATAAGTTCAAAGCAACAGGGAAGGTCGACGCCAAAACGCTGCTGGTGCTGTATCCAAACCGCATGCACGTCGTTACCGTTGAAGGCACAAACATCAACAAGTTTTCTGATTTGAAGGGAAAGCGTGTATCAACGGGTTCACCTGGAAGCGCAACCGAGGTGATGGCATTTCGCCTGATTGAGGCTGCAGGTCTTGACAAAGACCGCGATATGAAGCGTGAGCGACTGGGGGTTGCCGAGTCAGTAAACGCGATCAAGGATCGGAAAATCGATGCCTTCTTTTGGGTCGGTGGACTGCCCACCGGTGCTGTAACCGATTTGGCCAATTCGCCGGGCATGAGGATCAAGATGATTGATCATGATGATTTGGTGGCTGCGATGAATAAAAAATATGGCAATCTCTACTACGCTGATGTCATCAGTAAGTCGGTTTATCAGGGCATGGCTGGCGATAACAAAATGGCCTCGGTGGCTAACTTGTTGGTTGCCCCTGGCAAGATGAGCAATGAGCAAGCTTATGCGATTGTGAAGACCATCCTTGAGCGAAGGGATGATTTGATCGCCGTACACAAAGAGGCCGCCAATATCAAGCTAGAAGGCCAAAAGAGTTCGGCAAGCCCTGTGGCCTACCATCCAGGAGCGCGTAAGTACCTCGAAGAGAAAGGCGTTAAGCTTGACTGAGCATGGAGCGTGTTGGGCACCTCGATGTTGGGCGCCCAATCGCAGCCTGTCAGATGCCGTGAGCGACCATACAGTGAGGCTTTTCTTTGAACGATATTGAAAAAAAGCTTGAGGAATATATCGAGCAAGAAGAGGGTGCAAGCCACAGGCTCAAGGGCCTGGCCTTGCTTGTGGTGAGCTTGCTCGCTGTAGCGATGTCGCTGTTTCATCTTTATGCTGCCTACGAGATCGTGCCGACCCAATTGATGCGAAGCGCCCATGTGGCAATTGTGCTTTCGTTGGTGTTCTTACTTTTTCCGCTGGCTAAGCGTTTTAGAGATCGTTTGCGCTGGTGGGATATTTGCTTTGCCCTCATACCGCTCTACATTGCTTGGTACATGTACGCTGGAGGAGACGATTTCACCGACCGGAATACCATGCCATTGCCGATGGATATGTGGCTTGGCATTTTATTGATCGTACTTATTCTTGAGGCGGTAAGGCGAACCGGAGGCTGGGTGATGGTTTATGTCACCTCGGCCTTTCTCATTTACGCTTTGTTTGGCGAATATTTTCCGCAACCCTGGACCCATAAGGGCTATGACCTCGGTCGGCTTGTAGGGCATATGTTCATGACCTTAGAGGGAATTTTCGGCGTAGCTGTCGATGTCTCTGCCACCTTAATCGTATTGTTCTCCATTTTTGGCGCATTTTTGCAGTTCTCAGGCGCGGGAAAGTTTTTCATCGATTTTTCATTTTCTGCCATGGGTGGACGGCCGACTGGCGTTGGCAGGACGGTGGTGCTTTCCTCGTTCTTGCTTGGAGGGCCTTCGGGCTCAGGCGTTGCCACGACCGTCACCATAGGCACAGTGGCCTATCCCATGCTTGCTAAGGCGGGCTACGAGAAAAATGCCGCTGGTGGTCTTTTGGCGGCTGGCGGGCTTGGCGCGATTATCTCGCCGCCAGTGCTGGGCGCTGCAGCCTTCTTAATTGCAGAATTTTTAAAGATTTCGTACCTGGATGTCCTGCTTATGGCATGCATCCCAACTATTCTGTTTTATGCGTCCCTCTTTATCATGGTGGAAATTGACGCACGTAAATATGGCATGCGCGAAGCAAGCTTTGAGGCTGTTGAAGGCGTCTGGGTGCTTGCCGCGCGCTACTGGTTTCACTTCTTTTCGCTCATTTCGATTATTGCTTTTATGCTGTTGGGGTTCTCACCGACGATGTCGGTACTTTATGCAACCATGGTGAGTCTAATAACAAGTTGCTTTCGCTCAGACACTAGTCTCATACCCTATGACTTGCTAAAAGCAGATCATCGGTCATGGTCGCAGCGTTTTCTTGATATTGGATTGATTAAAGCATTGCAAGGCGGTGCGGTTGGGACGCTTGGCGTTGCCGTGACCTGTGCCTGTGCAGGCCTGATTGTTGGAACCGTAACGCTCACAGGCCTTGGCCTGAAATTCAGCGGTATTGTGATTGAATATGCTGCGGGATCGTTGCTATTGACAGCGATTTACACTGCATTGATTGTTTGGGTGGTCGGCCTTGCTGTACCGGTGACTGCCTCCTACATCATTTGTGCTGTCGTTGCTGCGCCAGCCTTGATTAAACTCGGTGTACCTGATTTTGCAGCGCACATGTTTATTTTTTATTACGCTGTACTTTCTGAAGTTTCGCCACCAACTGCGCTGTCACCTTTTGCCGCGGCTGCGATTACCGGTGGGGATCCCTACAAGACAACGCTACAGAGTTGGAAATATACCTTGCCAGCGTTCTTAGTACCATTTGTGTTTGTTTTAGATCCTCAAGGTGTTGGTCTGTTGTTGATGGGCTCATTAAAAGCGCTGGCCGATGCAAATTTTATCGATATCGGATGGATAACGCTCACAACAGCTTTTGGTATCGTAGCGATGTCGGGAGCATTTCAAGGCTGGCTTTTGGTCGCTGTGAACTCGCTTGAACGCCTCTTGCTGCTGATTGCTGGCATCGCGCTTGTTTTCCGTTTTGACTATGGGTTGATGATAGGTTTTGGCTCATTGGCGTTTGTTTTTGTCTGGCAATGGTTGCGGCTTCGACAACGAACTTAAGCCTATGAGGCTTTTGCAATATTTGGGCGCGATAAGTCTTGCTGCTGTGCTTTGTGCTTGTAGTGGTGGCGGTGGTGAGCGCCAGGCCAATGCTGCTTATACAGGCCTTATTAGCCAACCCGACAGTTGCTCCCTAGCTGCCCAGCAGGCTTGGTTACAGGCATGGATGCGGGATTGGTACTTTTGGTATCAAGACATCCCATCTAACCCTGATGCGGTCGATACTCAGCTCGAGCCCGTCGCTGCGATGCGTGCCCATTTCACAAACTTGCTCTCCAAAGGAACTCCTTCAAGGCCAGCTGATCGGTGGAGTTTTGTTGAAGCAATCGATCGGTATCAACAATACTACGATGAAGGCATCAATATAGGGTTTGGCCTTTCAGTTGCCGGCCAGCCAGATGATCCTTTGCCATTACGGGTCCGTTGGGTTGAGCCTCTGTCGGCTGCGGGCTTGGCCGGTATAAAGCGCGGTGATATTGTCGTGTCGATCCAAGGCAAGCCAGCGAAGTATTGGAAGGATGCCAATGACTTTTCAGCGCTTGCGGCTAATGAAGTCGGTGAGCGACTTGCCATTGAGATTGAGGGAAGCACCGGGTTTCGAAGTCTAAACCTTATAGCGACGAGATACGCAGTTAGTTCCATTGCGTTGCCGCCATATGATGCTGCTCCGCTCGTTGTGTCAGGTCGCCGAGTTGCTTATCTGTTCTTGAAAGATTTTATTGAGCCGTCAACGCCTGCGCTCCGTCTGGCGTTAGATGACATGGTGGCGGGCGGTGTTCGAGACCTGATTCTGGACCTCCGATATCACGGTGGCGGAAGGGTGGATGTAGCAACACGGCTTGCGAGCGCGATTGCGCCATCATCACTGCGATCTGAGGTGTTTTCTCAATTGATTTATAACGATAAGCATCCAAGAGCAAATGCGAGCGAACGCTTTGTTGATCCATCTCCGCTACCGTCCATGCAACTCGAACGCGTGGTGGTCTTAACGGGATCAAGAACTTGCTCGGCCAGTGAAATGCTGATTCACGGGCTCAAGAACAGGCATCCCTCGCTCGATTTTGTCAGTATAGGCAGCCGGACTTGCGGTAAACCCTATGGGTTTCATCCTGTGAGCGCCTGCGGGCAGAGCTATCACGCTGTCAATTTTGAAGTGCGTGATGCCAAAGGAGTACCATCAAATATCGCTGGCATTGAGCCTACGTGTTATGCAAGCGATGACTATCAAAGTGTTTTAGGTAGCGCCTCAGATCCATTGATTCAAGCGGCATTGACGTGGCTTGGCGGAGGCCAATGTGTGGTTGATAGGGCCGCAATGAGAGCTCAAAGCCTCGGTGTTGGATCGGAAGGCCAGCCGATTGGGCGAAGTTCAAAGCTCATTGAGGACGGCGATGCACCGAAGGCAATCATCCAATGATGGTCGGTAGTGACAATCCCAAGACGGCCGATGAGAAGGGTCATAGCGAGCAATCTTTTGTAACGATTACCCGCGACTCGCTACTCGATGATGCTGTTCGTAGAAGATTGCAACAACAATATCAGTCAGTGCCATTTTTAACGCCCGAGCAGCAGCGCGAGAGCCTGGCAGCATGTCTATCGCAATGGTGCGGCGGCAGGCCCGTACACATTTTTGCCTACGGCTCACTGATTTGGAATCCGGCTATTTTTTGTAAGCCCCTTGGTCCAGGGCGCTTATTTGGACGGCATCGCCGTATGGCAATGAAGTCTGTTTTTGGCCGCGGTACGCCCGATTTTCCTGGCTTGATGCTTACCTTATTGCCAGGCGGTTGTTGCGATGGCATTGTGCTGCGGATTGAGGCCTCTCATGCCAGGGATGAGCTTGCTTTGTTGTGGCGCCGTGAGATGGTTTCGGGCTCGTATTGTCCCCGTTGGCTACCTGTTAAAACGCCTGAGGGCTGGGTCGATTGCCTCGTGTTTGACCATAATCCTTCGCACCCTTCATTTCTTGGAGCGCTGCCATTTGAGGATGAGGTCGCTATCTTGTCGAAGGCATGTGGTCCGCTTGGCCCAAACAAAGATTATATTTTTCATACGGTTAAAGCACTGTCAGCCTGGAATCTTCGTGACTCGCGTATGGCAAGATTGCAAGAAGCCTTGCTTGCCCTCGAATCAGCCTAGACTTGCAGCATGATTTTCGCCCCTAAAGGTTCTTAAATGTTTCTCGGATTTCGTGAGCTAAAACGTTGCTTTGCTCCAGCGCAGCAAAGTGTCCGCCCCGTTGAGCCTCGTGCCAGCGCACAATATTGTGATAGGTTCTAGATGCAAGTGATCGTGGAGGCTTTAGGATTTCTCTTGGAAACTGGCAGTAGCCCGTAGGAACCTTGATGCCTTCGCCTTTGGGGATGAACCAAGGCGAATGGAGTCGAGCGTAGTAGGGCCAAAATGAGGATCCGATAGCTTCGGTAAACCAATAAAGGGAGATGTTGGCAAGCATCCGGTCAAAGGGAATCACGGATTCGGGTTGCTCATCACAATCGCTCCATGCAGCAAATTTTTCACCAATCCAAGCGGCAAGACCGAGAGGCGAATCGTTGAGGGCGTAGGCAAGCGTCTGTGGCCTCGTGGCTTGAATCGCCTGATAACCTGCGTGCTCGCGTAAAAATAGCTCAAGTTCTTGTGCATAGCGCTTGGCATCCTCGTCCATTGGCTCCTGAAATAACAACGCATCCCGACGCAAAGGCAAAAGATTAAGGTGAATCCCTTTGACAGCGTTGGGGTGCCGATAGGCGATGGCTGATGCAAGAAATGAGCCCCAGTCGCCACCTTGAATGTAGTACGCTTTATATCCTAGAACTTCATGCATGAGTTCATGCAAGACTTGAGCCATCGCATCGAGACCGAGTCTTGCTTGACCTTTACGGAAAGAAGGGCCAAAGCCAGGAAGGCTTGGAACAATGACATGAAAACTTTTACCAGCTTCGTTTGCTGCTGTGAGTTGTGGGATTAATTCTAAAAACTCAAAGACGGAACCCGGCCAGCCATGCAGCAGTAGAATCGGTTGGGCGCCTTGATGTTGGCTTTTAACGTGCATGAAATGAAGGTCAATTGTCTCAAGCTTGAGTTTCCATTGTTCAAAAGCATTGAGTTTGTCCTCTTGTGCTCGCCAGTCGAATTCGTCGATCCAGTAACGGTGAAGCTTTTGAAGCCAATGTACAGGTGTGCCATAGCGCCAATGGCCGTGCTGGGTTTGATCAGGCGCTTCATCGGGCCATCGCGCTCTTGCCAGGCGATCCATGAGATCGTCGACTACCGATTGGGCAACATCAAGTTTGTAAGTTTTAAGATCGTTCAGCATTTTAGTGCCTTCATAGGTTGCTGTTCTTGTTCTAAGCGATGTAATTGAAGCGTCAAAAAATTGCTCAGCGAGTCGATGATGGCGTCGCTTTTCGTTTGCCTGGTTAGCATATGAAAGCCGTCCTGCTGGACAAGCCATTGGCCTGTCACGCTCTCATGGTTTTTGGCTAACCAGGCGCAATATGCTGAGCCCGGGATGACTTCATCGCGTGTCCCGATCACAACTAAACTGCGATGTCCCTTTTTTGGCATCAGAAGGCTCGCTTCCGACATCAAGTCGCTTAGTCCAGCAATCATCGACACTGGGATATCTCGCAGCATCAGCGGATCCTTGGCAAGATAAGCAGCCACTGCGGGATCGTCGGTTGGCCGAACGCCCATTCGCCTCGCATATTGCGAAGAGACTCGAAGATCTGGCCATAGCTGTGAGAAAAGCTTAAGGCTCAGTACCTGGTACCAAGGCATGGCCGACCAACTCCAAACGGCTGGTGCAAGCAGTATGGTCGACTGGACCTGAGGGTTTGGTTTGGCTAGGCTTGTTCGAAAAGTTGAAGAGCTTTGCCGTGCAGTAGAGTTGATCTCCATCGTGGTCTTAAAAAATGCTGAGGTCTTTGGGTGATGCATCGCTACCAACAAAAGCGCTGCGCCCATGCTCTCGCCGACAATATGAATGGGCAGGCCCGGATATCGTTCTCCAATATAGAGCAAGACATCATGCAGGTCGGAGATCATGACATCATGGCCTGCCCAGTGGCCTCGGCTTGCTGTATCACCGAAACCGCGCTGGTCAAAGGCCATCATCAAGCTCGTGTTGGCTGTGTCGAGCGCCGCAAGCATATGTCCAAAGCCCCTTGCGTAGTCGCTAAACCCATGGATACACAGAATAATTGCCGAGGGCGCATCTTGCTTGCCCCATAGCCTCAGTGGGATGATTTGCGCATCGCTTGCCTTGACGCGAATTAATCGGTCCTCGAGTCTGGGGCTAAAGGCACTCGAATCGGTGGACGTGACAGCGATCATGCTCGCCAATAAGCCCCAGGCAAACACCAGAAGTCGTCTCATTGGCGCAAATCAGGCGCTAAAACTGAGAAAACAAATGAACCAGAAGCTAACTGCGGTGGCTCCAGCGATCCAAGGTTTGCTCCGCGTTGAACCGATTCGGCGGATGTCGAGCATCGCCCGCGCTAGGCTGTATACCGCGGGAGTAAGACCACAGGCTAATCCATAAAGGTAGGCGGAAGTCATACGGGCTGTTGTTAACGATGATTGCATGCTACGCCAGTCTGTAAAAGAACCCAAGCAAAACAATATGAGCTTCGATTCGACAGGCAGTACTTTTTCAAAACGCCCGAGCTTTTCATCGACAGCCTTGCGATCTTTAATAGGCATGGATTGATAAGTCCGAATAACTAAGGGGGGTCGTCAGATGTTGGATTATTTGATTCGCGGTGGAAGCTTGGTCGATGGTTCCGGTGCTACGCGCCGCACGGCTGACCTTGGTATCAAAGACGGCAGAATTGTTGCCATCGGTAAGTTAAACGAGGGAGCTCGTCGTACGATTAATGCCGATGGCTTGATTGTTTCACCTGGCTTTGTCGACGGACACACGCACATGGATGCGCAGGTGATGTGGGATCCGCTTGGCAGTTGCTCTTGCTTTCACGGGGTGACCTCGGTTGTCATGAGTAATTGTGGATTTACGCTATCGCCTTGCAAAGCTCAGGATAGGGACTGGTATGCGAGAAGTCTGTCCTATGTAGAAGATATATCAGTTGACGCTATGCGCGAAGGAATCGACTGGACATGGGAGTCTTTTGCCGAGTACCAGGACGCGGTCAGACGCCGTCCCAAGGCACTTAATCACGCGATGTACATTGGACATTCTGCCGTGCGCATGTATGTGATGGGAGCGCGTGCACTCAGCAGCGAGGCAAGCGATGATGAAATCGCTCAGATGACAAGCCTCGTCATCGACGCGATACGCTCAGGAGCGGTCGGATTTTCAAGTTCGCGATCGCATACCCATCTGGCACCGGATGGTAATCCAGTGGCAAGTCGCATAGCGCATTGGCGGGAGATCGAGGCAATCGTCGCGGCAATGGGGCGCTTAGGAAAAGGTATTTTTCAGATTGGTCCGGATATTTTGAATCGAAGTAGTAATCAAAAATTTCTAGAGCATATGAAGCACTTTGCATTAAGCCACAAGGTGCCGGTGATGTTTGGTGTGATTTCAACGAAGCAGGGTGATGACCCCCCTCGATGGCAAGACCAGCTCGAAACCATTCAGGCTGTGAATCTCGCTGGTGGCCGGATGTTTGGTCAAGCATCGACACGCTCGATCAATGCAATTTTTTCGCTGAAGTCTTATCTGCCTTTCGATGTGCTTGACGCTTGGAAACCGATACGCGCGCTCCCGCTGCCTATGCAGCTCGAAGCCTTGCGTCAACCAAGTCTGCGTCAAGAACTTATCGCTGCCGAGTCGCTCATGAAACCGCGCGATAACAAATTACAGGGCGGTGGCGCCGCCACGACCGATGCAAGAAAGCCCGATTACGACAATCTTTATGTGATGCGCGATGTCGACTGGCAGGATAAGACGGTTGGGGAGTTAGCGGTCGAATCGGGCAAGCATCCCGTTGACCTGATGATCGAACTTTGCTTGACAAACAACGATCAAATTTTTGTACAACCGATTGTCAACGAATCGCGCGAAGACTTAAAAACACTTTTAGGTCATGAAGAGATTCTGGCAACCTTTTCTGATTCAGGCGCACATGTTGCTCAGGAAATGGGATCTTCCTTGCAGACTCATTTTCTTCATTACTGGGTGAATCAGGCGAAGGCTTTCACCTTGGAGGCTGCGGTAAAGAAGCTCAGTCACGATAATGCTCGTGCATTTGGGCTTGGGCAGCGAGGGATGCTCAAAGAGGGATATTGGGCAGACGTTTTGTTATTTGAGGAGGATCGAATTCGTCCATGCGTTCCAGTCGTTGAGAACGATCTGCCCGCCGGAGCCCGGCGGCTCGTTCAGAAGGCTGAAGGCATCCGCCGCGTGTTTGTAAATGGCGCTGAGAGCTTTATCGATGGCGAAAGCACAGGACAATACGCAGGAGGCCTTCTTAGTTCGCAATCCAAATGATCATGATCCCACCAAGACAGATGATTAGTAGCTGCCCGAGTTGTTTGCGTAGGGCGAGGTCCTCCCTAATCACTTCAAGTTGATCGGGCCCAAGGCTTTGCTTGAGCTCGCTCGGGATACGCGAGTTTCCAGAGGCCCACAAGGCGAGTCCAAGGGAGAACACTAAGAGGATCGCAATGGCGTACAGCATGCTAATTACCTATCAATTTGTTAACGATTGAGATCATGCAACACAGCTATTGCATCGCAGCATAATGTCCCCAATTCCCGACTGCAGCGTCAGCCCATTTCAACTCGATGGGGCGACCAAGGCTGCGCTGGTTTTGCTCGCTTTGGGGCCGGACACGGCTGCGGTGGTGTTGCGTTCACTGAGCGAGACAGCGATTAAGCGCCTCAGCACGCGCCTGATCGCTGTGCGACGGCTTGACCTAACGCAATGGATAGAGGTCTTGCGAGCGTTCAGGGAGGCAAGCAGCGATCAGCGTTTGCTCGGCATCGACACGGAACAGTTCATGGATCGTGCGCTGCACCAGGCTGATGTTGATGAACGATCCTTGGGATTTCGCAATCGGTCCTTCGCGCTCATCGACCAAAACGCACTTGCTGCGATTGAGGCATTCGATTCGGATTTGCTACACGCGCGGATCAGTGACGAGCACCCTCAGATCATTGCGAGCCTGCTTGCCCTCATGGATGCCTCAGCGTCAGCAGCCTTAGCCGCTTGCTTTGAGGATGCGCTTCGTAATGAATTGTTATTGCGGGTGGCTTTGCTCGATCATGTCCACCCGATGGCCATCGAGGACTTAAACGAGGCTTTGCGGGCAATCGCCCTTGATCCTATTGATAAACAAAGCAGGCTTGGCGGCACCAAACATGCAGCCGCCTTGATCAACGCCTTTGATGAGCCGCTTGATCAAGAAGCGCTCGACAGGATGAGGGTATTTGAACCCGAGCTGGCGGATAGTGTTGAAGCTCAACGCTTCCTCTTCGAAGATCTCTTGGGCATTCCCAAACGTTCTTTGCAAACACTTATCATGACTGTAGGGCCTGAGGAGCTTGCATTAGCGATGCAGTCTTGCTCTGATACGCTTCGCCATTATTTATTGGCCGCAATGCCTGCCCCGCTTGCTGAAGCCGTTCGTGACGCCATGCAGATCGTAAAACAAAATAGCACGAGCGAATCGCAGGCCGCGCAACGACGTATGCTCGCTCGCGGTCGAAGTCTTCACCAAGAAGGTCGCATACAACTTAAAGTGATCCCTTCGCATCGCGAAGAAGACGTTTAAGTACCTTGCCCAGGGCATTCCGTGGAAATTCCTTTCGAAACTCGACTCCAACCAATTGTTGTGGCTTAGCAAGACGTGCATTAGCCCATTGTCTTATCGCTTCTGCATCGACAGATTCACCTTCGCGTGGAATAACTAAAGCAAACGCTGCTTCGCCCCAGCGCGCGTGTTCAACACCGATGACGGCAACATCGAATACATGTGGGTGTTGAGCCACGATCGGTTCAATATCACTTGGGAAGACGTTAAAACCACCCGAAATAATCATATCTTTCTTGCGATCGACAAGCCGAAGGAATCCCTCATCATCAACGACGCCGATATCACCCGAACGAATGAAGCTGCGACCGCGTGAGTCGCGCCAAATGAGCTTTTCGCTTGCCTCAGCTTGCTTGTGATAAGCCTGCATCATGCCGCCACCGTATCCAGCGATTTCTCCGATTTGGCCAGCAGGGAGTTCGTGCCCGTCCTCGGAGACAATCGCAAGCTCAAAGCCAATCACCGGTGTGCCAACCGTGTCAAACTTATCGTGCTGGCGCGCAGGCTTAAGCATGGTGGCAAAGCCCTCGGAGAAACCGTAAAGTTCTATTAACCGATTGCCAAGTTTCTCGATCACTCGTTGCTTAACATCCCGGCGCAAGGGCGATCCCGCGCAAAGCAGCACTTCAACCGTATCGAAAGCTGCAGGATCGAACGCTGGATGCTCAAGCAGCATCAGGTATTGCGTTGGTACCATAAAGCTGTGGGTAATACGCTCCGATTTAACAATCGATTGAAAGGCTATGGGATCAAATTGCTGCATGGCAATTAGACTCGCGCCGCAAAATAACGCGGGCAGCATCATCAGCCATGTACCGTTTGAATAGAGCGCCGTCGTTGTGAGTACCCGTGAAGCTTGAGAAAATCCCATCTCGAGGCTGTTTGACCAGGCCCAATGAAGTCTAG
This sequence comes from Burkholderiaceae bacterium, assembly GCA_900299025.1. Taxonomy (GTDB): domain Bacteria; phylum Pseudomonadota; class Gammaproteobacteria; order Burkholderiales; family Burkholderiaceae_E; genus UBA3064. Next base: position 27,183 of record OMIE01000064.1, read on the forward strand.
CGGCATGGCTTTGAACAATGCCCTTTGGTAGGCCTGTCGTACCTGAGCTATAAATAATATTAAATGGATCACTGGCTTCATAGGTTCGTGTGAGCACCGGATCTTGGTGACCCTGGCTTAACCAGTCAGTCCATGCGATAAAGGGCTCATAGCAAGACTTGAGCGGATCAGAGGCTTGAACGCCGTTGAGGGTCTGAGTGCTCGCAGCGAAGTTATTGCCGGTGACGACAACCAAGAGCTCGTCCCGAAGCGCAGGGCAATGCAGACTCAGCTTGTTTTGAGCGGTTGTTGTGTCGTCGGCGTTTGAAGTACTAAGAAGCTTCTCAGCGTATTCTTGAGATACCATCAGTCCGACAGCATCGCTATCTCGAATTAGTCCTAAGCTTTGTTCTGCGGTCAGTAATCCAGACAATGGCACCACGCATGCGCCGCTACTAACGATCCCGAAGATCGCCGTGAGTAGCTCAACGCGATTGTTCATCAGCACAGCAATCTGGCACCCGCGCCCGACGCCAAGTGCTTGCAATCGCCTTGCGACGCGATCGATCGATTGACCGAACTCGGCCCAAGTCAGACGCTGACTGCCACAGACGAGTGCCTCGTGTTGTGGCCGGTAGCGCGCATGAGAGCGCAATAAATCCGGAATGAACACCTGGGGCGAGTCGATGGGCATGGTCACTCTCAATGGAATCTGAGGCAGCGTAAGAGGCTAGAATCATTACATATGCCGCAGCGTCTATCCAATTGGCCCTTGTTGCTCGCAAGCTTTTGCCTCCTGGCGGCATGTTCGAGCTTACAGCATCCAACATCTGTAACAGCTTCGCTTGAATGTTCCACTAAGCATATCGAAGAAACGGCCAAGTCAGCAAGAGGAGACTGGAAGCTGAGTTATCGAGCAGGTTGTACAGATAAGCTGGGACGCCGAGCGGGAGGGTCTGAAATTCTCCATCTTGTTGCACACCGCGGCGCACTTTTTGCGGCCAATGGTTATTGGATGGATGAGGACCATGAATGGTATGGAGGCAAAGCCAGGCCGATTCCTTGGGGTCAAGTTTTGCGTCTTGATGCTGTTGCCGAAGGCTGGCAGGTCGATGCAATGTTCGATAAGCATTTGCGTATTGAGTCGCTATCCTCGGTACGTTTTACAACCGACCATCAAGGGCGAGCTTTAGACGAGCCGATTGATATGCTGATTGCGGCAGCGTTTGAAGGCAATGGTCAGGCTGGCATTAATCTTTTTCAGCGTGACGACGCTCGTGCTCGGTGGACCAAGATACCGCTGGTCAAAGGGCCGCTGGGCGAGCGAGGCGTTGCGAATTCGGTGAGGGTGATCACGCTTTATCACGATAAGCGAACCGGGGTTGATCGCTTGTTTATCGCGGCCGGGACCCATGGCATTTGGTCGGGCAGCTTGGTCGAGCCACAAACGCTTAAACTTCATTGGGATCGTGCTCCGGAGTTTGGTCCTATTCCGATTAGAGCGCTATCAATGATAGAAGCTAACGGTGCGCTTCATTTGTCCGTAGGCTCTCATATTTATCGTCGGATTGATGGTGAGCGGCCGAGCTACGAGCTCGTTGCAAGCCTCGATTCGGTTGGCTCCGATGGATTGGTGCCATCGGTTGGAGGAATCCGGGGTATGACAGCGATTCCTAACCCCAGTGGGCAAGGGCAGTCATTGCTGTTCTTGTGGTCGCCTGGGAAGTTCTCACGTGCTTGCATCTTGCGACTCGATCCTGATCCGGCCGATTGGCTTCGTTACCAAGCGCCGGTGGTTGAAAGCTGCCTTGATGATTTAATCGAACGTCATCTGCGCGGCATACCAGTGCGCTATGTTTTAGGCGCTTACAACCACATGTATGCCCTAAAGGGGCCATTAGAAAGCGAACCGATTCTACTCTTTGGTGTTGAGGCCGTGGTTGGAGATCGTGAGGCACCGACCGCTAGCAACCAGGCGATGGGTGAAGGAGGATTTTATGCTGGTGCCATTGTGGTTGCCCGCAAGGGCCCAAACAATTACCGATTGACCGAGGTCAACTGTTATACATTCCCATCGGAGTCTGCGCTTGTTGCTGTGCGCACGATTACAGCTTCACCATTTAAGGATGAGGCCGACGGCGAGCTTTTTATTGGAGGCTATGACGCAAACTTTCATCGAGGTCGCGATACTGCTTGGATATTTAGAGCAAAACCCGAAGTCTTTCTCAGACTCTTCGCATCACCGGAGAGCGCTTGTTAGCCGAATAATCAAAGTGGAGTGATTCAATGAGTGATGTTTTTATCATCGGAACGGCTTGCACAGTCTTTGGCAAGCAAGCGGACAAGTCGTTTCACCAACTTGTTCGAGAGGCTTATTTGGATGTGATTGCAGATGCCGGTCTTACACCGGATGACTCATCGCGGATCGAACAGGCATGGTTTGGGAATTGCGGCATGGGTCAGTGGGGTCAGGGCGGCATTCGTGGCCAGGTCTGCTTCACACCACTGGTTGAGGAAGGATTGTTTGCCCAACGCGTGCCCATCATTAATGTGGAAGGCGCTTGCGCCACGGGATCGTTCGCTTTTCATGGTGCCTGCAAGGACATTCTTTCGGGCGAATCGCAGATGAGTCTTGCCTTAGGTGTTGAGAAGCTTGTGAGCCCTGATGCACCGGAGCGAGTCGCTTCAATTTTTGCAACAGGGATTGATCAGTTAGAGCCCGAGCGCTGGCGTCGCTACTACCAAGCGGCTGGCGAGGAAAGCGGCAAGCCTTTCGAAACAGGACCCGGACGCACTTTGTTTATGGACACGTATGCGATGCAGGCTGCCTGGCATATGAAAGCATTTGGAACGACCCAGCGCCAAATTGCAGAGGCTGCATCAAAAAGCCATTTCCACGGCAGCCTCAATCCCAAGGCGCAGTATCAGTTCGAACTCACGGTGGATGAAGTGCTTGAGGATCGGGAGGTAAGTTGGCCGCTGACACGATCGATGTGCTCGCCCATGGGTGATGGGGCCGCAGCGGCCTTGTTGTGTTCGGCATCGATGCTCAAGACGCTGCCGGGGGATACCCAAAGGCGTGCTGTGAGAGTCTGTAGCTCCCAACTTTCAGGGGGCAAGTATCGAATGCTCAATGAGCCGGGTCTGTCACGAGTAGCCGCAGATAAAGCTTATGCTCGCAGTGGGCTTGGGCCGCAAGATATCGATATCGTTGAGCTTCACGATGCCACAGCATTTTGTGAACTTTATCAACTCGAAATGCTTCGCTTGTGCGAGTCCGGAAAAGGGGGAGAGATGGCGGCCTCGGGAGTAACTCGTCTGGGTGGGCGATTGCCAGTGAATTTGTCGGGCGGCCTGATCAGCAAGGGGCATCCAGTCGGTGCTACAGGCCTATCCATGGTCTATGAAGTTTGCCTGCAATTGCGTGAAGAAGCCGGTAAGCGGCAGGCCTATGGGGCAAGGGTAGGTCTCATTGAAAACGGAGGTGGTGTTATGGGTTTCGATGAAGCTGTTTGTGCAGTCCACATTTTGGAGCGTTCGCGATGACTGTGCAGTCAATCGATTGGAGACCTGAGGACCCGGCGGTATTAGCAAATCCCTATCCGATTTTTCAGCGCATGCGCGATGAGGCGCCCTGCTATTGGAGCGATAGGCTGAGGTCCTGGGTGATTACAAGGTATAACGATGTGAAGGCTATGTGCTTGGATAAAGAGCGTTTGTCATCAGATCGCCTTCGACCTTTTTTTGAAAGTTTACCGGGATCTGAAGCCTCACGCATATCGGAGATTATTCGCTATTTATCCTTATGGATGGTCTTCAAGGATCCGCCCGAACATACGCGACTGAGAAGACTCACGGGCAAGGTCTTTAGTGCCCGATCGATGCAGGCGATGCGCCCACAGGTTGAAGCGATAGCGAAGCAACTTTTAGATGCAATGGTTGAGCATGATGAAATCGACTTGATTGCGGATTATGCAGGTCCCTTACCCTGTCTGGTCATCATGGCGATGCTTGGTGTGCCAGTCCATGAGCTAGGGGAATTAAAGCGTCTGTCAGATGAGATCGCGCTATTTATTGGAAGTTCACGCATGAGCTCTGATAAGTATGACAAAGCTGAGCAGGCAACCAAGGAAATGGCAGCATTTTTCAAGGCCTTAATAGCGTCGAGGCGAGTTCATCCTCAGAGCGATGCCATCAGTGAGCTTGTTCACCTCCGCGACGCCGATGATCAGTTTAGCGATGACGAACTCATTGCAAGCTGCATTCTGATGCTTTTTGCCGGGCATGAGACCACCACGAATTTAATCGCTAACGGGATCTACTCTCTCATGCACTTTCCAGATGCCATGACTGATCTGCGCTGCGACAGCAAATTGGCGTCAAATGCGGTCGAAGAACTGCTTCGCTACGATGGCCCTTCTGGCTCGCAGGTTCGTGTTGTTCGCGAGGGCTTTTCGATACACGGCGAGCATCTTGAGCCGGGGCAACGGGTCTTCATGATGCTCAATGCGGCTAATCGGGACCCAAGAGCCTACCCCGAGCCTGATCAACTTGATCTTAGGCGAGACGGCGCACCCCATCTTGCCTTTGGCTTTGGTACACATATTTGCCTTGGCTTTCCGTTAGCCCGGCTGGAAGGCGCTGTAGCCATTCCTGCATTTTTGGAGCGCTATACAAGGCTTGAGCTTCGCCAAGAGCCGGCGTGGATCAACTCGCTTGTGTTTCGGGGTATGAGGGAGTGCCTACTAAGCGTGAGACGGTGACAATAGAAGAGATATGCTAGGCTCCAAAATCCCTAGCTAATCCAAGTACTTCTCGAGCTTGATCCTCGGGCATGCCGCTTGCGATGAGCCGTGCTAAGGCTAATTGGAGTCCAGCAGCCTCGCCTTTAAGGATCCCCGCAGCCTCGCCTTTAAGGATCCCCGCAGTTTCACCCTCGGCCCTCGCCGCATGCAACTCCATCTGCTCAATCAAAAGCGCGCGCTCGCGCTCAAAGGCAAACTGCTGCTCAATCTCATCGGCGCTCATCGCTCTGAGCATATTGAGTGCCTTTTGTACCGGTGGATGATTCATTGACGACATGACTTGATCCTCCTGCCAACGTTTGAGAAAGTTTACCCAGAAAGCGAGGGCAGAGGCGAAGTTTGTGGACACAAGTCCAGGGTCGCTGCTTCCAGCGTCGCCACTTCTTACCTCAGGACTTGCCCTCAACGTGTTTTCCCTCGACGGCCCGCTCAGCACCCGCAAAGCCTTGGGTAATTCCAGAAAGTGCAATTGAAGCTCTTCGCCCATCGTGATCTGCGGCTGATCTCGATCACGAAGGGCAAAGCACCAAACGTACTGCTCGCCATTGACACGATCGGTACCACTGACCGCGTTAGCGGCGTGAACCACCTCTTGCACATTGAAGTAGTCAAAATCGATGATGTGGATCCCAACCACGGGTCTGAGCGACTCATAGCCTTCGCCGGATTTGAGCTGACCGCTCAAAAGCTTGGCAAGGTAGTACAAGGACCTTGAGCTCCAGGCTCGATGACGCTGAACTTGCATTTCCACATTAAAGCGCCTGCCCTCGACATCAACCGCCAAAACATCCAAAACGATATGTTTACCGCTTAGGGTTTGTGGATCAATGTAGGGATTAAGGATCTCAAGGGACGCGATCGGCGGTTCACGATCCCGGATCGCATTGATGAGCGACACGAGCAGCTCGGGTGCTTGGGTAAAGAGGCGCTTAAAGACGTAATCGTTTTTGGGGTCAA
>OMIE01000065.1 GCA_900299025.1 Burkholderiaceae bacterium
TGATGAAACAATTTCACAAAGCTGATGACGAAAAACGGATGGTGGTAATCCTCCCAGAAAACCGCTACGACGATTGGCTTTTTTCAGATCAAACGCATCGAGTCGATTTCCTCCAAGCCTATCCTGCTGATGCTCTGCGTGCAAAAGCAGTCGAACGAAGCCATCACAAGGATGATCGCCTTTTGTAGGCATCCAAACCGCCCTTGGCTTTCCACTCCTCCTTTGGGATTTGCTCGGAAAAGATCACCGCACCACCATAGTCAACAAACTCGAGATAGCCCTCCATTTCATCGATAGCAGCCGCCTTGTTATCGGCCGAGGCTATAGGAATAATCGCAGTTGCAAGCAAAGTAAATATGACAAGCAGTCTTTTAAGATCTTTCATCATCGCTTCTCCCAGAGGAGGTCTACATTAACATTGAGCAACATCATTCATCCTTATGCTACAAAAGCACAAACTCTTTGCCATCGCACTCACTGCGATTCTTCATGCTGCTTTGTACCTACTCGCCTTTGAGCATTTTGCATCGCTGCTAGATCGCTCGTCAAAGCGAATCTCTGAGCCTACTGTGCTAATTGCGCTTGACTTGGAGCGTGAGCCACCCGTACAACCGATCAAGGCCGAACCCATCTTGACTGAGACCAGGCAAGCAATCCCTGATGATCAGCGAGCTTTTATGGCGGCCCCGCCAGCACCCACTGCACAGGATTGGGTCTTTGCATCAAATTACACAAATAAGAACAGCAAGGGATACCGCTACTTCTGGGGCCAGCAGGTGCGCAGCATGATGGGCACGGCTTATGAGGGGACCGATGAGGGTATGGTGCGCTTTCGCGTTGAGATTGCCCCAGACGGCAAACTTACGCGTCTTGAGACGCTCTGGGCCACGTCAAGCAAGGCAGAGCAACTTGCTCGGCGGGCAGTCATAACCATGCCAGCGCTTCCGCCAACGCCTACTGGCAAACCATTGGTGTTTGAACGAACTATTCGCTTTACCGCCTTCGAGTCGGAAGCAGAACCGAGTTATAAAGACGATTGCGAACCTGAGCCTGTGGGCTTTCGCAATCCTTTTGCCTGGGATGGGCGCTCACACCAAGAAAACTCAACATCAGCCTCGCTTACGTCAACGGCTAGTCCCCTGGAAGCAGAACGCAGCCAGGCACTTGGTGCCCAGGCCATGGCCGATTGCCTCAGGCAACTACCCCAGGATACGATCGAGGCAGAAGAGGAACGTGCTAAGCGTATGATGGCACGTTGGCGATGGAAATAGATACGGCCAGTCTGCGCTGAAAGGCAAAGCCCAGCCACTCATCAACTACCGAATTGCTAAGCATGAACGATATAAATATCGATTTACTTACACATCTCGCGATTTACGGCCTGATCGGTTATATGCTTTTTGTTATCGCCATGGTTGCCAAAGAATCGAACGTACCAAGAATTGGAAAGATTTGGATGTTTATTGTTCTTGGCGCCGGTTTTTCCGGCTGGATTGTTAAAGATATAATGACGCTTACCCTGCTCTAATACTCGTAAGCACAGCACGGTAACCAATCTGACCGTTGCGCAGTCGTTCGTAGGCCAACGCGGCTTGATCCAAGGGCCAAGTTTGAATCGCAGGTGGAATGTTTGTGAGCACGCTGTAATCGAGCAGTTGCTCCGACTGGCGCGGCGTACCTGTCATTACGCCGAGCACTCGACGCTCGCCAGAAACCAGCCAGCCCGGACTGATATGCAATGGTTCGCGTCCCATACCAAGCAACACTAGACTTCATCGCCTTGACAGTCCGGTGATAAGCGCGGAGACAGCATGAATTACCGGCACACAAGATAGGCGCGGCATACACCGAGGCAAGCGACTCAGGAGTAGGTACAAGCGCAGTAGCACGAACCAGGACACAATCCGCAGAGCCGCCATCAAAGGTTGCACCGACGGTGGGCTGATCTTCGCAAAGATTGAAGTGCTCTTGCCTGCAAGACATAGATGATAGGCAGTGCCCTACCAAACGTCCCATACCAAGCCGCTGCCCAAGGAACCAGCCATAGGAAACAGCCCTACCCTTCGCTCGAATACGCCTCACAATTTCATGGCCTGGCACACGGGGATAAGTGAGCCGCTTATCGAGCCCTTTGATGGTCGTGCGGTCGGCACCATACAAGCCACAAGCATCCACATCGACCAATACCTCGTGCTCGGAAGGCTCGGGGCGATTGCGCTCGACATGTTCGAGGACGCCGGGCCCTGTTACCTGAAAATGTTGGTCAGCGATCCGGGGCGGTCGGTGAACACGCCATGTAGGGTGCGCCCGTGGTTGGTGCCAAGCACGCCCATACCCCCAGCGGCACCGTCATTTCGGCCGCGGACAGGTGTTTTGGTCGATTGATCAAGCAAACGGTCTCGACAAGCAAATTTTTAACTTGTCAATCGAGCCGATCCATTCAATTGTTTTTATCTATTAAATAGGGACAACCTATAAAACTCTTATTTAGGAATTATTCCTGTTGACAAGAAAGTAAGTATTAAATAAGAATAATTCCTATGTCGTATTAAATACCTAATGCTATCAATTGAGCTAATACATGTCTAAATCAGAACTTCCCAGGTCGCACAAGCCTCTCGGTACGTCCATTCGCTACTGGCTCATTGGCTTTAGCCTGATCGGTCATTCCGCGGCTAACGCCCAGCTCAAGCAAGCGGAAGCAAGCGTTGAAGTCCATGCAAAGCGCGAGTTCGAGGAGGGAAAATCAGCACTAAAGGCGAACACCACACGCATCGGCAAAGGGCTGATGGAGCTTCGGGACATCCCTCAGTCACTGACCGTTATTACCGAGAAGCTTCTCGATGACCGCAATCTCGACACACTAAAGGAAGCACTAAAGCAAAGTGCTGGTGTGAGTTTTCAAGCGGCTGAGGGCTCTGAGGAAGATATCAGGATACGGGGATTCTCATTGCAATCCACGGGCGACATTTTTATCGACAGCATGCGCGACCCAGCGTTTTATGAACGTGATAGTTTCAATTGGGATCGTCTCGAGATACTGCGCGGTTCAGCCTCCATGCTTTTTGGCAGGGGCTCGACAGGCGGTGCTGTCAATCAGGTCAGTAAGATACCTTTGAGCTTTTCGCGTAAGTCGGCCGATCTAACAATTGGCAGCGGCGACTATCGACGATTCACTGCGGATCTCAACCATGTGATCGCGCGCGATCAAGCCTTGCGTCTCAACCTCATGAGGACGCTCGGTGACCGCGATGGCCTCAAAACCGATAAAGCAGGCGTGGCATTCAGCTATGCCATTGATATCGGTACTACGAATGAATGGATCTTTCAAGGCTACGCTTTAGATAACAATAATGGGATTCATTACGGTTTACCCTGGCTGTCGCCAAGCAAGAATAGCTCAGGCAATTTACTTTGGCCGACTGATCCGAAAAATTATTATGGCGCTGCAAGTGACTACAACCGGACTGGCACAAGGCAAGCCTCGGTACTCCATATTCATCGCATGAGCGGTCAGGCCGAGTGGCGCACTGCGCTTCGCCTCGCTCAGTACGACCGCGATCAGCGAGCAAGCGCCGTTCGCTTTGCTCCAGCTAATCAGCAAGTCAATAACTTAGCCGTCGATGTCGATACCTTCTCGCCGGCAACCGTGCTCACACGAGGCAATAACGTCAAGATCATGGACATGCGCACGGCATATCTTCAATCGGACTACGCAGCCGAGCACCACTGGTGGAGCCTCAAGCATAAGGTACAAGCCGGGATCGACATGGCCATTGAGGATTTTGAAAATCGCACAGCAAGCGCCATTGCTGCAAAACCGAGAACGACTGTAGGCAGCCCCAATGATGGCTTAGGCGTTGATGAGGCTTCCCGCGCACTAACGCTTACGCGTCGCTTCCATGCAAAGGCCTTTGGCGCCTACGCACAAAATCTTCTCAACCTTTCTGAAAGCTGGAAACTACTTGGGGGGCTTCGATTCGACCAATTGAGCGGTGATTATCGAAACCTCGTAAGGCCAAGCGCCACTTCAGCAAGCAACCCTTGTACCGTACAAGCCAATGCCAGCCTTGGCCGACATGACGCCCTGTGGAGTAAGCGCAGCGGTCTGTTATATCAACCGAGCGAACAAAGCTCCTGGCATCTTTCTTACGGCACCTCGTTCAACACGTCTGGTGACACCTATCAGTATGACGCAGGCACTGTTAACACGGCACCCGAATCGAGCCGAAATATCGAGTTGGGCGGCAAGTTCGAACATCTTGAGGGTCAATTAAGTACCCGCTTTGCCTTCTTTCACACCACCAAATACAACGAACGAAACCGTGACGCCGACACTGTCAATGCTTGTAACTACGTGCTGTCTGGTGAGCGGCACGCAGCTGGCATCGAATTCGATGCAGCTGGCAGGATCAATCCGTCCTGGGAAATGTATCTATCTTATGCTTACATTCCCACGGCAAAAGTCGATGCTTCAAGTGGTGCGGCGGGCACGGAGCCCATTGGTGCAAGACCAGGACTCACGCCGCGTCATAGTGCAAGTCTTTGGAGCAGTCTTAAGCCCCGAAGTGATGTGCACCTAGGAGCTGGCCTTAATTATCGCAGCAGTGATCGACCGGTGGGTCTAGCGCAGAGCTCAACGATTCAAGCACCAGGCTTCGTAAGTATCGACGTCATGGCTGAAATCATCGAAGGACCTTGGGCTTACAAACTCAACCTGGTCAATCTTACGAACAAACACTATGCCGACCTCCTCTACCGCGGCCACTATGTGCCTGGAAGACCACGGACGCTTCAGCTAAGCGCAAGCTATAACTTCTAATCCGATATGAAATCAATCAAGCGACGTCAATGGTTTGCGCAGGCCTTTCAGCGCGGTATACCACTTTTCATTTCCGCAACAGGTGCACTTCAATCAACTAACGCAGCACTCGCCCAAATGATGCAGTTGAGTGCACACGAGCAGGCAGAACCCTTAACCGATACGCCCGAAACTTCGAAATCGGCGCATCTTGCGGCACTATCATCGACATTCCTTGCCTCATGGCGCAGCCCGAGAAAGGATAGTGACCACTATCTTGGGCTTATCCAAGCCGACTGGCAGGCAGAGCGATGCCGAATCCTTGAACGCGTGAAACTAAATGGACGCCCACACGGTCTTAATCAGCTTGCTGATGGCAGCGTGATTGCGATGGGGCTGCGTCCTGGTCGATGGCTGATGCATTGGAGAGGCTCGAGTGAACGCTACATTAATGCTGACAATGGCTTCGCGTTTAATGGCCATGCTGCCATTTGCGCAGATCGCTCTGTAATCTACACCACTGAGACCTCGGTTCATGACCAGCGCGGTTACCTCGCTGTTAGGGATGCCAGGCGATTCGAAGTGCTTGAGCGCTGGCCCACGAATGGTATTGAGCCTCACCATGTTTTGCTTGATCGGCATGGGCGACTTTGGATTGCGCATGGCGGAATTCGCCGAGGTGCGATGGATCAAAAGCTTGATCTTGCGTCTATGCAATCCAAGCTGAGTTGTATGGATGCGCAAAGCGGTGCGGTTATCGGCGAGTGGTCTTTAGCCGATCGCCGACTGTCGATGCGTCATCTTGCGTTGAGCGAGGTAGCACATACTGCTTCATCACCCCATCAAGTGCTCATTGGTATAGCGATGCAAGCCGAACACGACAGCCTCGAGACAAGAAGGCTCGCGCCAAGCCTTGCGATTTTCCGTGACGATCGTCTTGACGTTATATCGACAGGAACCGACGCTCTAGGCTACGGCGCCGATATAAGCGCAGCGCCGGACGGGGGCTTTTGTGTTTCAAGCAATCGGGCGCGGAAAATGCTCTGGTGGCGGCCGAATTCAGACCAAAGCCTAAGCATCATTGCAACGATTGAAGAGCCCTACGCACTTTGCAAGGATGCCAAAAGCACCAACGTGTATTTGGCATGCGCGTGGGGTGTAGCAAGGTGGCAGCCGAAGCAAGCGCAGCTGCTGCCTTGGCCCGAACCGATGGTATTGGATAACCATTGGAGCCTTATGTCGACTACCCCAAATGCATGAAGATGGCAAAACGCCTAGCTTCGCTCAGCAATCTTTTGCAGCATGATACCCATTTTTTGATGTACCAGATTAACCGCCTTCAGCGGTCGCAGCATGACCTTGAAATCGGTGATCTGATGATTGCAATCCCAGCTGATCAGGTCGATACCATTAATCTGGATACCTTCAATCTCAGTGGCAAACTCTAAAAGTGCCTCTCGCTGCCCCACAATCTCTCGAAGGTACTTGAACTGATTCGTGTTTAATACCGTCATCGCTCCCATGAGGTACTGGAAACAAATGGCTCGACCAATTTGCGGGGTGTGAACCACTGGCGAATGAAAGACGACATCATGATGTAACAAATCATGGAGCACCAACGGGTCACGCGACACAACCACCTCATGCCACCTGCGCAATGCCGGCGGCAAGCTCGCCTCAGTCAATGCTTCATTTGCTGTTGTCATGTTTAAGCTCACTCGCTATTCGTGCAAACCGCTTCTAAGTGATGGCCATCGGGATCGATCACAAAAGCGGCGTAATAGTTTGGCCCGTAGTGAAGGCGTAGACCCGGAGGTCCGCCATCCATGCCACCAGTGGCCATTGCAGCCTCGTAAAAATCAATCACTGCTTGCCTGCTCGGTGAAGCAAAAGCGAGATGGAAGCCTGGCGATCTCATGATGGGTTCATGGACTTGCTTGATCGCAAGTTTATCGCCCGATCCAGGTGGCCCATAACCGATGGCCTTTCTGTCAAGAGCCGCGTCCAAGTCACTCCAAACCCGTACATAGCCAAGCGGAAATAGCACTGCATCGTAAAACAGCGCCGCTCGGTCAATGTCCAAGGATCCGAGGGAAATATGATGCAACATCAAAATTTTCCATTCACGTCATCAAATCGCTTGAATTATTCCCAAGTAGCATCAAAAGAGCGTAGTCTCAGCGTCGTAGTCTGAAGCGGCACGATTAGAAGGCCCTCTTAGAGCACTTGGTGATTGTCTAGAGCGCAAAGTATGCCCAAATTTTTGACTCTTTTCTTTTCAATCACCCCACCACAGCCCAAGCGGCATTTTCAGGAGCCAAAGAAGCCGAAAATTTCACAATTCATAATGTTCTTTTTATCGGATTTCATGATGAAACAAAAGCCGTCCCCGCCAAAGCGAGCAAGGCCTGCTCCAACCCTTATCGATGCACCCATTAGGAAGACGGTTAGTATGCCCTTCGGAAGCACACTTGAGCTCGCTGATACGCCATCGATGGAGGGTACCCGTTGGTGTACTTACTGCCTGGGCCCAAAAAATGCCGATGGTGGCATGTGGATGATTCTTCAAGGCGGCATCACGCGACGCTGGCTCTGCGTAGCCTGTGCGGCAAAGCATCGACCGGTTAGCGCGAGCTAATGCCAGTCAACTCATTGAAACTTTTCTTTTTTATAGCAACACTATTTTCTGCCTCTCTGATAGCCGTAATTCGGTTATTAGCCAAGAGGTCAATAAATAATGATCGCCAGCACCAGCATGAGCAAAGCCATGCAGACCAACTCACGACAAATCCGAGCAAAGAATGATGTTGCTGCGCTCCAGTCTGGCCTCGAAACACTCAAAGGCTTGACGAGCGCTTCGAAAAAGCGTCAGGATTCGGTTGCTAGGCTAACTCAGGCACGTGACGAGTTAAGGAGTTATCTTAGATTCATGATGTTTCTTTTATCGCCCGAAAAGCAAAGGCAACTTTCGGCTATCTTAAGCCGCATTGAAGCACTTATTGAATCTGGATCTCGTCACCAAAACATCATGCCGATCGGAGCTGAGTCGGAGAAAGCTGTTCGAATCCAGCTTCCTTCAGCGATATCAGGCGAGGACTTCTTGCAGCAGGTAGAGAAGACCCTCGCGCAAATGCGCAAAGCGCTTACTGACCCTAAAGTTTCAAAGATTTAACGAAGAAAACCGGAATTAAAGGATCAAAAATCCACATGTGAAGAATTGCCTTCGATGGTAGCTTTCCGCCCAGAGGATGAGTCAATCGATGGGACAGGCGGTGACTGTCGAGAATAAGGCCGGCGCTGGTGGTGCGATTGGCGCCGATGCCGTTGCCAAAGCAGCCCCTGATGGCTACACGATGCTGATGCACAACTTAACCTTTCCAATGACCTCAGTTGCGCAAACGCTCGCTGGACGATCCCCATTCAATGTTGATACCGATCTTATTGGTGTATCGATTTCAGTGTTTGTGCCTTTTATGTGGACCGCTCACCCGAGCGTTTGCGCAACTGAGGTCATTGGAAA
>OMIE01000066.1 GCA_900299025.1 Burkholderiaceae bacterium
GCAGCCCGTGCTGCGTGCCACAATGAAGTTCAGCAACAAACTTAGCAAGCTCAGCGCCCTTTGGAGGAGATATGCAAGAGGTTTTTATTTGTGATGGTGTACGCACGCCGATTGGCCGTTATGGCGGCTCCTTGTCGTCGATTCGTACCGACGATTTAGCGGCTATCTCACTGGCAGCCCTGCTCAAGCGCAATCCAAGCCTTGCCCCGGAAATAATCGAGGAAGTGATCTTAGGATGCGCGAATCAGGCGGGTGAGGACAACCGTAACGTGGCCAGAATGGCAAGTTTGCTGGCTGGTCTGCCGCAAACAGTCCCGGCTGCAACCATCAACCGGCTTTGCGGATCGGGAATGGATGCAATTGGCACGATTGCGCGCGCGATTCGAGCAGGTGAAATTGCTATCGGTATCGGTGGTGGGGTGGAGAGCATGTCGCGTGCGCCCTTTGTCATGCCCAAGGCCGATAGCGCTTTTTCACGCAGTAATGCGGTCTATGACACAACCATTGGCTGGCGCTTTATCAACCCCAAAATGAAGGTGGCTTATGGCGTCGATCAAATGCCAGAAACCGCTGAGCATGTCGCTTCCGATCTCGCCATCTCGCGTGAGGATCAAGACGCATTTGCCTTAAGAAGCCAGCAACGTTGTGCAGCCGCTCAGGAAGCGGGGTTTTTTGATGCCGAGATTCAGCCAGTTGAGTTGCCCTCGAAAAAGGGGGCACCGACGCTATTTGCCAAGGATGAGCATCCTCGTGCCGATACCAGCGTCGAATCCTTAGCCAAACTCAAGCCAGTGGTTAAAGCCGATGGCAGTGTCACTGCAGGCAACGCCTCCGGGGTAAATGACGGTTCAGCCGCTGTACTGCTTGCCAGCGAAGCCGCAGCCAAGGCTCAAGGGCTTGAGCCGCGCGCTCGAATTGTGGCTATGACAACTGCGGGTGTTGCGCCGAGGGTGATGGGGCTTGGGCCTGTGCCAGCAACTCAAAAACTACTCCAACGCACGCAATTGACGCTGGCCGATATCGACTGGTTTGAGCTTAACGAAGCCTTTGCCGCGCAATCCTTGGGATGCACACGCCAATTAGGGCTTCTCGATGATGATCCCCGAGTCAATCCGAATGGTGGTGCGATTGCACTTGGTCACCCGCTGGGTGCTTCGGGGGCCAGACTTGTGATGACGGCAGTGAATCAACTGCATCGCAGCAAGGCCAAGCGCGCGATCACCACCATGTGCATTGGCGTGGGACAGGGGATTGCGATGCTCATTGAGCGGGTTTGATCTTGGGGTCTTGAAAAATCGCAAGGCGTACCGATTTAGAGAACATCGGCGGTGTATCAAGATTTGCATCGCTTCATCCATAACGTTCTTAATCGGAGATCATGATGACACGCATCAGCCTTTATGAGCCTTTCGCCTCGGTTTTTCCTGCTGACCTTTTTGCCAATGCTGTGGCTGGGTCGAGTTGGCCAGAGTGGTCGCGATCGATACCAGCAGCGGCGGCACCGGTTTCGCGCGGTCTTGCAAGCACTCACACGCTTGCGATGCCGGTTGATGTGATCGAAACTGCAACCGGATGGACGATTCGTGCTGAACTTGCTGGTGTGGCTAAAGATCAGATCGATATACAAATTGACAGCAATACGGTAAGTATAACTGCTAAGCGTGAGCGCAAGTCAGAGCTCAAAGATGGCGAGCGTTTGCTGCGTGGGGAGATTGCCTCAGGATCGGTCATGCGTAGTTTTGCCATGCCCGCAGAGCTCGACGAATCGGCCGCAAGCGCGAAGTTTGAAGCGGGCATCTTGACGCTTGAACTACCGCGCAAGCAGGCACAACTTGCTCGAAAACTAGCCGTGCAATAAATTAAACCTGATGGGCTTGAGAGAGCCCGCACCAGTCGAGCGCCGCAGGCCTGGCTGCCAGGTTTGCGGCGGTTTGTTTCTTGATCACTACGAGGACTTGCAAGTCATGGATTTAGAGGTTAAGGGTATGCACTGTCAGTCCTGTGTCAAGGCCATCAAGCGTGCCATTCAGGCGCTTGATGATCAGGCAAGCGTCGATGTTGACCTCGCCCAATCACAGGTAAAGGTCCTAGCGAGCAGTTTGTCGGCAGGCGATCTACAGGCGGCGATTGAAGACGCAGGTTTTGAAGTAACAAGTCTTCGTCCTTAGATAAGCTCACAACATCTAAGGTCATGGGCGTGATCCCTTGAGCGCTTTGTTATCCGTGGACCTTCGCATCGAAGGAATGAGATGCGCAGCATGCGCAAGCCGGATCGAGCGCGCTTTGACGAGGCGCAATGGCATCGAAAGCGTCAAGGTGAATTTAGTCCATGAAAAAGCCAGAGTCCGTTTTGATAAGGAGCAAGTGAGTAGCGAGGACTTGCTGAAATGGATCGACAGCATCGGCTTTAAGGCAAGCCTTTTGCAAACCGATCAAGCAAGCAGTCAAGCGCAGGCACGAAAGCGAGCAGCCAAGCAAAGCGAGCGTCGGGAGGCAGTGCTCATTACTTTAAGCGCCCTACTTACCTTACCCTTGATGCTTCCCTGGTTGTCAGCCTGGCAGCAAGCGCTGCTTGCAAGTATCGTGCAATCAGTGATGGGTTATCGTTTTTATCGCGGTGGCTATCAGGCTTTGCGAGGCGGATCGCCCAATATGGATTTGTTGGTGGCGATTGGAACGAGCGCTGCCTGGGGATTGAGTTGCTGGAAATTACTAAGCCATGGGCTCGATGTGCAGCCCCACGAGCATTTATATTTTGAAGCAAGTGCTGCTGTGATCACGATGGTCCGCCTTGGCAAGTGGCTTGAGTCGCGCGCCAAGACCAAAGCCATCGCTGCGATGGACGCCATGCAAGAACTGCAGCCGCAACGCGCTTTCCTGATCACAGAGTCCCAGTTAAGTGATCAAGTTGCAGCGATCGCTTATCGCGAACTTGCTATCGACGATTTAATGGTGGGCGATCGAGTTTTGGTCAAACCTGGTGGCCAAATACCACTCGATGGCATGGTTCGCATGGGCGAATCGAGCGTCGACGAATCGATGTTTACGGGTGAGAGCCGACCGATCCATAAGCAAGTTGGTGACCATGTGATCGGCGGCACACTTAATCGTGAGGGTTTACTGCATGTGGAAGTTACAGCGCTTGCGCAACGCGGTCTGTTATCGCGAATGATCGAAGCGATCGAAAAAGCGCAACTTGAGCAAGCGCCGATTCAGCGCCTCGTCGATCGCGTAAGCGCAGTCTTTGTTCCGCTGGTTGTTTTTATAGCGCTTCTAAGCCTTCTTGGTGGTTATGCCTGGCACGGCGATCTGGAGGCAGCGAGCATTGCCGCCGTTTCGGTATTGGTGATTGCCTGTCCTTGTGCGCTCGGTCTAGCCACGCCCACTGCGATTGCGGTGGCAACAGGCTTGGCAGCGCGACGAGGTATTCTGATTCGGGATGTGGCAGCGCTTGAGTGCCTTCACCAGATCAAGATCATGGCCTTTGATAAGACCGGTACCCTCACTGAAGCAAAACCGCGACTCATCGCACAGGCAAGTTGGGACGCGTTTGAGACGATGCATTTGGCGCTTGCTGCATCGCTTTCGCAAACTTCAGAGCATCCTTTAGCTAAGGCTTTGATAGAAGCGGCTCAAGCGCAAGGCCTGCGTGCTTCCCGACATTTTGACCGATGGCAAGCGTTACCGGGCCGCGGTATCGAAGCGGCAAGCGGATCGCAAGCTTGGCGGCTGGGCTCACCAAGCTGGGTGCTCCAAGATCTAGATCAAGCTTTGCTCCCTGAGCAAACATGGCAAGCCTTTAAACATGGTTTGGATCAGCATGTAGCTCAAGGCTACAGCCTAAGCGTTTTAGCAGTAGCTGACCTTGATTCCGATAGCTTGGCCTGTGGTCATACCGACGGCCTTGCTCCTCGTCATACCGTTAGCGGCGGGGCCCGTGGCGGCTGGCATGTGCTCGCCTGGTACGCCTTTGATGACCATCTGCGCGAAGGCGCAAAAGAGGTGATTCGGGCCGTCCATGCGATGGGGCTCCATACGGCACTACTGAGCGGAGACGCACAAGTCCTTGTCAAACGACTTGCCAAGTCGCTTGGGATCGATGAGGCACACGCTCAGATGCTGCCCGAACAAAAAGCGCAGGTCCTGGGGCAACTTCGCACAAGACTGGGCCCCGTTGCGATGCTCGGCGACGGTATTAATGATGGTCCTGCCTTAGCCGCAGCCGATGTTGGCATCGCCATGGGATCGGGAAGCGATCTAGCCAAGCAAAGCGCTGCCATCACCTTGATGCGTAGCGATCCAAGCTTACTGATTCCCTTATTTGCCCTGGGGCGCGCTTGCTGGCGTACGATTCAAACGAATCTCTTTTGGGCTTTTGCTTTCAATGCAATCGGTATACCGCTTGCAGCATGCGGTTTACTTCATCCCGCTTTTGCTGGTGCTGCGATGGCTATGTCCTCGCTTATGGTCATTGGCAACTCGCTGCTCTTAAACCGTCGCTTGCATACGATGGAAAATCGCCTTGCTTGTTTGACGTAATAATTATTCCACCGTTACAGATTTAGCAAGGTTACGAGGTTTATCAACATCGGTCCCGCGAACAAGCGCTGTGTGATAGGCTAATAATTGGAGCGGTAAAACATGCAAAATCGGGGATAAAAGCCCGGCATGATCGGTAAGCTTTACCAGTTGCACGCCATCGACCGCATCCATCGCGCTGTCTTTATCAGCAATGACAAAGAGGCGCCCACCACGAGCACGTACCTCTTCCAAATTACTTAACAATTTTGATAACAGCGCGTCTTGGGGTGCAACTGCCAAAACAGGCATGCTTTCATCGACCAGGGCAAGTGGGCCGTGTTTGAGTTCGCCGGCAGCGTAGCTTTCTGCATGGATATAAGAAATTTCTTTAAGCTTTAATGCGCCTTCCATGGCGATTGGATAATGCACGCCGCGCCCAAGAAAAAGCGCGTGATCACAGGCAGCAAAGTGTTGCGCCCAGCCAATCATCGCTTCTTCACAGGCCAACACCTCTTGCATCGCTGCAGGCAGGTGACGCAACTGTCCCACCCATGTCTGTTCATCAGCATTTGATAGCCGACCGCGCGCTTTTGCAAGCACCAGAGCGAGCAAAAACAATGCTGCTAGTTGCGTTGTGAAGGCCTTGGTTGAAGCAACACCAATCTCAGGACCTGCACGCGTTAGAAAGCGAAGACGGCTTGCCCGGATTAACGACGATTCAGGAACGTTACAAATACTTAAGCTATCTCCCATCCCTAGTGCTTGTGCATGTTCGAGGGCGGCAAGCGTATCTGCGGTTTCGCCCGACTGCGAGATCGTAATCACGAGGGTTCCTTCAAGCGGAACCGACTGTCGATACCGATACTCACTAGCAATTTCGACCTGTGTTGGTAGACGCGCCACCGACTCAAACCAATAACGCGCTACACAGCCAGCGTGATAGCTTGTGCCGCAGGCTAGGATTAACACCTGTTTGGTGCGGGCAAAAACAGCTTGTGCTTCATGGCCAAACAACTCGGGAACGAGAGCCTGCCTTGCGTTGACCATCTCAAGGGTATTGGCCAGGGCAGCGGGTTGCTCAAAGATTTCCTTTTGCATGTAGTGCTGAAAAGGTCCCAGATCAAACTCGGTTGCCTTGATGTCGCTCGTGACAACTTCTCGACGAACATGTTGTCCATGCCGATCAACAAGTCGATGAGCACCAGGCCTGATCTCAACCACATCGCCTTCTTCGAGATAAGACAGATAGCGAGTCGATTGAATCAGCGCTGACACATCGGAGGCTAAAAAACGCTCGCCACCGGCGGCGCCTTCAACCGCGTCATAGCCTAAGAGCAGTGGCGCACCCCAACGGGTGCCGACCACCACATCGCTTTCGATCGATGAGACGGCGGCCAGGGCATAAGCACCACGCAAGCGCGGTGCGACGCTTCGCATGGCATCGAAAAGACTCATGCTTGCACCGCTTTTGTGAGCGCTCAAAAGTGCGTGATGTAACAAATGGGCAATCACTTCGGTATCGGTTTGCGATGCAAATGCATAACCATCGGCGATCAAGCTTTCACGCAGCGCATGGTGGTTCTCGATAATCCCGTTGTGCACCACGCATACCGAAATAGCTTGCGCCTGCGACAAATGTGGGTGGGCGTTGTCCTCTGTGACACCGCCGTGGGTGGCCCATCGGGTGTGTGCAATGCCGCAGTGCGCACGGGCTTGTATCTCATCGACGCGCCGTTTGAGTTGACTCACCCGGCCGACGGCTCGCAAGCGTTGCAAACCTGAAGGCTCAATCGCTATGCCTTCTTGGCCACTTGGCATACCCATGTAAGCAAGGCCAGCCGAGTCATAGCCTCGATACTCTAATCGTTCAAGACCCTGAAGCAAGTGGCCGATGATGTCGCGCGATGCGCTCGTTGCTGCAACAATGCCACACATAATTTTGATCGAACCTCGCGCGTCTTAAAGCCCTATAAGCTGTGTTTTGATTTTAGCTTTTCTTTATCGCTTTGCTAGGCCGCTTCCACCCCGCAATACTTAACTGCTTTGCACGGGACACGGTTAGTTCGCCTGCGGGCGCATCTTTGGTGAGGGTTGTTCCCGCGCCAAGGGTCGCCCCGGCGCCGACGCGCACTGGCGCAACCAATTGACTGTCACTTCCGATAAACGCATCGTCTTCGATCACGGTTTGATGCTTATTGGCGCCATCGTAATTGCAGGTGATGGTGCCAGCACCAATGTTTACACGCGAACCAACCAAGGCATCGCCTACATAGGCTAAGTGGTTGGCTTTTGAATACGCACCCATTTTTGCAGCCTTGAACTCGACAAAGTTTCCGACATGGTTCTCCTCGCCAAGCTCGGTGCCAGGGCGCAATCTTGCATAAGGGCCTACGCGGGAGCGGGGGCCGATTAGCGCAGACTCACAATGAGTAAAGGGCAAAATCTCGGTGCCTTCACCAACCTCGGTATCGATCAACACGCAGTGAGCACCGACTCTTACGCCGCGACCGAGGCGAACACGCCCTTGAAAGATAACATTGATATCGATATAGACATCAGAGTCACATTCGAGGCTTCCTCGTACATCAAAGCGATTAGGATCGAAAATCTTCACCCCTTGAGCAAGTAAGCGATCGGCAAGCCTTCGTTGGAAAGCGCGCTCCAGAGCGATGAGTTGCGTTAGTGTGTTAACGCCTTGGATTTGCAATGCATCGCTGATCGGATGTCCGATCACGGGGTGGCCTTGCTGATGTGCCATGGCGATGACATCGGTGAGGTAGTACTCGGACTGCGCATTGTTGTCGGATAACTGGGATAACCAGCGTCCGAGGTGACGATTGGGCAAAAGCATCATACCGCTATTGATTTCAGCAATCTTTCGCTGGGCTTCGGTGGCATCGCGCTCTTCGACGATACCCGTGACATCACCGCTTTCGGGATCGCGCATAATCCGTCCGTAGCCTTTGGGCTCGTCGATCATCGCGCTCAGAATAACGCTTCGGTCCTCGCTTGCATGGCCGTCTAGAAAAAGTCGCTCGATCATCTCGATGAGACTTTTTGCTTCGATAAGCGGTACATCGCCAAAAAGAATAAGGCTATGCCCTGAAGATGGTAGTGCCCCTTGAGCTTGCATCAGTGCATGCCCTGTACCGCGTTGTTCTGTTTGCTCATGCCAGAAAAGCTCAACGCCCTGTTTGCTCAAGGCTGACTCAAGACCGCTAGCCTCAATGGCGGCTCTCACCGCATCACCTGAGAAACCTCGCACCACATGAACCGCTTCAAGCACCCAGCTTGGGGATTGGTTTGATGCAAGTTCTAGAACTGTCCCAAGCACATGCTCAAGCATGGCGCGTCCACCGATCGGGTGGAGTACTTTGGCGATATCCGAATGCATGCGCTTGCCACGTCCTGCGGCAAGCACGACCACATGAAGCGGATTTTTCATTGGATACTTATTATAAGGTTTAAGGATTTGATCCCATGGCCTTCTCGACCACGGCGTGGTTGCCTTGGTGGCCAATGACTTGCGGTGCAAGCGAACCGAGAATCATGCCCATCAAGGACGCGAAAAGCCCGTTGAACTGTGGTGGGATCAAAGCTTCCGGATCGATGCTTTCGCTTAGCAGCCAGACTGATAAGCCAGCAAATACTGACAATAAGGCACCTTGGGTGGTGGCTTTACGCCAAAATACACCCGCAGCCAGGGGCACTAGCGCGCCGGCCAGCGGGACCTTATAAGCGTTTTGGACCATTTCATACATGGTGCTGCGTGAATTGAGCGCAAACATCAAGGCGCAAAGCGAAAAGAGAATCAGCACCACACGCAAGAGTAAGAGCATGCGCTGATCAGACATTTTCCCACTCAAAGGCTTAAGCACGTTTTCCGTAAAGAGCGCCGTGGGTGCAAGCAGTGCACCGCTTGCGGTCGATAAAATCGCCGATAAAAGTGCACCGAAGAACAAGGCCTGCGCCCAGAGGGGGGTTTTGGCGAGGATGAGCTCCGGAAGAATTCTTTGTACCTCTCGAGCGTCCTCTGACTCAAACAATTGCAGGCTTGCCGGGTCGATCACAATTGCGCTGTAGGCAATAAACATCGGAACAAAGGCGAAGACGAAATAAGCCATCGCACCAAACAAGGTGCCGCGAACCGCCGTCTTTTCATCTTTGGCCGAAGTGACACGTTGAAAGACATCCTGTTGTGGAATCGAGCCAAGGGCCATGGTCATCCATGCCGCTGCAAAGGCAAGCCATTCGGCAGCATCGCCGCTTGGCCAAAAACTGAAACGATCAGCCTCAATCGCAGCATCGATCACCTTACCGACACCACCGGCGAGATCACCGACATAAAACGCAACAAAAAGTAAACCGATAACGATGACAACGGTTTGCAACAGATCGGTCAAGGCGATTGACCACATGCCCCCAAAAATCGTATAAAAAACCACAACACCTGCACCGATTAGAATCGCCGTATTAAGATCGATGCTGCCGCCAGAAAGCACGGCAATCACCAAGCCAAGCGCTGTCAGCTGCGCTGAGGTCCAACCTAAATAGGATGCGACGATGGCAAAACTTGTAATGACTTCCACAGATTTGCCATAGCGTTTGTGATAAAAATCGCCAATGGTGAGTAAGTCCATGCGATAAAAAACTTTGGCGAAAAACAAGGCTACAAAGAGCAGGGCACAACTTGCGCCGAAGGGGTCGGCGGGCACTGCATTTAGGCCGCCTTTGGCGAATTCGGCCGACACCGATAAGACGGTTTCGGCACCAAACCAGGTGGCAAAAACAGTGGCCATATTGATGTAAAGCGGAAGACTCCGGCCAGCAACCAAATAATCCTTGGAGCTTTTGACGTGCCGTGCCGCAATCAATCCGATGAGCACGGTCAATCCCACATAAGCCAAAACAAGCGCGATTAACATGATCTCCTCCACACAGTTGACGTTTGCTGAGTCCGAGTGAGGGTTTGTGTTTCTGATGTTTCGTCGATGCTATCGAGATCAACAAGGCCCGACAGCAATAGCCCCGCACCTGCCAAGACCATTGCCAAAAGCCATACAAACACAATCAACCAGCGACGCGTCGTTTTGACTTGCTTGCTTAGTTCATGAAGCGCGGCTTCGATACTATTGGGGCTGCGACTTCGATGGGCTGCCTGTTGAAGTGCCTCATGGGCAAGCCGTGGCATTTCAGGTAGCGACACACTCCAAATTTCGGCCTCTTGCTTAAGTCTTCGCAAAACCCCGCGCCAGCCCAGTTGTTCACGCATCCATCGCTCTAAAAAGGGCTTGGCTGTGACCCATAGATCAAGATCGGGGTCAAGTTGTCGGCCGAGCCCTTCAACGTTAAGCAAGGTCTTTTGTAAAAGCACAAGTTGTGGTTGCACCTGAACCCCAAAGCGCCTTGAGACCTGAAACAGTCGCATGAGCACCTGACCGAGCGAAATTTCCTTTAAAGGCTTGTCAAACACGGGTTCGCAACAACTTCGAACAGCTGCTTCGAGCACTTCAACACGAACCTTCTCGGGTACCCAGCCAGCTTGCAAATGCAATTGCGCAACACGTCGGTAGTCGCGTCTGAAAAATGCGAGAAAGTTTTGCGCTAAGTAATTTTTATCTTCTTCACTCAGTGAACCAACGATCCCAAAGTCGAGCGCAATGTAACGTCCTTTGTTTGGCCCGTCTGCTGCGACGAAAATATTCCCAGGATGCATATCCGCATGGAAAAAGCCGTCGCGAAAAACCTGGGTAAAAAAGATCTCCACCCCGTCACGCGATAGGCGCTTTAAATCGATACCTGCCTCAAGCAAGGCATCGATGCGGCTAATCGGAATACCTTGCATGCGTTGCATGGTGAGGACATTGTTCGCAGTTGCCGACCAAATCATCTCGGGCATTAATAAGAGCGGCGAGTCAGCGAAATTACGCCGCAATTGATTGGCGTTGGCAGCCTCGCGCAGCAAATCGAGTTCATCGTGCAAAATCATGTCGAATTCATCGATCACATCAAGCAAGCGTAGACGGCGCGCATCAGCAGAAAGCTTTAAGAGCACCGATGCGAACTGCCTCATCAGCGCAAGATCAGCGTCAATAAAGCCAAGCATGCCAGGGCGCAAGACCTTGACAGCCACCTCGCGACCGTCGTGCATTTTGGCAAAGTGCACCTGAGAAATTGAAGCTGATGCAATCGGTGTTTGGTCAAAGGATTGATAAACGTCCTCAATCGACTGACCGAGCCCTCGTTCTATTTCAGCCATCGCAAGCGCACTATCAAAGGGCGCTACCCGGTCCTGAAGTTTGGCGAGTGCATCGGCAATGTCTTCGGGCAGTAAATCGCGACGGGTCGACAGCAGCTGCCCAAACTTCACAAAAATCGGCCCTAGGGATTCAAAGCTTTGTCGAAGCCTCTCCCCGCGTGCCAGCTTTAAGGGATCGCTTGGGAGCAGCGCGCCAAGGGTGCGAAACCAAAGGCGATGGGCAAGCGAGGGAAAGGCATCAAGAAGCAGGCTATCGAGCCTGTGGCTGGCAAAACAGCGCAGGATCGACAGCAATCGAATATTCATCGTTGCGGCATGAATTGCACTCGGACCTCGTCGATTGCAGGAGGGTCAAAAGCGATATCGCCTTCGACCGCCAAATCATCAACGGTGAGGGATTGAAAATCAAAAGCTTTGCGATCCATTAAATGCGAGGGTACCAGTCGGCCAAGGGCAGCAAACACATGATCAACCCGGCCAGGAAACTGCTTTTCCCAAGTGCGCATTAGCTGTTTGACCTCTTGTCGCTTGAGATTATCTTGGGAGCCACATAAATCACAAGGGATGATCGGAAAAGCGCGCCATGCTGCATAGGCTTCCAAATCGCGCTCGCGCACATAAGCAAGTGGCCGAATCACGATGTGCTTGCCGTCGTCAGCGCGCAGCTTGGCTGGCATCCCCTTGAGCTTGCCGCCATAAAAGAGGTTGAGAAAAAAAGTTTCTAAGATGTCGTCACGATGGTGGCCGAGGGCGATTTTGCTTGCACCAAGTTCGTCTGCGACCCGATACAAAATACCGCGTCGCAGCCTCGAGCAAAGCGAACACATGGTTTTACCTTGTGGAATTACCCGGGTGACAATGCTGTAAGTGTCTTGGGTTTCGATGTGAAAGGGCACATTTAGGCTGCGCAAGTAAGTCGGCAGTACATCGGCTGGGAAGCCCGGTTGCTTTTGATCAAGATTGACCGCTATCAATTCGAAAGCGACGGGAGAGCGCTCACGCAAGGTCAAGAGTAAATCGAGCAGGGCGTAGCTATCTTTGCCGCCGGATAGGCACACCATCACTTTATCGCCCTCTTCAATCATCTGAAAGTCGCCGATCGCCTGGCCGGTTAGACGCAATAAACGCTTATGCAATTTATTGCGTTCGTAGGCAAGCTTATCGTTCATCATAGGGGGGCAAAGCGAATCGATTCGATACCAACGGTTTTGCAATCCGGATAAACATCAGGCTTTTCAGTGCGAACCGTTGCCGCTCTAACAGCGCCGAGTTCGAGGCAAAAGCTGAGCACTTCGTCGATCAGGGTTTCTTGTAGGTTGAAGTGGCGGGATGCGGCAAGTGATGCGATACCTTCGCGCAATTTGTCATAGTCCAGCGTGTCTTGCACATCATCACGGTTTGAATCCGATGCTGCTATGGGTACAAAAAGTGCAACTGTAATTTTTACCCGCTGACGTGCTTGGCGCTCAAACTCATGAAAGCCGATCGAAGCCTGGACTTCAAGGTCTTCGATAAAAATCCGACGACAATCGCTTAGACGTGGATGAAACAGCAGAGAACTCATAGCCTTGATTCCGATTCGAGACGGTCGCTGGTCGTAAACATCACATCACGCGCGCTAGCTTGCAAGTGTTGCCCACCATCGACCAATAAATTCACGCCTGTAATGGCTCTGGCTTGAAGCAGATAGACGATCGCCTGCGCGATATCGCTTGGCTCTGAGGATCGCCCCAAGGGGGTTTGTTGGTGGGCCTGGGCAAAGCCCGCTTCGCTTTGATCGCCTGATAGCATGGTAATGCCTGGTGAGACTGCAAGCACGCGCAAATGCGGGGCAAAGTCGCGTGCCATGAGGTCGGTGGCCTGCCAAAGGGCGGCTTTGCTGAGGGTATAGGAAAAAAAATCGGGATTGGGGTTGTGCAATTTCTGATCGAGCAAATTGATCACAACCCCTTGCTTAGAAGGTTTCGCCGCGCTGCAGTGTGCAAACAGGGCCTGAGTCAACAAGACCGGCGCAACAAGATTTGGCATCCAGTGCCCAAGTAAGCCTTCAGCGTTGACGTCCCTAGGCCCATCCCAGGCAAAACGCGAAGCGTTGTTAATCACCGCGTCAAGGCCTTGAGCATGCTTGAGCGCCTGCTGAAAAAGCCCATCAACCTCAGCCGGAACAGACAAATCGGCCGCAAGCGTCCAGGCTCGCTGCCCCAAGGCACGAACCTCGTCAGCAGTCTTTTGCGCGTCGTCAAGCGAGTGCTGATAGTGCACCACCACATCCCATCGCGCCCTCGCGAGTCCCAGGGCAATGGCCCGGCCGATTCGTTTGCCGGCACCAGTGACTAAGGCCACAGGAGCGATGTTGCGCGGTTCTGCATGCTGTGTTTCATCCCATGCCGATGCTTGCGCAAAGCTTTCGTTGCCAGGCGCAGGCGCAGCCTCCGCCTTGCTTTGGGCGGGGCTAAGGGGCGGACTAGCGTGAGCTTTCATCGTGCACAGTGGGACTTGGGTTTGGAGCTTCGGCCGCGCAGTGTAACCTGCACAACCATGAGCATGTCTAGCCATCAAAGCTTGTCCGATCTAATCCGTCTCGAGATCCAAAGGTCCTCGGGTTGGCTCGGCTTCGAACAGTTCATGGCTATGGCACTTTATGCCCCGGGCCTTGGCTATTACAGTGGCTCTCGCTCGCCCTTCGGTCCACAGGGTGATTTTGTGACAGCACCCGCAATCAGCCCCTGGTATGGCGATTGCCTAGCCCGCCAGATCATCCAGGTGCTCGATGCGATCGGTAGCGATCAAGTGCTTGAATTTGGGGCGGGAGACGGCACGCTTGCTGCGCAAATCCTCAATTATGCTGCGCAAATCAAGCGGCCGATCCGATACCAGATTATCGAGTTATCAGCGGGTTTAAAGGAGCAACAACAAGACCGCATGAGACGAGCGTCAGCGGATACTCATGCGCAGGTCAGTTGGCTCGAGCGTCTCCCAGATCCCGGGTTTCGAGGCGTCATGCTTGCCCATGAGGTTCTCGATGCCATGCCTGTGCGTCTTTTTGTCCATCGATATGAGCCGCAGACGCCAGTACAGTGGTTTGAACGAGGGCTCGCTTTAAAGACCTCTTGGCAAGTGAGCGATGCTTCGCCACCCTGGCGATTTGTCGACCGCTTATGTGAACCCGACACTTCTAGCCGCCTTGATAGGCTTAAGGCCGCCTGTCAGCAGCAATGGCAAGAGGACTGGCCCGATGGCATGATTATCGAATGGCACGAACAAGCCCAAGCGTGGATTCGCAGCCTTGCTGGCGTCATCGAACAAGGGCTTTTGCTGCTTATCGATTATGGTTTTCCCGCGCATGAGTACTACCTTCCCCAACGCCAACAAGGCACCCTTATGACCCACCGCCAACATCGTGCGGGAACTGAGGTTTTGGCCCACCCCGGCGAACAGGATGTAAGCGTGCATGTTGACTTCACAGCAATGGCCCGCGTTGCCCTCGAAGAGGGCATGAACTTGTCGGGTTATTGTGCCCAAGCCAGGTTTTTGATGAATACGGGCCTACTTGATATCGCTGGGTCATGGGCGCAAGCCCAAGACAATTTACGTTCAAGCGAGGCAATCGCTAAGCTGGCTGCTGTGCAAAAACTGCTGTCAGAAGCGGAGATGGGCGAACTCTTCAAGGTCATGGCCTTGACCCGAGGGCTTGAAGATCTTGAACTCATCGGTTTTCGACAAGGTGATCGTAGCGGTCGACTCGGACTTGAACCGTGCTGAAGTGGTTGCTGGTTACTGTGCTGGCACTGATTCTTTTCAGCGGTCTACAGCCCTTGCTTCGCCGGTTTGGCTGGGGCCGATTACCGGGCGATCTTGAGTTAAAGCTAGGCAAGCGAAGCCTTTGGCTTCCGCTTGGCTCCACCGTGCTTTTAACACTGCTGGTTGGTTTGATCGCTCGCTGGCTCTAGCTCAGCACAACGGCTCGCTTGAGCTCAGCACAACGGCCGGCTTTCGATTAAGACGCCACGTTGAGGGCTGCGCGCGCTGCATGGTACTCATCAGCAATACGATCAACCAGCGCTCCTGCGCTTTGTACCGCGTCGACGGCACCGATGCCTTGTCCGCAACCCCAAATATCTTTCCAGGCCTTTTTATCCATATTGCCGCCCGAATTGAAGTTCATTTTGCTGGGATCGCTCTCTGGCAGTTGGTCGGGGTCAAGACCTGCTTGTTCGATAGAGCGGCGAAGGTAATTGCCATGTACCCCGGTAAATAAATTGGTGTAAACAATGTCCTTGGCTGAGCCTTCAACGATGGCTTGCTTATAGCTATCTTTGGCGTTAGCTTCGTCGGTCGCGATAAAAGCTGAACCGATATAGGCAAAATCTGCACCCATGGCTTGGGCCGCCAAGACGCCAGCTCCGGTCGCAATCGATCCCGATAGCGCAATGGGCCCTTTAAACCAGCGTCTTGTCTCAGCAACCAGCGCAAAGGGCGACTGTTTGCCTGCATGGCCTCCCGCGCCCGAGGCAACCAGGATTAGGCCATCAGCGCCTTTTTCGATCGCTTTATGGGCAAAAAATTGATCGATCACATCATGCAAGACCATGCCGCCATAGCTGTGGATGGCCTCGTTGAGTTCGGGTCTTGCTCCGAGCGATGTAATCACCAAGGGAACTTTGTGTTTAACGCAGAGTGCGACGTCTTGCTCTAGGCGGTCATTTGATTTGTGAACGATTTGATTGACCGCGAAGGGTGCTGCCGGGCGATCAGGATGAGCCTGGTTCCACGCATCGAGTTCATCGCGGATGCGGATCAGCCATTGTTCGAGCACTTCGATCGGTCTGGCATTGAGCGCAGGAAATGAGCCGACCACACCGGCCTTGCACTGGGCAATGACCAAGTCAGGGTTGGAAACAATGAAAAGCGGCGAGGCAATCACCGGGATGCGAAGACTTGCCTTCAGTTGTTCAAGTGTCATGGCGGTGGGCTTATGGGCGTGTGTTGTGAAGGCCGTGAGGATAACGTGTTCGTAGCGCCTTCGATAGCTCGAGCGCTCGTGCAAGCCTGATAGCCTCACCGAGGGCAGGACCCTTAAGCCTGCGTTGCGACTCGCTTACGTTAAGTTTGGCGTGACGATAATCCTCAGCGAGTACGTTCAGCGCCTCGATCGCACGCTTGCTTCTGAGGCTTGCCTGGGATTGCACCGAAGGGTGCCAGCAGATGACGGCAAGCAAGTCATGCAGTTGCTGGGGCCGTCTCATCAGGTCAATCGATTCAAAAAACCCAGCTATCGATTGGGCTTGTGCAGCAAGGACTTCATCGGAAAGTGGCGGCAAGCCCGCCATCGAGTCACCATGCTGATCAGGTACGTATGGATCGTCGAAAAGGATGTCCAACAAGCTGCTTTGATGTTTGCGCACTTGGTGGCAAAGCGCTAGCGTATCGCGTGGCATTTTCAAGCTCGCCAAAACGGGCTCACGAAAGTGCTCAAAGGCAAGCGCACAAAAAATTCCCCAAGTGAGTCCTCGTTTTGCCCCCGCAGCGGCTGCAAAATCGAGTTGGGCAAGCATGGGCTCCTCCTCCTCACTCAAGCGGTCAAAGGGTTTGAGCTTGCAATCGGCAAGACAGCGCCAAAGCGCCGAGGGTTTGATTTCGGCCATGCCTTGATCGAGTTCGCGCCAGACACGCTCTGCACTCCAGTGGTCAGTTTCGCCAACTTGAACCATCTCACGCATGAGCGTCATGGTTTCGGGGTGAATCTGAAAACTTGGAAAACGTGCCGCAAAACGCGCCACGCGCAGTAGGCGAACAGGATCCTCGCGAAAGGCTTCGCTCACATGGCGCAAAAGGCCTTGCCGCAAATCGCAAAGCCCTTCGTAGGGATCCTGGAGCTCACCTTTAGCATTGATCGCCATCGCATTGATACGCAGATCACGGCGCTTCAAGTCCTCCTCGAGCGACACTTCAGGCGCACAGCAAAACTCGAACCCCTGATAACCCCTGGCGATCTTCCGCTCGGTCCTGGCCAGAGCAAACTCTTCTTGGTTTTGCGGATGCAAGAACACTGGAAAGTCACGCCCTACCGGCAAAAAGCCGGCCTCAAGCATGTGTTGTGGAGAGCTTCCAACCACTAGCCAGTCGTGGTCGTGGACCTCACGGCCTAGCAGCAAATCCCGCACTGCACCGCCAACGCAATACACCGTCGCTGGAGCAATCGCCTGGCAATAAGGATCGTGCTTGAGCCGATCGCATATGGCTTGTAAAGCCACGGGGGCGATCTTGCCTTCGATCAATCTAACGCCCCCTAGGGGTCGATTGAAGGTAGTCGCGTGCGGCTTCGAGCCCTTGGGCCTTGATGCCTAGCGTAGCGAGCGTGTTGACTGGGACACCGAGTACCTGTGCTTTGCCACTTGGCAAATTATCGACGCGCATCGAGTCGAGATTATCAACACTCATCAAGGGCGGCCCTGGTAAAGCTTCAAGCATGCGGGCTTGGAGGTAGGCTAATGGATAAGGTAGTGGAACGATCCATGGGCTAGAACCATGAGCCGCTTCACAGGCAAAACGAAAAAGTTCTGCGAGCGTTAAGCGATCTGGACCAAACGCTTCAACAATAAGCGAAGCCTTCGTATCCACGCAGGCTTTCCTATCCCAGTCGCTAAGTGCTTTGCGGCCTTCTACTTGCTTGGGTATGAAGGATTCACGTCCCAGGCGATGAAGCGCAAGGCGGCAAATCACTTCACAAAGGTCTTGCACATGAACCGGGGCAAAGCGGGCATGGGCGCCTGCTAGCGGCAGCACAGGAACGAACGCGCCGAGCTTGGCAAAAACATTTAAAAACTTGTCCTTTGGCCCAAAAACTACCGAAGGGCGAACCAGGCTTACCGGATGTCCAGACTGTAATAGCATTTTCTCAGCCTGGCTCTTGGAGCGCAAATACATCGATGGGGCACGATCAACGTCTTCCGGCAGGCAACCAAGCGCTGAGATATGAATCAACGCCTGTTTGTCGAGTAGCTTCAATATGCGTTGCGGCAGCTTGACATGGACCGCATCGAAAGCTTTACCCCAGGGTGTTGCTCGATCGCTATGCAACACACCAGCCAGGTTAATCACAAGCTTGCTGTCTGCGATCAGCGCTTGCAAGCTTGGTTCATGATGCACATCAGCTTGAACAACATGCACGCTTGGCATCGTACTCAGCGACCCATGGCGCCATGCTCGCTTGCTCGGGACGATAAGCCTCGTTTCGGGGAGCAGCCGGCTTAAGTGCGCAAGCAATGCGCTACCAATAAAGCCACTTGCACCGATGAGAAGGATGGCGTCATGCGTTGGTTTCATCGTGTGCTCAGGGTAGTTGGGCTTAAGGGTGATTCAGGGCAACAGGGAGTTACCCGCAGCTTTGGGTGTGATCTCGCCCAGGCGTTTTTTAAGCGACTGCGACCCCTGCTTTTGAATGGCCGCATAGTAGACCGCATTGGATAAGACCTTTTTTACATAATCACGCGTTTCAGTAAATGGAATGATTTCTGCAAAGATCGCACCTTCAATAGGCCCTGGCAAGCTAGCGCGCCAAGCGCGGGGTCGATTCGGGCCAGCGTTATAGGCAGCTGAAGCCATTGCTTGGGAACCGTCAAGATCATCAAAAACAGATCGTAAGTAAAACGTTCCAAAGCGAATATTGGTTTTCATATCATGCAAGTCTTCGGTCTTGAAGTCGCCATGCCCAAGCTTTTTGGCGATCCAGCGACCGGTTGTAGGCATGATTTGCATCAGTCCTTGAGCGCCAACACTTGACTTGGCATCAAGCAAAAAACGCGACTCCTGACGGATCAAGCCATAAGCCCAGGCTGAATCGAGGCCAACCCGATTGGCCGAAGCTTCCAAGTCTTCACGAAACGGCATGATGAAGCGCAAGTGAAAATCATGCTCGAGCTTCGTCCGATCAGCAGTATTGACGCAGCGATCAAGCACAAGCCTCCTGCAGGCGAGTTCGGCTGCAGCAAGCAGCTCGCGATCTGACATCGTTTTGGTACTTACCCACCATTCGCGATGCGCCTCGGCCCGAAGTCCTAGCTGATAAAGCTTGAAAGCACGTTGAACGCCAGCGAGGGCCGCGACCGCTCGAAGCTCATCTTTTGTTGGCGCGGCCGCACGAGGAGGGAGCTCAATGCTTAGTCCGAGTTCCTCAAGCGAAAGTTGGCCGTAAAAGTGAAACTGCCCTGCAAGTTCCTTGAAAAGTGTTTGTGCGGCCTGTTCATCCCCCGCCTGCCGATAAGCCCTTGCGCGCCAGTACTGCCAAGTAGGGTCAGCTTGGCCGCGCGGAGACATCCAGGCGATGATTTGCTGCAAGCTATCCCAGTCCTGCGCACGCAAGCTGCTTCGAGCCATGATGGCGAGCGATTCATCACTTCCAAGCACACCCTGCTCGATCGCACTTGCACCCATGGCCTGGCTCTCGCGCAAGGCATCACGCGTAACTTCGATCGCCTGCGCTTGCATGCGTAGCATGCTCATGCTTGCGATTTGTGCCGTGATAAAACTACGAACGCTCACCGGCCAGGACTTTTGTTCATTCTGGCGCCAACGGCGGTAGGCTTCGATGCTGTCTTGCCGAGCAAATCGTGTCCAAGCGATTTGTCCGATGGCCGGGTTACTGCTTCGTAAAGCCTTCTCGGGTTGATCAAGCGCCCGCTCAACCTCGCTCGAGGGCAGCCCAAGGTGGCTAGCCGCCCAGCGAATCGCGGCGGCTTGATTGGTCTCAAGTGCTAAGCGCAGGCGATGCTGCAAGGCTGACTGGTCGATTTGGCCTTGCTGCTTTAATTCGCTAAACAAACGGCCGCAAGCAGCACCAAGTGGACGTGGGGCAAAGAGCAACTGCTTGGACTGCGATGCGATAAGCATGAGTGTTTCTTGTTCGCCTGAGGCAAGCTTCAATCTGGCGAAATGGAAAAGGCATTGCAAAGGGGCCTCGTCCTGAAAAATCAGCTTCGGATACTCCAATTGAAGTTGAGCCCAGGATTCTCGATCGGCAAGCCATTCGATATAGGTTTTGCGCAATTGTTCGCCAAGACTTTCGCCATCGTGCCGTGCAAGAAAACGTAAGACCTCGCGTTGCAAGGCGTCAGCGTTCGCCTCAGCGATCGGTCGTTGAGATAACTTCAGCCGAAGCGTCCAATGCTGTACGTAGGGATAAAGCGGATGTTCTTTGAGTGGTGCTTGATCACTCTGGCTGAAGATGCGCTGAAACTCCACTTGGTCGTTGCGTAAAAAGGCTTCACGCAACTGAATCAAGCGATCATCGCCATCGTGCTGGCCGGTCTGAGCCACGGTGATGGTGTTGCTTTGGGAGGCTGCGACGGTCACCCCGCTAACAAGACTAAGACCTAGCAAGGCTGCCGGGATGACGGGCCGAATGCTTGGCCTTTCCGTCTTTTTGATTTCCAGTGTCTGCGGTTTAGGTTGAGGCTTTGCTGGGGATGCATTTTTGGCCTTTGTCTTTTGGGCCTTCGGCTTTTGGGGGGCCGTGCTCGCCTTTGTTGCGGTAGATTTTGGAGCGCTCTTTAGCTTTTGCGTCGTCTCGGTTTTTTCGGCGATCGCTAGTTGAGGCTGCACCACAAGCCCTATGGCAAGGGCAAATGCCAAGGACAACCTGATAGCGAGCGAATGAGCCCGATTAAAGTAGCGAGGGATTGATAAGATTTTTTTATGCGGAAGCATGGGCAGTCGTTAAAAAAGCACAAACTTGGGTCAAAGGCAAAGGCAGTCGATGGCGAAATCAGACACCCCAACAGCAAGATCCACAGCACCTATCGATAAAAGCCAAGGCGATCATCGTAAGGCTTTACGAGCAACATGCTTGGCGCGGCGCAATACCATCGATCCTGAACTAAAGCGGCAATATGATGCAGCGATTATCGCTCGCCTCATCGATTGGCTTGATAAACACCCTCCAGCAAAGCAAAGCGATGCACAGCTTGCCCTGTGGTGGCCCATCGGTAGCGAGCCCGATTGGCGATCGTTTGCAGGCCAACTTCGCAGGTTGGAATGGCAATTGGCTCTTCCTTGTGTCACTGGAAAAAATCTGCCACTAAGTTTTGCGCGCTATGACGAAGACACAGTACTTCGTCATGCGGGCCTAGGTATTTTCGAGCCTGCGCAAGTGCAAAGGATTCAACCCTGGATCATCGCTGCGCCATGTGTGGGTTTTTTTAACAACTATCGCTTGGGCTATGGGGGCGGCTATTACGATCGAAGTCTGGCGCTACTCGATGAAGAGGCGCGCAAACGCACGATTGCAGTCGCTTACAGCGCTTGCGAAGTTGTCTTTGAGCCTGAGGCTCACGATATAGCTTTTGCTACGTTAATTACCGAAAGCCCTAGGATAAGCGACCAAGGCCGAGTGCTTTAAGAATCCCAAGGCTGGCTTGATCTTGGTTGAGGGTGTAGAAGTGGAGTCCTGGTACTGATTCTTTTAACAATCGCTCACACATCCTGACGAGTACTTCGTGGCCGAAGTCCCGAATCGAAACCCGATCATCGCCATAGCTGGCAAGCTTTAAACGGATCCAACGCGGGATTTCGGCACCACAACCTTCAGAAAATCGCATCAACTGGGTGTAATTGGTGATTGGCATAATGCCTGGAACGATATCCATATCGACGCCTTCGGCTCGTACCATATCGCGAAAGTGGAGATAAGCTTCGGCGTTATAAAAATATTGAGTAATGGCTGAGTGCGCACCGCGCTTAACTTTGCGGATAAAAGCCTTAAGGTCCGCCTGTGGGGAGCTCGCTTGAGGGTGCATTTCAGGGTAGGCAGCCACTTCAAGATGAAATTGTTCGCCATGTCGCTGACGAATGAAATCGACGAGATCTTCTGCAAAGCGGAACTCACCACCTTGCACCATGCCCGATGGCAAATCACCACGCAGAGCAACGATACGCCGAATCCCAAGCGAACTGTAATGGTCAAGCAGTTCGGCAAGCTGGCTGCGGCTTTGACCGATACAAGATAAATGCGGTGCCACCTCAATCGTTTCGCGGGTCATTTGCTCAACGAGCGCGAGTGTTTTGTCGCGGGTTGCACCGCCTGCACCGTAGGTCACGCTAAAAAATTGTGGTTTAAGCTTAGCAAGCTCGCCACGGACGAGTTCTAGCTTCTCGACTCCGGCATCGGTATTGGGGGGAAAAAATTCAAAACTAAGCGCCACGCTCATGGGTCGCTCCGAGGCTGAGGAATGTTCTTCATGGGCCGCTGTGAATTGCTTGGTGTTGTTGGCGGCGCTTGTATGGGACGGTTGCGTCTTGCGAGCAAAAAATACTCTTGGTTGCCGGATGTACCAGGAAGTACGCTTGCCAGTACGTCCCTGTTGACATCAAAGTCCAAACCCATGTTCTTAAACGGTGCGACCAAGTCCTCAAGCATGGCTTGAAGTTTGGTGCTCTCGTGGACCAAACCGTCTTTGAACCAACGCTTACGTAAAACCGGGTCGGCACCAAGCTCAAACTGTGGCTTGATCAGTGCAATACAGCATCCGCCCGGACGAATACATTGAATCGCCTGGGGCATCACATAAGATAAAGCGATAAAAGATACATCGATTACCACGCCGTGTGCACCCGCCTTTGGCCATTGGTCATCAAAGCTCGACAAATCGGCAAGCTGCATCTGCATATCGAGTTGCTCATCGCGATCGATGATTCGTAGCGTCTGCATATGGGACTGCTCAATAGGATCAATGCGTCGGGTGACAGGCCAGGGGGTACGAAGATTGCAAGCTTCCACGCAACAAACTCGGGAGTCCTCACGCAGCTTCGTGCCTAATTGCTTGTGCCCCACATCAAAGCCCAACACGCGCTCAGCACCTTGTCTGAGCAAACAATCGGTAAAACCCCCAGTGCTCTGACCAAAGTCGACCCAATAGCCTTGGGCGTTGAGCTCAGGCCTGGCTCGAAAAACACCCGCAAGCTTGGCGCCGGCACGCGAGACGAATTCGGTTTCCGGCGATGGCGAAAGTTCAATCGAGGATTGCTCAAACACCTCAACAGAGGCCTTGGTCGCCGGCTTGCCATCGACCGAGACGGCGCCGGCTTGAATCAGTCGCGACGCCGCTGAGCGTGATGCAACCAGGCCTCGTTGCTGCAAGGCCTGGTCAAGTCGCATCGATACCTCTCGAGTCCCAAGGGCTTTTTAGACGCTATAAGCTTAGTATCGATAAGTCTCTGGCTTATAAGGTCCCTGCGCGTCAACACCAATGTAGCTTGCCTGATCTGCGGTCAGCTCGGTAAGTTTCGCGCCGAGCTTTTTAAGCTGCAAGCGGGCGACCTTTTCATCCAGATGTTTGGGCAGCACATAAACCTTGCCAGTTTCATAGCGGTCTTTAGACTGGAACAGTTCGATTTGAGCAATCACTTGATTAGCAAATGAGGAGCTCATCACATACGAGGGATGTCCAGTGCCGCAACCAAGGTTAACCAATCGACCCTCGGCCAACAAAATGATGCGTTTGCCATCGGGGAAAATCACATGGTCGACCTGTGGTTTGATATTTTCCCAGCGGCATTCTTTAAGACCAGCGACATCGATTTCGTTATCGAAGTGACCGATGTTGCAAACAATGGCCTGATCCTTCATACGAGCCATATGCTCGCGAGTAATAACATCCTTGTTACCGGTTGCAGTGACAAAAATATCGGCTTGATCGCAGGCATCGTCCATGGTTACGATTCGATAACCTTCCATGGCTGCTTGCAAAGCACAAATTGGATCGATTTCAGTGATCCAAACCTGCGCTGACAAAGCACGCAAGGCCTGAGCCGAACCTTTGCCCACGTCGCCATAGCCTGCAACCACCGCGACTTTGCCAGCGATCATGACATCGGTAGCGCGCTTGATCCCATCGACCAAGGACTCGCGACAGCCATATAAATTATCGAACTTGCTCTTGGTCACTGAGTCATTGACATTGATGGCCCGGAAAGCAAGCTCGCCGCGCTCTGCCATTTGATAAAGACGCTTCACGCCGGTGGTTGTCTCTTCGGTTACACCAATCACAGCGCTCAGATGTCGCTGATAAAAACCTGGGTCCTTAGCCAATGTCGACTTGATCGAAGCAAAAAGAGCGGCCTCTTCTTCGCTGCCTGGATGTTCGAGAAGGCTCTTATCGCTTGCTGCTTTGGCGCCAAGATGTAGTAGTAAGGTAGCGTCGCCGCCGTCATCCAAAATCATGTTGGTACTGCCGCCGTCGGCCCATTCGAAAATTCGATGGGTGTAGTCCCAGTATTCCGCCAAGGTCTCGCCCTTGTGGGCAAACACAGGAATCCTTGCCGCAGCAATCGCAGCCGCTGCATGGTCCTGGGTGGAAAAAATATTGCAAGAAGCCCAACGAACTTCCGCACCCAAGGCAACCAAGGTCTCAATGAGAACTGCTGTCTGAATCGTCATGTGAAGCGATCCAGTGATTCTTGCGCCCTTTAAGGGTTTAGAAGCGGCAAACTCATCGCGAATCGCCATAAGACCAGGCATTTCGGTCTCCGCAATGCGAATCTCTTT
Source organism: Burkholderiaceae bacterium (assembly GCA_900299025.1). Lineage (GTDB taxonomy): Bacteria > Pseudomonadota > Gammaproteobacteria > Burkholderiales > Burkholderiaceae_E > UBA3064. The sequence goes on from OMIE01000066.1 coordinate 24,321, forward strand.
CCGGCCCCATTCGGCCAATGACAGGTCAGCAACAACGAAATCAGTAAATGATCCGATGGCTGGATGTTTGATGGCGGGGTGAGGAATAACTTGACTGGCTACAGCGCTCATGCTGCGCCCTCCTTTTCAAAAAACAAAGTGGGCGAGCGCCGTTGCAAAGTCACCCAAACTGAGCAACCTGCCCGAGCCTGGGGGTGTCAACTGATGGACACACCTCGCAACGCTCCTCGGGCATTCATATCGAGCCGGGAATTGTAGCGCGATTCGGAATCAACCGATCGATAAACCCCAGGCCTGAGGGTTTATCGATGGTTGGCTTGGTTCTTAAAGGTCTTGTTGATCCAAGGCTTAAAGGCCCGCGTCGGCGCGAAGCGCTTGAGCTTTATCGGTCTTTTCCCAACTGAACTCGGGCTCGTCACGGCCAAAGTGACCATACGCAGCCGTTTTTTGATAGATAGGTCGAAGAAGGTCAAGCATTTGCACAATACCCTTGGGCCTTAGGTCGAAATGTTTGGCAATAAGCGCCTCAAGGCGCTCGTCGCTAATTTTTCCGGTTCCAAAAGTGGTCACCATGATCGATGTGGGCTGTGCCACACCGATGGCATAGCTGACCTGAATCTGGCAGCGGCTCGCAAGGCCAGCGGCGACAACGTTCTTAGCAACATAACGGGCGGCATAGGCAGCCGAACGATCGACTTTTGAAGGATCTTTGCCTGAAAATGCACCGCCGCCATGGGGCGCCGCGCCCCCGTACGTGTCAACAATGATTTTTCGCCCAGTTAGACCGCAGTCGCCCTGAGGGCCACCGACAACAAAGCGTCCTGTCGGGTTGACCAAATACTTCACCTCGCCTTGCAGCAATGCTTTGGGAAGGACCGGTTTGATAATTTCCTCGATCACTGCTTCACGCAATTGGTCGTAGGCTATATCGGGGGCGTGCTGCGTGGATAAGACCACGGTGTCAACACTATGCGGCTTATCATCGACGTAGCGCAGGGTAACCTGGCTTTTTGCATCGGGCCTGAGCCAGGGTAGACGACCATCTCGTCGTAGCTGAGCCTGCCTTTCGACAAGGCGATGCGCGTAATGAATGGCTGCGGGCATCAAAACCGGTGTCTCGTCGCAGGCATAACCAAACATAAGCCCTTGATCGCCGGCACCTTGTTCAAGATCAAGCCCGCGTCCCTCATCGACCCCTTGCGCGATGTCCTGGCTTTGCTTGTCGTAGGCCACCAACACTGCGCAACCCTTGTAATCGATGCCGTACTCGGTGTTGTCGTAGCCAATCCTTTTGATGGTGTCGCGTGCAACCTGGATGTAGTCAACATTGGCGCCCGTGGTGATCTCGCCGGCAAGCACGACCAAGCCGGTGTTGCACAAGGTCTCCGCTGCTACCCGCGAGCGTGGATCCTGTGCAAAAATCGCATCAAGAATTGCATCTGAAATCTGATCCGACACTTTGTCGGGATGACCCTCGGAGACCGATTCCGAGGTAAAAAAATAACTTTTGCTCATGCCATTGCCTCCAGGTTGTTGGGCGTAGCCACCTTCCCTTTGAAGCGGCGACGCTTTAGCGGTATTTGTGTGCCCCGCAAGTTGTCATTAACTCGGCAAGTGCGATTATAGCGCTTATCGGTAAATACCATGCTACGTTTATTGTTCCAATGCTTATCGCTATGGCCCTTGCAAATGCTTTGGGCGCTCGGTGCCTTGATCGGTCGATTGGCTTGGGTCGTCTCCAAATCTTATCGGCAAAAGTCGCTCAAACATTTGTCGATTGCGGGCTATGACGTTACAGGTTTTATGCCGGATCGGGTCCGCGCCCATACAGGTCGCCTTGTTGCCGAATTACCCGCCTTGTGGTTTTGGCCAGACGAACGCTTATTTGCCCATTGTGAAAGCCCCAGCCAAACGGTGCTGACGCAGGCCATCGCATCGGCCCGACTCGAACAACGTGGTTTGCTTGTGATGACGCCGCACCTCGGAAGCTTTGAAGTCATCCCCCGCTATATCGCCCAACACCTTCCCATGACAGTGCTATTTAAACCTGCCAAAAGCCAAGCGCTCGATCGACTTTTGCGCGAGGCTCGTAACCGAGGAGTGGTGAGGTCGGTTCCTGCCGATTTGAGTGGCGTTCGCGCCTTGTTGCGTTGCCTCAAACGTGGCGAGGCCGTGGGTATGCTGCCCGATCAAGTCCCTGGAAACGGTGACGGCATCCTTGCCCCTTTTTTTGGACAGCAGGCATGGACGATGACGCTGCCTCAGGGCTTGATCGAACGCGTCAAGCCGATTGTTCTTTTTGCGATAGCGGAGCGTCGTTTGGCAATCAAGCCATTGGATCGCGGCAGTTGGTATATTCATTTTGAAATTTACAACGGTGAGTCTTCGCCTGCCGCGATCAACGCCGCGATGGAGCGCTTGATTAGGCGTTTTCCCGAGCAATATCTTTGGAGTTATAATCGTTATAAAGATGTATAAGTGTTAATGACATGAACGAGCCTAGCCTAGAATTTGCAACATCCCTCCTGATAGGTCTGGCGCGGACCTTGTCGCGCTGGCCACGGCCTGCGATGTGCCTGCTCTCGGGCATGATTGGCCGATTGGTTTACGTGCTCGTTCGACGCCGAAGGCGCATTGCGCTGACCAACCTTTCGATTGCTTTTCCCGATCAATCGGCAGCTGAGCGAGAGGCTATCGCCAAGCGACATTACAAGGCCTTTGTCATTAGCTTGATCGATCGCTTTGCGTTGTGGGAAGGTCCGGTCAAACAATTAGAACACATGGTTCGCGTGAGCGGTTGGACTCATCTAGAAGAGGCCCGTGCTGCTGGCCCCTTAATTGTGCTTGCCCCCCATTTTCTTGGGCTTGACGCCGGGGGTTTGTATTTGAGTTCAAAAATGCCGGTGGTTTCCGTTTATGCCCAGCAAAAGAGCCAAGCACTTACCGATGCGATGACTGCAGGTCGCGGCCGCTTTCCCGATACCAGCTTGGTCTTGCGCAATGAGGGCTTGCGCGCGGTATTGAGGCATGTGAAGCAGGGCAAAGTGCTCTATTTGCTGCCTGATATGGATTTGGGCTCACGTGATGCAGTGTTTGTGCCTTTTTTTGGCCTTGACGCAGCGACGGTGACCACCGTGTCGAGGCTTGCCAGGATGACCGGAGCGCAGGTGCTGCCAACGGTGACGCGCTTGCAAGGCGATGTCTATCATTTGGAGATCTTTGAGCCCTGGCGCGATCTATCGTCGCTTACGGCCGAAGCGGCCGCAGCGCGGATGAATGCATTTATCGAGGCGCGGGTACGCGAAGACCCCCATCAGTACTTATGGACCCATCGGCGCTATAAGACAAGACCCTCAGGCGAGCCTTCGGTTTATCGCTAGAATGCGCGATCTCTTGGGGGGTGAGAGCGTTTTAAACGACCCCAACTCTATTCGGTGCCATGATGATTCGCTTTAGCAAAATGCAGGGTGCAGGTAACGATTTTGTTGTCATCGATGCGATCGGCCAAGCGATTGACGTCGAACAAGTTGATTGGCGGCAGGTCGCCGATCGACATTTTGGGGTAGGCGCCGACCAAGTCCTTGTTGTTGAAAGGCCACAAGATCCTGGCAACGATTTCCGCTACCGCATCTTTAATGCCGACGGTGCAGAGGTTGAGCAATGCGGCAATGGTGCGCGATGCTTTGTTCGCTTTGTCCACGAGCAAGGTTTGAGTGCAAAAAGAAAGATTGCTGTCGAAACCCTGGCTGGCCTCATTGAACCCGAACTGCTCGACGATGGCATGGTCATGGTTAATATGGGGCGGCCTGACTTTAATACCCGAGACCTGGGTTTTGTTGACTGGCAACAAGCGCGCGCTCGAGGTCACGCTGACATCGATGATGGCATCGAACATATCCAACTTGCATCGCCTGCACCCGAGTATTTGCCTAGTCTTGAGCTTGACTTGATGTCGATGGGCAATCCCCATGCAGTGCTCTTTTTGGATGCTCCGCCTAACGATGACATGCTCGAACATCTTGGCCCATTTATTTGCACACACCCGATTTTCCCCAAGCAGGTCAATGTCGGATTTGCTTATCTGGCGTTGCCCGATCAATTGCAATTGCGCGTCTTTGAGCGTGGTGCAGGCGAGACATTAGCCTGCGGAACTGGGGCTTGTGCCGCCGCTGTCCTCGCCTTGGCGCGAAATAAAGCCCGCGAAGGCTTGCAGGTTCGGGCGCGCGGGGGCAATCTCTGGGTCGAGTGGGCGGGGGGGCAAAGCCCGGTCATGATGACAGGGCCCGCACACACCGTGTTTGAAGGTCTCATCGTCTTGCCGACGCGTTAATCATGGTCGTGCCCTTGCAAGGCAATGATGTGCCCAGGCTTGCCAAATGGTTGAATTCAGGAGTTTTCATGTCAGAGGGTCGAAACGAAGATAACGAGCAACAAATTGCGCGCTGGCTTAAGTCGAATCCCGAATTTTTGCAGCGGCATCCAGAGCTCTTATCGCAGATGAAGATGCCCGATTTACATGCAGGCCGGGCTATCTCTTTGCATGAGCGCCAACTTGAGGTGATGCGTGAAAAACATCGGCAGCTCGAACATCGTTTAGCGGACCTGATGCGCGTTGCTCAAGAAAATGACTTGATCGGCGAGAAAATGCAACGCTTCACAAGGCAATTGCTCTTGCATGAGGAGCGTTCAAGCCTGGACAGGCGCTTGATTGCACTTCTGGAGGAGATATTCCAAGTGCCTCAAGTCGGTTTAAGAGTATGGCCTCTGGGCGCTGCTCGTCTAGAGCCCGGCTTGGAGCTACCGCTAAGTGGCGACGAACTCGACCGCGTTGATCAAATGCAACAGCCTTTGTGCGGCAGCCCGGCGCAAAAGCCAGGTGTGATTTGGCTTGCTGATCGGGGGCAAAACGCCCGCTCGGTTGCGCTGCTTGCCTTGCGCCGTGGCGTCGAGCCTCAGGCCTTTGGTCTTTTGGTGCTTGGCTCGGCTGATCCAGACCGATTCCATGCCCAAATGGGCACAGCTTTTTTGCAACGACTCGCCGAGTTGGTGTCTGCGGCACTCACGCCTGCGCTCGGCGCTCTTTGGGCTAAAGAAAAAAGGCCCCATGCGCCAAGCGAGCCCAGCCAAGCGAGTGACCGCAGCCAGCCTGCCAACGCCTAAAATGGTTGATCTTGAGCAGTATCTTCAACGTTTAAGCAGCGAAAGGCGTTATTCAAGCCATAGTTTGAAGGCTTACAGGCAGGATTTGGTCCTTCTTGTCCCACTCCTAACCGAAGGCGGTTGGGTGCATGTTGAAGCGAGGCATTTGCGTCGATTGCTCGCCCAACTCGCTGCGCAAGGGCTCTCGCCAAGATCGCTTGGTCGTAAGCTATCGGCGTGGCGAGGCTTTTTTGATTTTCTTTTTGAGCAAAAGATTGTTGCGCACAATCCTGCGCGGCAAATCAAAGCACCGAAGATGCCTTCGCGTTTGCCCAAGGCTTTGCCAGCCGATGACAGTCAGCGATTGTTGGATTTTCCGCAAGAAGGCCCAACGGCTGCCCGTGATTTGGCCATGATGGAATTGCTTTATTCGTCGGGCCTGAGGCTTTCAGAGTTGATACAACTCGATTGTGCATACCACCCTCAGGCGCTCGGTTGGTACGACGCTGCCCAGGCCCAGGTCCATGTGCTCGGTAAGGGCTCCAAGAGGCGCGTCACGCCTGTTGGCGGCAAAGCCGTCAGAGCAATCGATGCCTGGCTCAAGCAACGTGACGAATGGCTACAAAAGCAGCCTGGCGGCAATCAAAACGCGCTTTTCCTCGGAACTCGCGGCCAGCGGATTAGCGCTCGGTCGGTGCAACACAGGCTTGCCAGCCTAGGTCTAGCAACAGGCCTTGCAAGTCGTTTGCATCCTCATGTATTAAGGCACTCCTTTGCCAGCGATATGTTGCAATCGAGTGGGGATTTGCGCGCTGTACAAGAGCTTTTAGGCCACGCCAGTATTGCGAGTACACAGATCTACACCTCGCTCGATTTTCAAAGGCTTACCGCGGTCTACGATAAGGCGCATCCGCGGGCTGCAAGGCGAAGCACTTAAGATGGCTAAAAGTCAATCGCAGCCAGTGGTTGCTGCTTTGCTGCGGCTTCGTCCGGGCAAAGAGCGCTCGCTGCTTCGCCGTCATCCATGGCTTTACCCAGGAGCGATTAGCGATGAAGGCATTAAGCTGATTGAGCGCCTACCTAGCGGCCATCCGATTGCAGTTTGCGATGCCAAAGGTCAATTTCTCGCTTGGGCATGCGGTTCGCCCCGCTCTAGTATTCGACTGCGCGCATGGAGTTTTCAAGAGAAAGAGCCACCCGATGCGGCGCTGATTGCAAAGCGTGTCTCCCAGGCCTTTGCCCGGCGGCGAGCGATTCTTGAGCAAAGCAACGCAAGGCGCATGGTGTTTGCTGAGGCCGATGGTTTACCCGGCCTGATTGTCGATCTTTACGACGAGCAGGCGGTGGTGCAAATCTTGTCGGCAGGCGCCGATTACTTTCGGGCGGCCATTGTCGATGCGATAAAGGCGCAGGGTATCGATGCCATCTACGAACGATCGGATGCTGCTGGTGCGCAGCGCGAGGGTTTAAACGCTGGCCAGGCGGTGCTGCATGGTGCCGAGCCTGCGCCCTTAATCAGCATCCACGAGCATGGCTTGCGGTTTTTTGTCGACGTGCGGCAGGGGCATAAAACCGGGTTTTACATCGATCAACGCGATAACAGGGCGCTTATTGCCGACTTGATCAAAGCGATGGATGCTCCAAGGGTTTTGAATTGCTTTTGTTACACGGGCGGTTTTTCGCTTGCTGCCTGGGCCGCTGGCGCAGCCGAAGTGATTTCAGTTGATTCAAGCGAGTCGGCGCTTGAGCACGCTCGTAAGCAGCAAAGCCTGAATAATCTCCAAGACCGCCAAGGGCGCTGGTGGGAAGCCAATGTTTTTGAGGCCTTGGCTGGCTTGCAACGCGAAGGCGAACGATTTGATTTGATCGTGCTCGACCCACCGAAATTTGCACCCTCGAGCCAGCATGTCGATCGTGCAGCACGTGCTTATAAAGAGATCAATCTTAAAGCGCTCACGCTCTTGCGTCCTGGCGGCTATTTGCTGAGCTTTTCCTGCTCAGGGGCGATATCGCTTGATTTGTTTCAGAAAATTCTGGCGGGAGCGGTGATCGATGCCGGCGTTGATGCCCAGTTGCTGCGCCGCTTGGCTGCGGGTGTTGACCACCCGATGTCGATGGTGCACCCAGAAGGCGAGTATCTCAAGGGACTTTTGCTCCAGCGGGTGTAAACTGCCCGCCCGTTCATCCATCGCTGACGGTTTGCTTGCTCTGAATGCGTCAGGGGTCGGCGTGGATGTCCTTTATTTTTGCCCCTGGGGTTGTTTATGCAGTCGAGCCAACATATTCCGGTGACCGTTTTGACTGGCTTTTTGGGCAGTGGCAAGACCACCTTGCTTAAACGTATCTTGACCGAGCAACACGGCCATCGCATCGCCGTGATTGAAAACGAATTCGGTGAAGAGGGTGTGGACAATGAACTGTTGCTGCAGGATCAGCAAGAGCAAATTGTTGAGATGAATAACGGATGTATCTGCTGCACTGTCCGCGGGGATTTGGTTCGCATCCTCAACGATTTGCATCGCCGTAAAAAGGCTGGCGAGGTGCAATTCGAGCGAGTGATTATCGAAACCACCGGACTAGCTGACCCTGGGCCGGTCGCACAAACTTTTTTTATCGATGACGATATTGCCGATGCTTACTTGCTTGATGCTGTCATCACGGTGGTCGACGCCAAGCATGCGATGACACAACTCGATCAGTCCAAGGAAATCCGCGAACAGGTTGCCTTTGCCGATCGATTACTTTTGTCTAAGGTTGATCTCATCGATGAGGATGCTTTGCAAGCACTCAAGACGCGTTTGTTGCGGATCAACCCCAGAGCACCCATGTCGGAGGTTCATTTCGGGCAGACTGATATTAAGCAGATTCTGGACATCCGTGGCTTTAATCTGAATGCGATTCTTGAAATCGACCCGCAGTTTTTAGAAACCGACGAGCATGACCATGACGAAGACGTCAGCTCCTTTGTTTTTCGCTCGAATAAACCTTTTGACGCAGGCAAGCTTGAGGACTTTTTATCGGGCTTGATTCAGGTTTACGGCCAAGATATGTTGCGCTACAAAGGGGTGCTCTACATGAAGGGCAGCGACCGCCAGACGGTCTTCCAAGGTGTTCATCAAATGATGGGTGCTGACCAGGGTCGCAAATGGCAGGCGGGCGAGAAACCGTCTAATAAGATGGTATTCATCGGCCGTAAACTGCCCAAAGATTTGTTTATGAAGGGCTTGCAGCAATGCTTGGCCTAGAGCCAAGTCTGCCGACTCTGATGACGATTGCTTTTTCGCCTTGCAAAGATCCGCTTCAAGCAGCTTTGCATTCCCACTAACCCATTTCCTTTTGGAAGCATCTTACCGCCATGGCTACGAAGACCTCAACGAACAAGCCTGCCGCAGCGCAGGTTGAGTCCACTAGCAAGCCTGCTCCCAAGAGCGCAAAGGCCTCTGCCGTAATCAACAACGAGGCTGAATTGTTGTCAATGTCAGAAGACGACTACATGAACGCCGCCCAACTTGCCTTTTTCAAGCAGCGTCTGCAAGCCGTCGAGCGTGAGCTTTTGCAAAATGCCGGCGAGACCACCGAGCATTTGCGTGAAACCGTCATCGTCCCCGATCCTGCCGATCGGGCTACGATCGAAGAGGAGCATGCGCTTGAGTTACGGACCCGCGACCGCGAGCGTAAGCTCTTAAAGAAGGTGCAGCAGGCAATCAACCGCATCGATGTGGGCGAGTATGGATGGTGCGAGGAGACAGGCGAGCCGATCGGCTTGCAGCGTTTGCTTGCTCGGCCGACAGCGACCCTTTCCCTAGAGGCGCAACAAAGGCGCGAATTAAGGCAAAAGCTCTATGGGGACTGAGTCCTTTCACGGCACCACGATATTAAGTGCACGCCGGGGTAAAAGCGTTGCGCTCGGCGGCGACGGGCAGGTCACGCTCGGTTCGGTGATTGTCAAGGCCTCAGCCCGTAAGGTACGTCGCTTGCATCACGGCAAGGTGCTTGCGGGTTTCGCCGGCGGCACAGCCGATGCCTTTACGCTTTTTGAGCGCTTTGAGGGAAAACTTGAAAAGCACTCGGGTTTACTGCTGCGTGCGGCGGTTGAACTTGCCAAAGACTGGCGAACCGATCGCGGTTTGAGAAGGCTTGAGGCCATGCTCGCCGTGGCCGATCAGGACCACTCGCTCATCATCACGGGTCAAGGCGATGTGCTTGAGCCTGAGGACGGCTTGGTGGCGATTGGTTCGGGCGGGGCATTTGCTCAGTCGGCGGCAAAAGCATTGCTCAAGCACAGTGATTTGTCGCCAGAAGCGATGGTCCGCGAATCCTTGGCCATTGCAGCGTCGATTTGTGTTTACACCAATGAAAACTTTGTGATTGAAACCCTGCCATGATGACGCCGAGAGAAATCGTCTCAGAACTCGACAAACATGTGGTGGGGCAGCAGGCAGCTAAAAGGGCTGTGGCTGTCGCTTTAAGAAATCGGTGGCGGCGCGCTCAAGTGGCCGAGCCGCTTCGCCAGGAAATTGTCCCGCGCAACATTCTGATGATCGGCCCAACGGGCGTTGGCAAAACCGAAATCGCAAGGCGTCTGGCCAAACTGGTGCATGCGCCTTTTATTAAGGTTGAGGCAACCAAGTTCACCGAGGTTGGTTATGTTGGCCGTGATGTTGACACCATCATTCGCGATCTACTCGAAGTCGCCATCAAACAATGTCGCGACTCAGCCAAACGCAAACTTGAGCAGCAAGCGCTCGATGCAGCCGAGGACCGGATTCTGGACATCTTGCTGCCGCCAACGCGTGCTAGCGGTTTAGGTAGCGGGCTCAGTGGCCAACACAGCCAAGAAGGTGTTGATACTGCCCAGTCGTCCACCCGACAGAAGTTTCGCAAAAAGTTGCGTGAAGGCGAGCTCGACGACCGGGAGATCGAACTCGAAGTCAACCAGCCAGCGCCTGCCCTCGAAATGATGGGCCCCGCCGGTATGGAAGAGTTCACCCAGCAGTTGCAGCAATTGTTTTCGCAAATGCCAGGTAGGAAGAAGACCCGACGCTTGCGGGTTGCCGAGGCGATAAAAATCCTTGCCGATGAGGAAGCGGCAAAACTCGTCAATGAGGACGATATTCGAAGTGAAGCGCTTGAACGCGTGGAGCAGCAAGGCATCGTCTTTATTGACGAGATCGACAAGATCGCAACCCGGTCGGATTTGCATGGTGCAGATGTCTCGCGCCAAGGGGTGCCCCGGGATTTATTGCCCTTGGTGGAAGGAACCACCGTCAACACCAAATATGGTGCTATAAAAACCGATCATATTTTGTTTATCGCTTCGGGTGCTTTTCACTTGTCTAAGCCGAGTGATTTGATACCCGAGTTTCAGGGTCGTTTCCCGATTCGGGTCGAGTTGCAAGCCTTAACTGTGGAAGATTTTGAGCGGATTCTTCAAGCCACCGACGCTAGCTTATTGCGACAGTACGAAGCACTGATGGGCGCCGAAGGACTTCATTTGATCTTCCAGCCGCAAGCGGTGCGACGTCTTGCTGAAATCGCGCATCAAGTCAACGAAAGAACCGAAAATATCGGCGCACGACGATTGCACACGGTCATGGAAAAACTACTCGAAGAGATCGGTTTTGATGCCAGTGTATTGCCCAACCTCAAGCGTGACGAAAACGGCGAGCAGTCGATCGAGATCGATGCGGCATTCGTCGACCAACGACTTGCCGAAGCAGCATCACGTGAAGATTTAGCACGTTATATTCTATAAATCATTTAATCGTCTATTAGCATTTTGTCAGAGGCTATATCCCAATGAGCAACTTGCCCAGTCCTGCACTCAAGGCTGCTATTCTCGCTGAGGCGATGCCCTACATTCGACGCTTTCATTCGCGGATCGTCGTGGTGAAGTATGGTGGTAATGCGATGACCGAAGAGGGCCTCAAGCGCTCATTTGCTGCCGATGTGGTGTTACTCAAACTTGTTGGTATTCACCCCGTGGTTGTGCACGGCGGCGGTCCGCAAATCGAGCAATTGCTGAGCCGTGTTGGCAAAAAAGGCGAGTTTGTCCAAGGGATGCGAGTGACTGATGCTGAAACCATGGACATTGTTGAAATGGTCTTGGCCGGGCAGGTCAATAAGGAAATCGTTGAGCTGATCAACACCGCAGGTGGTCGTGCTGTTGGTCTTACCGGCCAGGACGGTGGGCTGATTAGAGCTCGGAAATTGTTGATGAGCACACCAGGCAACCCCGATGAGACGGTCGATATCGGGCAGGTTGGCGAGATTCAAAGCATTGATCCTGCGGTCATCCTCACGCTCTCCCAACAGGGCTTTATTCCCGTGATTGCCCCTATTGCATCGGGTGAAGAAGGCGAGACTTACAACATTAATGCCGATGTTGTTGCAGGCAAGATTGCTGAAATTTTGCGCGCCGAGAAGCTGGTTTTGATGACCAATACAGCAGGTGTTCTTGACCGTGACGGTCAACTGTTAACAGGACTTACCGCAAAACGGGTTGATGAACTTTTCGCCGATGGCACGATTTCGGGTGGTATGTTGCCAAAAATTGCCTCAGCGCTTGATGCGGCTAAGGCAGGTGTCAATGCGGTCCACATCATCGATGGGCGGGTTGACCACGCCCTATTGCTAGAAATCATGACCGATAGCGGCGTGGGCACCATGATTCGTTCGCACTAGTAACACGATTTGTTCGCGCTAATATTAAGATCGTTATGAAACGTCAGGCCCTCTCGCGGCTTAAACGTCGTGACGGCCCGGTTTGGTTGCTCGATCTGGATAACACCTTGCATGATGCGGGCACGCACATCATGCCGAGGGTTAATCGAGCGATGACCCAATGGGTTGCCAAACATCTCGCGGTTGATGAGGATGAGGCCTCGCGCTTGCGCGTTGCCTACTGGAAGCGCTACGGGGCGACTTTACTTGGCATGATTGAACACCATGCGATCAATCCTCATGCGTTTTTGCAAGACACCCATCCGCTGCCCGATTTGCTGGCAAAGCTAGGTCCCTATAAAGCGCTGCAAGAAAGCTTGCGACGGCTTAAGGGGTCGAAAGTGATTTTGACCAATGCGCCGCGTCACTATGCGCACGCCGTATTGCGTCATGCAGCGCTTGATGCTTTGGTTGAACAAGTCATTTGCATCGAGGATATGTGTTTTGCAGGACGTTTTCGTCCCAAGCCTTCGGTGGCGATGCTCAAGATGATTTGTGCAAGACTGGGTGTATCGAGCAGGCAATGCCTTCTGGTTGAAGATAGCGTTGAAAATTTGCGTGCTGCGCGAAGGCTCGGGATGCAAACGATATTAGTGTTGGAGCATGGTTGGCGAGGCCGGCCGCGAAGCGCCCACGCGGGCCATGCGCGAGTGCTCACCCATCAAGTGCATAGCGCAAGGCAATTGACCCGCTTGCTCAGTGTCCGATCGTCACCCGCGGTGAAAGCTGAGCGATGAGTGAGAAGGCGCAGGGATGAGTGGGATTGTCAAGCGATGACTGGGAGGGCGCTGCCATGAGTGGGCAAGCGAAGCGTCCCAAACCGGGCGAGCGCAAGATTCAAATTCTGCAAACATGGGCGCTCATGCTGCAAGAATCGGGCGATGCGCGGATCACGACAGCGGCGCTTGCTGCGCGTTTGTCGGTCTCGGAGGCCGCGCTTTATCGGCACTTCGCAAGCAAGGCGCAAATGGTTGAGGGGCTGATCGAATTTAAAGAACAGAGCATTTTTGGACTGATCAATCAAATAGAGCAAAAGCATGCCGATCCCATCTGGCGTGTGCAAAGCATTGCCCTCATGCTGATTGAGTTTGCACAGGCCAACCCTGGCATGACCCGCGTCTTGATTGGCGACAGCAGTGTGCTAGAAATTGAGCGACTGCAGCGTCGTATCCAACAAATGCTCGAGCGCATCGAGTTATCGCTTAAGCAAGCGTTTCGCCAGCTAGATCGTCACAAGATTGATCCAGCCTATGCCGCAGAAGCGATCATGGCCTGGGTGACAGGGCATTGGCTCGGTTTCGTAAGATCAGGGTTCAAACCGCTCGATGCCGAGCGTCTTCGCGCGCAGTGCCTGCTTTTCTTAGGCTGAAAACAGGGCACGTTTCAGATCCGGCTGCTTTTAGTTCTGTTTTTTAGTCCACGCGACGGGCTTGCCCCGAGCAAACAGCGCAATCGGGGTCGGCTTGTATCCGCATACTGCTTGTTGACATATTTCGCCCATCAATCATGAGTAGGACCTGGGGCAGGCTGCGGTTCATAAGCACGCGCATCGCAAGCCCTGCTTGCATGCAGCCCACCATGCCCGTTAGGGGCGAAAAAACGCCCATCGTGGCGCAGGCAACTTCGGCAGGCGCAAGGTCGAGTGGAAAAACGCAGTGGTAGCAGGCCCAAGCGCTTTGACTTGCAGCGCGACTGGCATGCTTTGGATGGTTAAGGTTGAGCACCATGCATTGCCCATCGAGCCCAATCGCCGAAGCACTCACCAAAGCAACACCATGACTCACACAAGCGCGATTGACCGCGTGGCGGGTTTGAAAGTTATCGCTGCAATCAAGCACCAGATCAACCGAAGCAATCGCCTGCTCAAGGGCTGCGCCTTCGAGTTTGTGGTCGATCAACTCGTAATGGGGATCCGGATTAAGGGCTTGCAGGCTTTGTCGTGCCGACAGCACTTTGGGCATGCCTACACTGTGGCTCTTGTGGACGATTTGCCTTTGTAAGTTGGTCAGATCAACCCGGTCACCGTCTGCAAGCATAATCCTGCCCACGCCGGATGCGGCCAAATACATCGCAGCAGGCGAACCCAATCCGCCGAGCCCAACGATTAGAACGCTCGCTGCGAGCAGCCGTTCCTGGCCTTCCACGCCAACCTCATCGAGCAAGAGGTGGCGGGCATAGCGTTGAAGTTGTGCGTCGTTCAAGGCTTGCGAGCGCGCACCATGCCTCAGTCGACGATCCGATCGGTGCGGGCAGCCGCAGTCTGGGTACCAGCGGGTTTGGCCACAGGTCGGCCCTTCAAATGGTTCATCGCTTGTTGCAATTGCCAATCCTCAGGGCTTCCGAACACCACGGGCTTGCGATTGCGCAAACGTTCGTTGATTTGCTCAGCCGTCAGTGATTTGCCACGGTCTGCACCCGGCGCATCGGCGCTGTTTTTGCGCTCGGACTGGCTTGGACTCGTATTGTTTTCTTGCGTAATGCCGCCTGCACTAGCCTTACCCGCATCATCGAGATGGCCTTTAAGATCTGCTTCGCGGACCCGCAAGTGGCTCAAATCGCCATCGGGGTACTCGTCGACCAAAATGTCGGGTGTGATGCCTTTGGCTTGGATCGATCGACCGCTTGGGGTGTAGTAACGGGCGGTGGTGAGCTTGATCGCTGTGGTCGATGAAAGCGGCAAAATTGTTTGGACTGAGCCCTTACCGAACGTCTGGGTGCCGATGATGGTCGCTCGCTTGTGATCCTGCAAAGCACCGGCGACGATTTCGGAGGCGGACGCTGAGCCCGCATTAACTAAAACCACCATGGGAACGCTTTTGTAAACCGCTGGAATCTGAGCGATCGGGTCATCACCATGTCTTGCGTAGTCGTTGGGGTCTGCGTTGTAGCGTCGACGTGCATCGGCGTTGCGACCATCGGTACTCGTGACCAAGACTTTTGGCGGCAGGAATGCGGCCGAAACACCGAGTGCACCTTGAAGCAAACCACCAGGGTCGTTGCGTAAATCCAGCACTAAACCCTTTAGAGGTCCCTGGCTCGCGAGCTGATCAAGATGTTTGGCTAAGGATGGCAGGGTCTGTTCTTGAAACTGGGTAATCCGGGCATAAGCAAAGCCCGGCTCGACCATCTTTGAGCGCACGGATTGCACCTTTATCACAGCGCGTTCAAGTGTGAAAACCCTCGGCGTCGGCTCACCCTTGCGGCTGATCGTAATGGTGACCGGTGTGCCGGGCTTGCCGCGCATCAACTCAACCGCTTCAGTGGTTGAAATCCCTTTGGCAGGACGCTCGCCGATCTTAACAATCAAATCAGCAGCCCTAATGCCTGCACGCTCAGCAGGCGTATCCTCAATGGGTGCGATGACCTTGATGAAGCCGTCTTCAATACCGATCTCAATACCGATGCCGCCAAACTGGCCACTGGTGTTGAGTTGCATTTCCTTATAGGCCTTGGCATCGAGGAAAGCCGAGTGTGGGTCCAGACCTGAGAGCATGCCACTGATAGCCTCGTTGATCAGTTTCTTGTCCTCGACTGACTCAACATAATTGCCTTTGATTGCTCCAAATACATCGGCAAACTGGCGCAACTCTTCAAGTGGCAGCGCTTGCAGCGGACTACGACTGTCTTTTTGCGCAACCGCAGAAATTCCGAGGCTAACCAAAACACCGGCAACGGCGCCTGCGCAAACGAGCGCAAACGGCCTCATGTGGCGTTTCTTGGGTGGGTTGCTTGTCGCTTCATCGCGCATTTGATTCATCGATCATCCCTTGAACGAAGGTTCAGATCCTATCAGTGTCTGCCTTGCCCTGCGCAGCAACCGATGCGATCGCGCGGGCAATCTCATCGGGATCGCCCAAATACCGCCGCGATTGAAACTTAAGCTTGCTGTCGAGTTCAACAAGTAAGGGCTGAGCAGTGGGGATATTCAAGTTGACGATTTCTTCTTCTGAGATGTGCTCAAGGTGCTGCAAGAGCGCACGCAAGGAATTACCGTGGGCTGCAATCACAAGCTTTCGGCCCGAGCGTAGAGCAGGCGCAAGCTCTTGTTCCCAAAATGGAACGACTCTTGCCACGGTGTCTTTGAGACACTCGGTACGGGGTATCTGGCCTGGAGGAACATCGGCATAGCGGGGGTCTTGATCACTTTGTCGAGGGTCGCCGGGCATCAAGGGCTCGGGGGCTATCGCATAAGCTCGCCGCCAAATCAGTACTTGAGCGTCGCCATATTGCGCAGCCGTCTCGGCCTTGTTCAGCCCTTGAAGAGCGCCATAATGACGCTCATTGAGTTGCCAGGCCGAATGTATGGGGATCCACATCTGATCCATCTCATCGAGCACAAGCCAAAGGGTATGGATCGCACGTCGCAATCTTGAGGTGTAAGCCCGATCAAAAGCGAAGCCTTGTTCACGCAATAACCGGCCTGCTCGCCTGGCTTCATCGACGCCTTTGGGGCTAAGTGCCACATCGGTCCAGCCGGTAAAACGGTTCTCTAAATTCCACTGGCTTTCGCCATGCCGCATCAAAACAAGTTGGTAGCTCATAGTGGCTTGTATTGTAGCGATCCGGCAACGTGGAATAATCGCGGACTTAGGCCTGCACGGCGAGGCTTTTTGTGTTGTCCTTCAGGGATATTTACATGCAGTTTTTTATTGACAATATTTTTTTGATCGTGATGGCGATCGTCTCGGGTGGCTTACTACTGTGGCCCAGTATCCGCGACCGTGCAGGTGGTGAGCGTCTTGACGCGGTCACCGCAACCAGACTAATGAATGACGAGGATCCGACCTTGATCGATGTTCGATCGCCAGCAGAGTACGACGCAGGCCACCTGCTGAGGGCCAAAAGTATTCCCTTGGTCGACCTCCCCAAACGTGTCTCCGAGATCAAGGGGAAAAAACCCGTGCTGGTGGTTGATGGCGATGGTTCCAAAGCCGCAAAGGCGAGCGCCATTATTCGACAGGCGGGCATTGAGCGCGTCTACAGCCTCGCGGGCGGCGTTGCGGCGTGGCGGGCAGCGAGTTTGCCCTTGGTAAAGTCATAATTCTCAAGAGGTCAGTCATGAGTGCAGCGGTTGTTATGTACACCACAGCGGTTTGTCCCTATTGCCAGCGCGCCGAGCAGCTACTTCGTGCCCGTGGCGTTGAGCATATTGAGAAGGTACGCATTGACCTCGAACCGTCACGTCGAGACGAGATGATGCAGCGTACCGGACGTCGCACCGTGCCGCAGATTTACATCGGCGACCACCATGTAGGCGGCTTTGACGATTTGGCTGCGCTTGATCGGGCTGGTGGGCTTACACCCATGTTGACCTCGGTTTAATGCCTTCCCGGGTGCCTGGTATTGACCGGCTACGGGCGAGATTTAGTTTCTACAGCGGCGATTTAAAACATATTCTCAAGGATTAGTTCATGGCTGACGAACAACAAGCATCTGCTGGGCAAGGCGAACAAGCGCCGCAATTTTCCATTCAGCGCATCTACCTCAAGGATATGTCGCTCGAATTGCCAAACGCGCCGCAAATTTTCCTCGAGGCTAGCGCGCCCAGCGTTGAAATTCAGCTCGACATCACCAATGAGGTGCTTGGTGAGGGCGTGCACGAGACAGCCGTCCGCGTGACGGTGACGGCAAAAATGGCCGAGAAGGTCGCTTTCCTGGTCGAAGCAACGCAGGCTGGTATTTTCACATCGCAGGGCATTGCTGCGGATCAAATGGAAGCCGTTGCCAACATTCTTTGCCCGAGCATCATTTATCCCTATTTGCGCTCCAATATCGCTGATGCTGTGCAACGCAGCGGATTCCCACCTGTTCATTTGGCAGAGATCAACTTTGAGGCGCTCTTCCAACAACGCCTGGCCGAGCAGCAGGCACAGGCCGGCGCAGCCGGAAATGGCTCAGGCATCATCCTGCCCCACTAGCGCTACGTCAGGGCATCTGAAGCGCTCACGGCCATGCGCATTGCGGTCATCGGCGCTGGCGCTTGGGGCAGTGCGCTTGCGATTCATATCGCCAAGCGGCATGCGTTGAGGCTTTGGGCGCGCGATCATGAGCAGGTGGAGGCGATGGCGCTTGATCGCGAAAACAAGCGCTACCTTCCTGGCATACAATTTCCCCAAAACCTTCAAGTCACCGCCAGCCTCCAAGAGGCTATTGAGGGTGCATCGCTATGGATTCTTGCCTCGCCCATGTCGGGCTTGCGCCAGAGTTTGGATGCCATCAAGCAATTGGCCTCGCCGCAGCATTGGCCCGTTTTGTTATGGCTTTGTAAGGGCATCGAACGAGAAAGTGGCTTGCTTGCCCATCAAGTGCTCGAGCAAGCGGGAGCTGGCGCAACGGGGGGCGCTTTAAGTGGGCCAAGTTTTGCCCTCGAAACCGCTCAAGGTTTGCCTGTGGCTTTGGTTGTTGCAAGCGTTCACGAGGACTGCGCCCCGGTCGCAAGACAGGCGATGCATCATGATGCGATGCGGCTTTATGGCAACAGCGATCTCATCGGCGTTGAATTGGGCGGCGCTTTAAAGAATGTCATGGCCATTGCGGCTGGTGTGTGCGATGGCCTTGGCATGGGCAATAACGCAAGAGCTGCCCTGCTCACCCGCGGTCTGGCAGAGATTGCGCGACTAGGTCAGCGAATGGGCGCTAAGCCCCAAACCTTCATGGGTCTCACGGGCCTTGGGGATTTGCTGCTCACGGCAACAGGATCCTTGTCGCGTAACCGTCAAGTCGGTTTGGCCTTGGCCAAGGGCGATTCGATTGCACGCATCCTGGCAGGGCTTGGCCACGTCGCCGAGGGTGTTCATACCGCCGAGGTGGCCGTGCAATTGGCTGCGCGTTTTGATGTCGACATGCCCATTACCCAAGCCGTTCATCGTTTGGTAAGCGGCGAGTTGCGCGCCGATCAAGCTTTGCAAGCTTTACTCGCCCGCGCAGGTCGACAAGAGCTTGATGACTTCTGAGCGAGTAAAGCAATGACTTTGAGAAAACCATCACTAACTGTTTTTTGTGGTTCCCGCCATGGTCAACATCAGGCACATATCGATGATGCCGCAGCCTTTGGGCATTGGATAGGTCAGCAGTCCTGGCATCTTGTTTATGGCGGCGGTAACGTTGGCCTGATGGGCGAGATTGCCCGGGCTGCCCTGCAAGCCGGTGCGCAGGTCACGGGCATCATCCCTGAGTCCTTGATGAAACGCGAAGTTGGTCTGGAAGGTCTGACGCGGCTTGAAGTCGTCAGCGACATGTCGGTACGCAAGCAAGCGCTGATCGATCTGGGCGACGCCTTTGTCGTGTTGCCAGGAGGTCTCGGCACACTTGATGAATTTTTCGAGGTTGCAACGCTTTTGCAGCTCGACTATCACCGCAAACCGATCCTGATCCTTAACCGTGACGGCTTTTGGGATCCACTTCTAGCCCTTGTGAAACATCAAGTATTTGCAGGTTTTGTGTCACAAAAAGAGTTCGACGCTTGGCATGTTGTCGACGATTTAGACGATCTGAAGGCATCCTGTCTTGCCTTGCTAGGCCCAAGCAAGACCATTTAGTCTTTCGCTTGGCCTTCATAGCAACGCTGCTGACGCCAGGCTTCATAAACACTGACTGCGACCGCATTGGAAAGATTAAGGCTGCGGCTGTTAGCCATCATCGGTAGACGCAAGCTGCGGGCTTGTCCAATTGTTTGAAGAATGTTCTCAGGCAGGCCTCTTGTCTCTGAGCCGAACACGAGAAAACTCCCGGGTTCGATGGCCTGTCCGAAGAGATGACGGCGAGCTTTGGTCGTGAAGGCAAACAAATGTTGCGGCGACTCCGTGGCTAGAAATTGCTCCCAGCTTGGGTGCACACGAACCGAGGCAAATTCACGGTAGTCGAGCCCCGCCCTTCGCATTTTGGCGTGATCGAGTGGAAAGCCAAGGGGCTCAATGAGATGCAGGCTGGCACCCGTATTGGCGCAAAGACGCATGATGTTGCCAGTGTTTGGCGGTATCTCCGGATAAACCAGCACGACGTGGACATCGGCGGCAATCCATGGGCCTGCGGCAAGTTCGGGGGTTGTCATTTCGTTCACTCATGAAGCAGCCCATCAACATAAACAAGGCTAGCGACGCATCAACACAACAAGGCTAATCGATTGTATGGGCTTTGCCTTTAGGGCAAGGCAAGCGGCGGCTAGGGTCGAGCCCGTGGTCATGACGTCGTCGAGCAAAACAATAGGCCTTCTCGTGCGCAGTGCAGGCTGTGCCCCCGGCCCGAGATAAAACCCAGCTGTCCCATGGGAGGGATCAGGCGGGGAAGCCTCTCGAGCCTGGGCCGATAACGCGCGTTCCTTGCCAGTGCGACGTGATTGACTCGTACCGGTGTCATGGCGCAACAGGACTCGGCTTTCAAGCCTTGGCGCATTCCGATGGTCGAGCTTTGCCTGCTGCACCCAGCCACGGGCGATTTGCTCAACCGGGTTGTAGCCGCGTTGGCGAAGTTTGGACGGTGTTGACGGAATGGGGATCAGCAACGGGGGCTCTTGCCCATCGGCATGGCAGCTAAAGGGCCTTCGTTGACCTAGCCAGCGACCAAGCGCGCGACAGGCGTTCGGATCCCCGCCATACTTGCCGAGCATTAAAACCCCATCCAAGGGGACTTGATAGTCCATCCCGATCCACACGCGATCCCAAGGCGAATCGGCATGCTTGCATGTGTGACTGCCCTCAGGCTGCTCGCTCTGTGTCTTGATCCGACCGCAACGAAGGCATCTGGCGTGCCTCAGTGGGTCAGCCCCATCGAGAAGCGGCTGGCATGCGAGGCAGAAATCGCCTCGGGCAAGGCTTAGACACAGGAGGCAGCGCTGTGGAAACCACGCTCCACGCAGGTTGCTGCCGATGTTGCGAATCAGCTGCCTCGGATCGCGTACGCCCCTCATGAGTCTTATCGCGCTTTGCCTTAATCGATGCGTTGCTTCCATAAGGATGAATTTGAAAACCTTGATCAAAACAGCCTAGTGTTTGGCCTCGCAAGATGCCTTTCCCGAGTTGGCCATGCTGACGCTAGGCCCAGTAGGCCGTCCAGCAAAGACCAATGAGCTAGCATCAACTCGTTTAACTCGTCGAGCAAACCCATGAACCAGCATCCAAACATGCGCTTGCAGCATCAACGCCGCTATCGCCGAGCGATGGACGCTGGCTTTTTGTGGGACGAGGTCCAAGCCCGTATGCTCGAGCGCATGCAATGGGTGAAGCAAGCACCCAAGCAAGTTTTGGTATTAGGCGATGCCAACCTGCGCGATGCCGGAAGCTTGCAATTGGCTTATCCGGCAAGCGAGCTCTTCGTGGTTGACTGGGCTTGGGCTGCAAATTCTGCGACGAGGGCCGAGGCCCATAACCGCGAAGGCCTGCAGCGCTCAGAAGCTACCAAGGCTTCAGTCTCGAGCTGGGCTAAGAGGCTTTGGGGCCGTATGCTTACAAGCGCAACAATACCTGGTGATAACGATATAGAGCCTGCTGAGCGTGGCCACTTAATCGAAGAGCACTCAACGAAGCTACAGCGTGTAGCTGCGGATGTCCACCAACTTCCTCTACAGGCTGGAGCCTTCGACCTTTTATGGTCAAACGGCCTCTTGCATTGGTCGAAACAATGGCCCGAATTGCTCGCTGAGCTCCATCGATGTGCAAGGCAAGATGCCTTGTTTAGCTTTTCACTGCTTGGTGTTGACAGTTTCTCGGCGCTTCGCAGCTTGGCGCCTCAGTTGATGACTTTTCCGGATATGCACGATCTGGGGGATGCCCTAGTGCACACAGGTTGGGCTGAACCCGTTGTTGATATGGACCGCATTGTGCTGACCTGGCGCCACCCGCATGATCTTCTGAGCGATTTGCGTGCTCTTGGAGGGCACCTTAGCCCGACTCAAGCCAAGCATGTGCGCTCGCGCCGTTGGCTTGCACAGGTTCATCAGTCGCTCGAATATTTGCGACGTCCCGATGGACTGTTTCAGCTTGAAATCGAGCTTATCCTGGGTCACGCTTGGCGGGCTGCTGATGCCAAACAAGCCGCCGAATGGCAGCCCATCCAACTAAAGCTTAAGGCTTCCTAGGGGGCTCAGTGGCAAAAATCAGCACGGGGAACCTATAATCAAGGGCTACAAGCATCTACTCGACGCGGATGCGTGGTCATGGAAGGTGTATAGTTGGACTACTCATGGAACTGCACGGAGGAAGTTGACTCGCGTCAGTGGTTGATGCGTCGTAATTGCGCCCTAACGCCATGCCAACTTGCCGTTTGGTTTGCTGCTGTTTCTAGCCTTTCGATTGCCGTCGCGACATTTTTCGCACTGGCGGGTGCTTGGATGGTTTTGCCGTTTGCTTTCCTTGAGGTCGCTGCGCTTGGTATTGCGTTTGTCGTATATGCGCGACACGCGGCTGATTTTGAGCGGATCGTGGTTCAATCCGGAGGATTAGTGGTCGAGCGGAGTACTGCAAGCCGTTTGGAGAGGACTGAAGTTCCCCTGGACTGGATTAGGGTCGAGTACCAGGGTCAGCGTCGAGAGTTGGTTAAGTTGGTATCTCAGGGAAGATTTTGCGAGGTTGGCCGGTTTGTGCCAGAGCATCAGCGGAGCTCGCTTGCGAAGGAACTCCGAAGCGCATGTCTTGGCAAGCTTGCATGGACTCGCTGATTGGGTAGGTTGGGAGTGATCTGTGGCCGGTCCGATGGATATGCGAGGGCTGCAGACGATAAAAAATGGATGTTGAACAATGAATATGGTGATGGCATGAGGACGATGGGACAGTTATTCGACCGAGCCGCTTCGGTCAGAGATAAGCTGGGTTTGGCAAGTTGCGCGATCTCGGCTGCATTAATTGCACCTAGCCTATGGGCTGCAGATATGCCTGGCGGACCCAAAGTCAATCAACTTGATTTGCCAAAGGGTGTGACGAAAATCGCTGCCGACCAGCACTGGATGAACTGGTTTTTAATGGCGGTCTGTCTTGTCATTTTCATCGCTGTTTTTGCGGTGATGTTTTACTCCGTTTGGGCACACCGTAAGTCAAAGGGCCACAAACCCGCCGATTTTCATGAAAGCACAGCGGTTGAAATTGCCTGGACCGTGGTGCCTTTTCTCATCGTGGTGGGAATCGGCATTCCTGCAACAAAAATGGTCGTGGAGCAAAAGGATACTTCCGGGGCAGATCTGACCGTGAAGATTACGGGCTATCAATGGAAATGGGGTTATGACTATGTGAAAGGCGAAGGCGAAGGCATTGGCTTTTTGTCAACGCTTTCAACCCCAGAGTCACAGATCACAGGCAAGGACCCCAAGGGTTTGACCTATCTGATGGAGGTTGATAATCCCCTAGTGGTGCCGGTGGGCAAAAAGGTCCGTGTCGTTCTAACCGCCAACGATGTGATCCATTCCTGGACGGTACCTGCTTTTGGTGTGAAACAGGACGCAATTCCGGGATTCGTACGCGATACCTGGTTCAAGGCAGAGAAAGAAGGGGTTTATCGCGGCGCTTGCGTTGAGTTATGCGGTAAAAACCATGCATTCATGCCTGTCGTCGTTGAGGTCAAGTCGGCAGAGGAGTACAGCAAGTGGGTGGACGCTCGTAAGAAAGAAATGGCCGCCAAGGCTGATGATCCGAACAAGGAATGGCAGCTTGCCGAACTACAATCCCGTGGCGAAAAAGTCTATGGCGCCAATTGTGCTGCCTGCCACCAGGCTGGCGGAACAGGTGCAGGGCAGTTTCCCGCTTTGATCAAAGCTGCGTCTGTTGTCGGCCCGTCTGCCGACCAAATCAAGATCTTGCTCAACGGCAAAGGCGCCGGCATGCCAGCCTGGAAGCAACTTTCTGATGTCGAGATTGCCGCCGTGATTACCTACACTCGCAACGCTTGGGGTAACAAGGCTGACGAGGGTTTGGTTCAGCCCAAGGCGATCGCTGAGGCAAGAAAGTAGTTGCTTTGGCCATATCTGGACATCTTTAAAGTTTTTAGCAATTTCCACGCAGAACCTTGAAACACTGAGGAACGACTATGAGCGCAGTCCTTGACAACCACGGACATGATTCACATGACCACGCGCATGACCATCCCCACGGTCTACGCCGCTGGCTCTTTGCTACGAACCACAAAGACATCGGCACGCTTTACTTGTGGTTTAGTTTTGTCATGTTGCTGTCTGGCGGTATTTTGGCGCTCACCCTTCGTGCTGAACTCTTTCAGCCGGGTATTCAAATCGTCCAGCCTGAGTTCTTCAATCAACTCACCACGATGCATGGTCTGATCATGGTGTTTGGTGCTGTGATGCCAGCCTTTGTGGGTTTTGCCAACTGGCAAATTCCCTTGATGATTGGTGCCTCCGATATGGCCTTCGCCCGGATGAACAACTTCAGCTTCTGGCTGCTTCCTCCGGCGGCCCTGTTGCTGGTTGGTTCCTTTTTCGTACCCGGCGGCGCGACAGCGGCTGGCTGGACCTTGTATGCACCCTTGTCGGTGCAAATGGGCCCAGGGATGGACTTGGCGATTTTCGCTGTTCACATCATGGGCGCAAGCTCCATTATGGGATCGATCAACATCATCACAACGATCCTCAACATGCGTGCACCTGGCATGACGCTGATGAAAATGCCGATGTTCGTTTGGACCTGGCTGATTACAGCCTATTTGCTGATCGCCGTGATGCCTGTTTTGGCAGGTGCAATCACCATGTTGTTGACGGATCGTCACTTCGGAACGTCATTCTTTAACGCTGCCGGTGGCGGTGATCCGGTCATGTACCAGCATATCTTCTGGTTCTTTGGTCACCCAGAGGTTTACATCATGATCTTGCCGGCCTTCGGCATCGTTTCAGAAATTATTCCTGCCTTTTCGCGCAAGCGACTGTTTGGCTACTCGTCGATGGTTTATGCCACCGCTTCGATTGCCATTCTGTCGTTTATCGTTTGGGCTCACCACATGTTTACAACAGGTATGCCTGTCACCGGGCAGTTGTTTTTCATGTATGCCACCATGCTTATCGCTGTGCCCACCGGTGTGAAGATTTTCAACTGGGTCGCCACCATGTGGAAAGGAGCGATGACCTTTGAAACCCCGATGCTGTTTGCCATTGGTTTTATTTTCGTATTCACCATGGGCGGCCTAACCGGGATCATTTTGTCGGTTGCTCCTCTTGATATCCAATTACACGATACCTATTACGTGGTTGCCCATTTCCATTACGTATTGGTTGCGGGCTCCTTGTTTGCCCTCTTTGCCGGAACTTATTACTGGCTGCCCAAGTGGACAGGGCATTACTACGACGAGGGTCTTGGCAAGTTCCACTTCTGGGCGTCGTTGATCACCTTCAATGTGACCTTCTTTCCGATGCACTTTCTCGGACTCGCTGGTATGCCGCGTCGTTACATTGACTACCCAACCCAATTCACCGACTTCAACGCACTTGCAACAGTTGGTGCGTTTGGTTTTGGATTAAGCCAGTTGATCTTCCTATACGTGGTCCTTAAATGCATTCGTGGCGGCGAGAAAGCACCAGATAAAGTCTGGGAGGGTGCCGAGGGCTTGGAGTGGACCGTTCCTTCGCCTGCGCCCTTCCATACCTTCGAACAACCGCCAACCTTTAAGTAAGACCTCAGGCGAGGAGAGGCCTTTGGTCGTCTCCTCGCACAGAGGACGCTAGGGCAAAAGGTATTCGATCTGCAAGCCATGAGTAACAACCTAAAAACCGCGCTTATCCTTTTATCGATAGCTGCGGTGTTTTTTTTGGGTGTAATTGGCAAGCGGATTTTTCTCGGGCCTTAGTCCTCAACCTTTCCCTCAGGCCTCACCACTCAACACGATAAGTATGCTGCCCAGCGATTTCAGACAACTCAATAAGACGATGCTCGCCAAGCTACTGGTGGCGTCGACGTTGATGTTTGGGTTTGGCTTTGCGATGGTGCCGATCTATCAAAAAATTTGCGAAGTAACCGGGGTAAATGTGTTGACCCAACGCGATGAACGCGCTGAGGCCTTTGCCAAAAACACGCAGGTCGACAGTTCACGTAGCATCACGATTGAGTTTGATGCCAATGCGCATGGCCCGTGGCAGTTCAAGCCAGAAGTTAACGCCTTAACAGCTCACCCTGGTGAACTGGTCACCGTTTACTACGAACTCCGGAACCGCAGTGAATACGCGGTAACGGGCCAAGCCATACCCAGTTATGCCCCTGGGTATGCTGCCAATTACTTTAAAAAGCTTGAATGCTTTTGTTTTAAGCAGCAGGCACTCGATGCAGGCGAAACAAGACAATTCCCTGTGGTTTTTGTCGTTGACCCCCAGTTACCTACCGATGTGAGCAATATCACGCTGTCCTATACTTTTTTTGATATTGCAGGTACTACTAAAGCATCGATCGACAGCCAGCCGCTCATGTCATCGAGTGGTCAACTTGCTCCAAGCGGTCAGGCTGGCAAAGCTCCAAGCGCCCCAGAGCGGCGAAGCTAATGCTGTCGACATGTCAAAGGCAGCGATAGGCATGGAAGAACCGAGTGCTCAGGCTAAGCACGGTTTGCGCAAAACCGTGCTTGCTGTGGCCGCATCATTTTTTGGTGTTCGTGGCAGTAAAGAGCACGAGGCTGACATGGCACAACTAAAGCCCTTGCATGTGATCGCGGTGGGTCTCATGATGGCGGCGATCTTTGTTTTATCGCTGGTTTTGGTTGTGCGTATGGTTGTGGCTTAGGCGGTCTGGAGAGCTTTGATCTTGACTTGCTTTGAATACAATAGCAAAAGTGTTTACATAGGGAGAACCTGATGAGTGCCAATCAGCACGCACCATATTATTTTGTACCCGAGCCATCAAAGTGGCCGCTGTTTGGATCCATTGCGGCGGTTTTCCTCACCTTCGGCGCTTCGGGCACTGTGAATCAGCAAGCGGCCGGCCCCTGGTTGCTGCTGGTTGGTTTTTTGATGTTGTTTTACACGCTTTACGGCTGGTTTGCCAACGTAGCAGCTGAGTCGGAAGCTGGTACATACAATGAGCGAGTTGGCATTTCGTTTCGCTGGAGCATGAGTTGGTTCATCTTCTCCGAAGTGATGTTTTTTGCAGCCTTCTTTGGCGCTTTGTTTTATGCGCGTGCGATCACCATGCCCTGGCTCGGCGAGCCCGATGCCAAAGCTTTGCTTTGGCCCGAGTTCTCAGCGGTTTGGCCCAACTTAGGGCCGGCGGGGACGATTGAGCAATTTCAAACGATTGGTCCTTGGCCCATCCCGACGATCAACACCTTGCTGCTGCTTACCTCGGGCGTAACCCTCACTATTTCGCATCATGCGCTGCGTGCCTCTGAGCGCGGGAAAGCAATCTTTTGGCTCTTCGCGACCGTCGTACTAGGCGTGGTATTCCTTGGGTTTCAAGCCTTTGAGTACATGCATGCCTACAAAGACCTCAACCTTAAGCTAACCTCGGGCATTTTCGGATCGACCTTCTTCATGCTCACCGGTTTCCACGGCTTCCATGTTTTTCTTGGAGGTTTGATGCTTACCGTTGTGTTGATTCGCATGATGCGGGGACACTTTACCGCGGAGAATCATTTCGCCTTTGAGGGCGCAGCGTGGTACTGGCACTTTGTCGATGTTGTTTGGTTGCTTCTCTATATTATTGTTTACTGGCTGTAGGCCTCATTGCTGGTGCAAAGGGGGGCTGCATTCTTGTAACAGCCTTCTGCCTAGCTCGCTGTTGCGTTGAAGGGGGTCTTAAGGCTACTTAAGACCCTTTTTCACTAAGCCTCGATCGACCTAACCCGTTGGCACCTGGTAGCCGGTTGGTGTAATCCAACCCATGTAATAGCAAAACCATAGGAATCCGAATAAAACCACTGACAGGGAGATGCGCAGGGTGAGCATTTGGACCACTTTGCCGGTTTTTCCCTGGTCCTTAACCAGGTAGTAGAGTGCCGATCCCAAACTGGCAAGGATCAAGAGCAAAACGGCAATGACGATAAAACGCATGGGAGCTCTCGGGTTGATTAGGCACTACTTGCTTTACGATCAAATGATTGTCGCATGCCGATAAGTTTCGCCGAACAAAAGGCCCGTTCTGGCGCACCTTGGAAATGGCTTGCTTTAGCACTCTTGGTTGCGCTTAGCCTCTTAACGGGTCGACTTGGGCTTTGGCAACTCGATCGGGCAGATGAAAAGCGCGATATGGCGCAAAAGCGTCAGATGGCGTCTAGCAAGCCACCCGTTGCGCTTGAACGCTTACATGCCGATGCCCTGACGAATCTTGAAGGACAGCGTTTGCGGCTAAGGATCGATGCGCCTTTAAGCAATTGGTACCTCGATTCAAGAACATATAAAGGCCAAGCCGGCCTTTATGTGCTCGCTGTGTTACCCCTTGACGGTCCCGAAGATGGCTTGCCTGCGCCCAAGCAAGAGCCTACCGAATCATTCAAGCCATCACCGAACCACCATGTTGGGGAACAATGGCGGCCAAACCACGTCTTATTGTTGCGTGGATGGCAAGCAAAAGATCCACGTCAACCTCAGGGTATTCAGGACAGGGGCAAAATCCAGGCTGGGGAATACGTGTTACTTCGTGTGGAGCACGAGCGTGAGCACATGGCATCCCGACTGGGCTTGGGTGATCGGATCGCAGGGGACAACTTGCAACATTGGTTGGCTGTCGATAGCCGGGTGATGAGCGAGCAAAGTGGTTTGCAGCTTGCGCCCTACGTTTTGCGGCAACTCGAAGCCGCGCAAGACGAGAAGGGGCAGTCGATTAATGATGGCTTGGTCCGTGATTGGCCTGAACCGTCGGACGGTATCGATAAGCATCGCGCCTACGCCTTGCAATGGTTTTTATTTTCTGGTCTCAGCTTGGCTTTGGCTGTCGTTATCGCCTTTCGTTGGCGTATCGATTAACAAATGAATGGATGTTCTTGCAAACATGTCTGACCTGACTTACTCAAAACCGGCCGCAGTGATTCGCTATGGGCGTTTAAAAATGCTGCTGATTTTTGCCGTATGTGCCTCGCCAGTGGTGTTTGGAACATTA
Organism: Burkholderiaceae bacterium; assembly: GCA_900299025.1. Classification (GTDB taxonomy): domain Bacteria; phylum Pseudomonadota; class Gammaproteobacteria; order Burkholderiales; family Burkholderiaceae_E; genus UBA3064. The sequence goes on from OMIE01000066.1 coordinate 53,189, forward strand.
GCCTATTGGTTTTACCGATCAGAGACCACGACTAATTACGGGAGCTTCATCGAGCCTCAGCGACAGGCGGAAGGTTTGGAGGCTTTCCGTGGCAAATGGGTCATGTTCACCGTTGATTCCCCGCAGTGTGATGAGTTTTGCGCAAAGCGGCTTTACTTGATGCGTCAGGTCCGCCTCACCCAAGGCAAGGATAAAGAGCGTGTCGAGCGTGTGCTGCTCTTGACTGAACCGGGCAAGGCAGCGTTCGGCACAGCAGGCGTTGAGAGTCTGGAGAAAGTCCACGAGGGTATGCACGTCCTTTATTTAGAGCGCGACAAGCGCGAGCGCATACTCGGTCTTGGCAGCAAAATGGCCAGCAACGAACCGCCCGGGGATGCAGCCGACAAGGGCTCCAACAAAGCTGCTGACCGAGGGTTTGATAAAGGAATTTATCTGGTCGATCCATTAGGCCATGTGATGATGCGGTTTCCAGACGACCCCGATCCAAGTCGGATGAAAAAGGATCTTGGCAAACTGCTGAAATGGTCGCGCGTGGGATGATGGGCCGATGAGTACTTCGATTTCAAGTTTTCCTACGCCAGCGCTTGGCCAGCCTTCCACGCTTATCGCCTACCGACGTTTGATCGGATGGAGTGCATTGCTCTGTTTTGCCCTGATCATGATTGGTGCCTGGGTGAGGCTTACTGACGCTGGTCTTGGCTGCCCCGATTGGCCGGGCTGTTACGGAAAGCTCAGTCCGGTTCAGGCTAAGGCGCAAATCGCTCAGGCTGTGGCCGAGCAAGGCGGCGATCACGGGCCAGTATCCTTAGGAAAGGCCTGGCGCGAAATGATCCATCGCTACATCGCAACCGGTCTGGGCTTATTGATTATTGGCATTGTGTTGATGGCTTGGCGGCTACGCCATCGGCTTGAGCAATCGCCATGGTTGGCCACGTTCACCTTAGGCGTGGTTATCCTGCAGGGTTTGTTTGGCAAGTGGACCGTCACCTTATTGCTCAAGCCAGCGATTGTGACCGGCCATTTAATCGGTGGGCTGTTGACCTTCTCGCTTTTGTTCTGGTTGTGGCTGCGGACCAGGCAGGCCATTGAGGCTGTCGGTTCACGACTGAAAGTACCGGTCAAGCCGCCTACTTATGGGCTTCAATGGTTTGCAAGGCTTGCCTTGCTCGCAGTCGGTTTTCAAATTGCACTTGGCGGTTGGACGAGTACTAATTATGCAGCGCTTGCATGCCCCGATTTTCCAACTTGCCAAGAGCAGTGGGTCCCGCGGGTGAATTTTGCGGACGCTTTTCATGTGGTTCGTGAGCTTGGCAAGACGGCACAAGGCGATATGATCGACCTCCCAGCCTTGACTGCGATTCATCTGAGCCACAGGCTTGGTGCAGTACTTGTGCTAATGATCATTGGCTTGCTTGCTTTTTTCTGTTTTCGGCAAGGGGTCGCAACCCGCGAGGCTAGGTGGCTGCTTCTGATGCTTGCCCTACAGTGGGCCTTGGGCATAAGCAACGTGATTTTCGATTTGCCTTTATGGGTCGCGGTTGGACACACTGGCGGGGCTGTTGTCTTGCTTGCCCTTACCCTGCTGCTAAACTTTCGGCTTAAGGCGTTGAGCCAGGTACATCAAGGAGGCTAGCTGCGGTGGCTTGGGGCGAAACCAGCGTATTGGAAAACAAAGCAGTTTTGCGCGAACGCGTGCAGGCTTATGTTGCGCTTACCAAACCAAGAGTGGTCATGCTGGCTGCCTTTTGTGCACTCATTGGTATGTTGCTAGCGAGCGACCGCTGGATTGGTTGGCCGCTTATCCTTGGGGCAATCAGCGGCATTTCCTTGCTTGCGGCGGCAGGCTTTGTACTGAACTGTCTCATCGAGCGCGAGATCGATGCACGCATGGCGCGCACACGCTGGCGACCGTCGGCACGCGGTGAAGTGGGCAATCAGCAAGCGGTTGGTTTTGCGTTCGCGCTAGGGCTTGCCGGTGCGCTACTGCTTTGGCAGTGGGTCAATGTCCTTACGATGTGGCTCACGATTGCAACCTTTGTCGGCTATGCGATTGTCTATACGATTTGGCTAAAGCCAGCGACGCCCCAAAATATCGTCATTGGTGGTGCCTCTGGTGCGATGCCGCCGGTGCTTGGCTGGGCTGCTGTAACGAATGAGTTGACAGCGCCTGCCTGGATTTTGTTTCTCATTATTTTCGTGTGGACCCCCCCGCACTTTTGGGCGCTTGCCCTCTATCGCTTAGAGGACTATCGCCGAAGCGGTCTGCCGATGCTGCCAGTCACCCATGGGCCGCTGTTCACGCGACTCAACATTCTTCTCTATAGCGTCTTGCTTGCTGCGGTAGCCCTCTTTCCCTACTTAATGGGTATGAGCGGCTGGGTCTACCTGATCGCTTCGCTTGCTCTTAATGCTTGGTTTGTTTTGCTGGCCTGGCGCCTTTATCGTGCCTACAGCGACGCGCTCGCCAAACGGCTGTTTCGATACTCCATTTGGTATCTCGCTTATCTTTTTGCCGCTCTCCTGATCGATCACTATCTGCGATTGTTCTGGTTGCCTGGATCAGCATAAAAGCATGCTGCTGAGCGATTGGCGCAAGCGGAGGCCGTGTTTGGGCCTGGCATTTTCTCTCATGCTCTCCGGCTTGGTCGGCTGTGAGCCTAATACGCAAACCGCCGCGAATCAAAGTGATGCCAAGGCGTCTGCGGTCAAAGCATCAAAGGCTGGTTTTCATCACACCGATGTCACGGGCTCTTCCTTAAAGCCAGCCCTCAATTTGCCTGACCAATCAGGCGCTGTTCGGAAAATTAGCGACTTCCGGGGCAAGTTATTGCTGGTTTTTTTTGGCTTCACCCACTGCCCAGATGTCTGCCCAAGTACCTTACAAGAAGCTGCCGAGGCGCTCAGCTTGCTTAGCGCCGAGCAGGCGCAGCGTGTACAGGTGGTTTTCGTAACACTCGATCCTGAGCGCGACCAACCCGAGATGCTTGAGGCTTATGTGAAGGCATTTCACCCAAGTTTCGCGTGGCTTCGAGGTAGTGAAGAGCAAACCAAAGCTGCTACAAAATCATTTCGTGTGTTTTACGAAAAAGTAACGCCCAAATCGGGTGGCCCCTATACGATCGATCATACGGCTGCGAGTTTTGTTTTCGACGGAGAGGGGCAGTTGCGTCTTTATGTGAAACACGCACAAGGCGCCAAAGCCCTCGCAGGAGATCTTGCAAGGCTTTGAGCTTTACTCTCAAAGAAGATTTTGCCAGGCTCCCAGCTTTACACTCATAGAAGATTTTTGCCAGGCTCCAAGCTTTACACTTCAGCGGGAACTTGCCAGGCTCTAAGACTTCTTATCGAGCATTGCTTCAATGGCCTCCACCATCGATTCGGGTGAATCGGTGGGAGCAAATCGTTGGACCGTTTGGGCATCTCGGCTGACCAGAAACTTGGTGAAATTCCACTTAATTCCTTCGGTTCCAAGTACGCCTGGGGCGGCTTGCTTGAGCCAGCGATACAAGGGGTGAGCCGATGCTCCATTGACCTCTGTTTTGGCGAACATGGCAAAGCGAACCGAAAAGCGGCTTTCGCAAAACTGCATCACTGTGTTTTCATCACCAGGTTCTTGCGCGCCAAACTGATTGCATGGGAACCCTAAGATGGCAAAACCGCGATCAGCAAAACGCTGATGTAGTGTTTGCAGACCTGCATATTGCGGCGTAAAACCGCATTGACTAGCGACATTAACCACAAGGAGTACTTTGCCTTGATAGCTGGCAAGACTTTCTTGCTGACCGTCGATACGTTTGAGCTCAATCGACCAAGGGGGGGATTGGGTCATGGCGAAGTTCCTTCACGCTTTACATCGAAAAGACCCCAGAGTGTCGCACCGAGAATCAATAGCGCGCCAATCACCGTGAGAAGACCAAGGGTTTCCCCGCCAAGGGCGATCGCCGAGAGCACGGCAAAGACCAACTCAGAAAGCATCACCAAGGCAGTGATCCGTGCAGGCAATCGTGCCGCGCCGAACTGCAAAGCCATGTTGGCTGCAACAAATGCTAGCGTCAGCATCGCTAAAGGCAACATCCATGTCCAGGAAAAGGCCGGGATACCCGCAACCAATCCAAAAGGCGCAAGCCCAAGCGCAAGTGCCGCAGGCAAGAGTGCTCCACCGAGAAACATCGCCAAGGCGCGTGCTGCGGTGGCTGAAGCGGCGTGCTTCTTTAACAATAGGTTGGTAAAAGCGAAACCCATGCCTCCCAAGAGGCCCAACCAGTCGCCAAGTTGACTAGGCAAAGGCAAACCCATGCCCGGGCGCCAAAGTACAAGACTTGCACCCGCGATAGCGCAAAGGACTTGTACCAGTCCGTTTACGCTTATTGCTTCGCCCAAAAGCCAACGCGCGCCAATTAAGGACCACACGGGCATGAGATAGAAGAGAAGGACGACTCGGACCACTTCGCCCACCGTTACGCCCCAGTTAAAGCAGGCATTGGTAGCGCCTGATGCAAGCATCAAGGCCCAAAGACCGGGCGTGGCAAGCACAACTTTTAAGGCTGCTGGTTTGCTCACGAGCAATACCAGCGCCGACAGCCCATAAATGCCACTGGTTGACCAAAGCGCTGCCAGGCCTAGATTATCGAGTTGCCTAAATGGCCACCAAGACAATCCCCAGACGAAGGCATTAAACAAAAGGGCAAGGACTGCGGTTTGCATCATGAACTTGCGAATTGCCCTTCAATGGGGCTCATCAAGCCCCAATCTTGATGGTCAAAGCGGGCTGTGAACCCGCAAGGGCGACCTTAAACGTATGCAGCAAGCAATTGGCGCAAGCGCATGAGGGCTTTGACTTCGATCTGGCGAATACGTTCGGCGGAAACGCCAAATTCTGCAGCTAAGTCATGGAGCGTTAGCGCCTGCGATTCATCTTCATTGAGCCAGCGCGCCCGGATAATGCGTTGGCTTCTCGGGTCGAGTTGCTCGATGGCCTCTGAAAGGCCCTCGCTCTCCAGCCAGTCTTGTTCTTGCGCCTGCAGGCGCTGAGCAGGGTCTGCGCCCGGTGCTGCAAGATAAGCAATCGGGGCAAAAGACTCATCGTCTTCGCTTCCACCTGGCTCAAGTGCAAGTTCCTGGCCGCTCAAACGCATATCCATTTCAAGCACGTCTGCTTCGCGCACGTTGAGGCGCTGAGCAATCGCATGGACCTCAGCCGTGGTCAGTTGGGCGCTTGCCGATTTTTCGAGCTCTTGCTTTTGCGATCGCAGATTGAAAAAGAGCTTGCGCTGCGCCTTGGTGGTCGCGACCTTAACCATGCGCCAATTACGCAAAATAAACTCGTGGATTTCGGCTTTGATCCAATGCAAGGCAAAGGAGACGAGACGAACACCACGTTCAGGGTCAAAACGCTTTACCGCTTTCATGAGGCCGACATTGCCCTCTTGGATCAAATCAGCGTGGGGGAGTCCGTAGCCCAGATATTGCCTGGCCGTCGAAACCACCAGACGCAGATGCGACAAGATCAGTTCACGCGCCGCGTCGAGGTCGCCTTGATCGCGCAGCTTGCGGCCAAGCTCAGTTTCACGCTCGGGGCTGAGCAAGGGTAGGCGGTTAACTGCCGAAATGTAGGCCTCCAAGTTACCGATTGCAGGCAAACTAAAACTGGCCATATTGCTTGTGAGGCTTAGTGCGTTGCTTGTAGCCATCAACATACTCCCGATATGAAGAGGACAGATTCAGTGGTTCAACGGTCGAATCTGGTAAATGAACGGAAGAATTCTTGCTTTCATGGCACGATTTTAGCACTCGACCACAAAGAGTGCTAGCAAGATGGGCTTGTCGTCTTAACAATCCAACAATGCGTTGGCAAATTCCTCGGCACGGAAGGCTTGTAAATCGTCAACGCCCTCCCCTACACCAATGAAATAAACGGGTATCGGTCGATCTTTGAGTTGGTGCGCGAGGGCTAGCAGGGCGCCGCCTTTCGCGGTCCCATCGAGTTTAGTCACGACCAAGCCGCTTAGGGAAATCGCCTCGTCAAACGCCTTCACTTGATGGAGCATGTTTTGCCCAGTGTTGCCATCCAGTATGAGCAAGGCCTCATGAGGCGCATCACTCATGGCTTTGCCAATAACGCGGCGAATCTTTTTGAGTTCATCCATTAAATGGCTTTGGGTTGGAAGTCTGCCCGCAGTGTCAATCATCACGACACCGCTTTGGCGCGCTCGCCCTGCGCTGACCGCGTCAAAAGCCACCGCTGCGGGGTCACCGCCTTGTTGAGCAATGACCTCGACCCCGTTGCGTTCGCCCCAAATCGCAAGTTGCTCGCGGGCGGCTGCTCGGAAGGTGTCACCCGCCGCGAGTAAAACGCTTTTGCCTTCTCGTTGAACATGCCTTGCGAGCTTGCCAATCGAGGTCGTTTTTCCCGCGCCGTTGACACCGGCAATCATCAAGACAAGCGGGGTACTTCGATCCAGATCAATACCGCCTTCAAGTGGTATTAACCGATCCCGAATGAGGTCGCGAAGGCGATAGCGTACGGCCTGACCATCGGTGAGTTTTTCTTGTTTGATTACCTGCCTTAAGGCGGCGATCAGGGACTCAGTGGCTGCAATGCCAGCGTCGGCTTGAATCAATGCTGACTCCAGGTCTTCAAGCATTTGCTCGTCAACTTTGACCACACCAAAGAGATCGGCAAGTTGATTGCGGGTCTTGGCAAGCCCTCCTTTAAGTCGAGCAAACCATCCACGCTTCGAAGCGCCGTCATCCTTTGACCCGGCTTCATCGTTAGTGCTTGCCGCATCTGCAGCGGCAGGGGCCAAGGTCATGGCTTCAGGCTTCAAAGACGCGGCAACTACGGTAGGCAAGGCAGACTGTTGAGTTGCAACGACCGGTGCTGGCAGCGAAGCTTGGGTTTGCGCGTTGGCTACTACTTCCGCGCTTGGCGACGCTGAGAGCTGGGGATTCGGCGGCTCAGCGACCGCGGCATCATGCGCCCCGGCGATCTGAGCCTCAGGCGACCGAGCGACCTGGGGACTTGGCGGCTCAGCTACGAGGGGATCAGGCGCTTGAGCTGATTCGCTTTCGCTTGCCGGAGAGGGAGTAAAAACCGACTTTAGTCGACGAAAAAATCCAAACATTGATAACGCACCCGCATGAAGGGGAGGAGGCTTTGCGCTCGCGGCCCAAAGCTCGGAAGAGGGCTTGGACTGCCCTCGTGCATAGTATCGATGATGACACATTGCGATCACCACACGAGAAAGCCTTGACCAAGCCAAGCCATCCACGAGAACCCAATAAACTCGCTCGAGCCCAGGGGAGCGTGCGCATCATTGCTGGAAGGTGGCGATCAAGACAAGTCGCTGTCCCAGCCATCGAAGGCCTAAGACCAACCCCTGATCGGGTGCGGCAGACATTATTTGATTGGCTCCAGCATTTTTGGGCGGGCCAGGGGCAGGATTTAAGCGGCATGAGGGTACTTGATGCATTCGCAGGCAGTGGTGCGCTTGGATTTGAAGCGGCTTCGCGCGGAGCGAGCCATGTCAGCTTTCTTGAACAGCACCCGCTTGCAAGTCAAATGCTTGCTCGGCATATTGCAAGTTTCCAGGCTGCACATTTGCAATTGATCAGCGGCCATGCCTTGCGGATTATGGAGCGACTCAACCGAGGTGTTGAGCGCTTCGATTTGGTGCTCCTTGACCCGCCGTTCGCCTCGCAACTGCACTTGCCAGCAGCCCAATTGGCTATACCCTTGTTATCGGAGGCCGGTTTGCTTTATGTCGAGTCCGATCAGAGCTGGGACGAGCACCTGCGCATGGCTAATGAGCCAGCCAGGGAACTGCTTACCCATGCCTTTATGGTGCTCAGACAGGCTAAGGCTGGTTCAGTGCATTACCATTTACTGCAGAAAAACTCAGCTTAAAGAATGCGTGGCGACCTTATGACAACAGCGATCTACCCTGGCACCTTTGATCCGATGACCCGAGGCCACGAGGACTTGGTCCGGCGAGCCTGCTCGCTTTTTGACCAATTGATTGTTGCCGTCGCGATAAGTCGCTCCAAATCGACCTGGTTCGATTTACAAGAGCGTATGGCAATTGCTCAAGCGGTTTTTGCTGGCGAGGCGAAAGTGAGAATCATTCCCTTCGAAGGCCTACTGGTCGATGTCATGCGACGAGAGTGTGCCAAGGTGGTGATTCGTGGCGTTCGGTCAGTGACTGACTTTGATTACGAAGTTCCTATGGCAGGTATGAATCGGCGCATGTTGCCAGGTATGGAGACGGTTTTCTTGCTCCCTGCCGATGACCTTGCTCATGTATCGGGCAGCCTCGTTCGGGAGATCGCCAAAATGGGTGGCCCTTTTGAGCCCTTTGTTCCGGAAGAGGTTGTGCCGTGGATCAAGCAAAGGCAAAACCAGCCACAAAAACTTCCGCCATCAACCCAATCCTCGGCCTAAATCGCCATGGCGCTGAAGATTACCGATGAGTGTATCAACTGTGATGTTTGCGAACCCGCCTGCCCAAACCAGGCGATTTCGATGGGCGAGGAAATCTATCAAATCAATCCTGACCGTTGTACCGAATGTGTTGGCCATTTCGATGAGCCTCAATGCCAGGTACTTTGCCCGGTCAGTTGCATACCGCAAGATCCGGACCGACCCGAGACCGTCGAGTTGTTGTGGGCGAAATTCACAAGCCTTCAGTCGGCTAAGTCTGCGTAAGGCCCTATGCTCGCCTGGCATTTTCAGATGGGACTCAATTCGATCGATTCAAAAATTTGGGCGCTGCGCCAGGTCTCGACTTCGTTGCGAAGGCTAGCGTGACTCAAGGGGTGCTGTTCAAGCCACTGTCTTGATAATTCGATTCGAACCTGCCGCTTGCGAGCAAATAAGGCGGGCAACAATACCTCTTTACGGTCTCTGCGACGGTGCAAAATAACCGACAAACGCAGGCAAAGCACCATGAGCCATTCGCGTTCTTGGCTTAAAAGCCCTTGAAGTTTGCGTAGGGAGCCCGATTGGCCAAGTGCCAGATTGGCAAGCCGGTTTTTCTCGCTCAGTGAAAACCCGGGCATCTCAGCGTGGAGCAAGATGTAGCCAGAATGTTTGTGGTAGTCAGCCTGAGCAATCGAAAAGCCCACTTCGGCCAGTCGCGCAGCCCATCCGAGTAACATTCTTTGCGCTTGGAGTTCCTCTTGAACGCCTCTAGCGGTCTGATCAAACAAGGCCATGGCGGTTTCTGCAACACGTTCTGCATGCTCCCGATCAACACCGTAGCGTAATTGCAAAGCGTCTACGGTGACGGCACGCATATCCTGCCCAGAACTCCGACCCAGTAAATCGTAGAGCACACCTTCACGGAGCGCTGCTGGACAGTAACGCATCGAGTCGAGATCGAATTCATCAAAAACCGCGCGCATGACAGCAATGCCACCAGCAAGAACCGGTCTACGGTCTGCTCGAATCCCCTTCAAATCAAGCCGATCGGGATGTCCTGCCTTGATCAGGCGCCGCTGCAAGTCAGTAAGACTGTCGCGGTCGAGCATGTCGCGCTGATAGTTCAGTTGGGCGAGCTGCGTGAGCGCCTTGGCAGTTCCTGAAGTACCGACGGCATAACGCCAGCCCTTTAGACGGTACTGTGTGCCGACAGCACCAAGGCGTGTTCTTGCATAGGCGATCGCCTCGTCCATGGCATGTTTGCCAACCATCCCGTCCGGGAAAAACCGTCTGCTCAGCGACACGCAGCCTACATAGCAGGATTCAAGAGCCTCGGGCTTATAGTCCGTACCCAAAATGCATTCGGTCGACCCGCCGCCAATGTCAACGACTAAGCGCTGCTGACCGTCACGTGGCAGATCATGCGCTGCGCCTTCGTAGATGAGTCGCGCTTCCTCAACGCCGGAGATGACTTCGATCGGAAAGCCTAGAGCGGCCTCAGCGCCATTTAAAAAATGTTTGGCGTTTGCAGCCACCCTTAAGGTGTTAGTTGCAACCACGCGTACGCGATTCGGGCCAAAAGAGCGCAAACGCTCAGCAAAGCGGTGCAGCGCCAGCAGCGCGCGCTGCTGAGAAGCCGCATCGAGATGGCCATCGGCTTGCAGTCCGGCAGCAAGCCGAACGGTTTCTTTCAGGATATCCAAAGGGAGAATCTGAGCCCCCAGGCTCGATTGCCTTACTCTTCCGATCAGTAGCCGAAAGCTGTTGGAGCCCAGGTCAACCGCGGCCAATAATGCTGAAGGTGATTGAATTAGCGAGGAGTGAGCAGGCATGGATAGTGAGAACAGTGGTACCTCGGCAAGCAAGCCTAGAACCGCAAAGCGAAAAGCCACGCCGCAAGCCGGCAAGGCACGCACAACAGGCGCAAGGCTAGCCGGTGCTGGCCAGAAGGGCAAATCAAGCCTTCAACAAAGCATTCGTGCGCGACAAGACCCCTTTGTAAATCGCGAACTGTCCTTGCTCGCTTTCAACGAACGAGTGCTAGCTCAAGCCGAAGATACGAAGGTGCCTTTGCTCGAGCGACTGCGTTATCTCACGATTGTTTCGAACAATCTCGATGAATTCTTTGAGATTCGGGTTGCTGAGCTTAAGCAACTCGCAGAAAGTCCGAGTGCAAGCTTGGAGATCTTGCAAACCCTTGCTGCCGTTCAGCTTCGCGCGCGAGCGCTTGTACGCCGGCAGTATGGACTCTTGAACCGAGAACTCCTGCCACGGTTGCGCGAGCAAGGTGTTGTGATTCACTTAAGCGAAGAGTGGAGCCCAAGCCAGCGCGAATGGGCAGAGCAATTTTTTCACAGTGAGGTCGAGCCGCTTTTAACGCCAATTGCACTTGACCCCGTGCACCCGTTTCCACGCGTGCTCAATAAGTCACTGAATTTTGTTGTTGACTTAGATGGTCGCGACGCCTTTGGCCGCGATGTTCACATTGCTATTGTTCAGGCGCCAAGAGCTTTACCAAGGGTCTTGCCAGTACCCAGGGAAATCTCTGGGCATCCGCATGGCTTGATGCTGCTCACTTCGGTGGTTCAAGGCTTTATGCATCGACTTTTTCCAGGGCTTAAGGTTGTTAGTTCACATCAGTTCAGGGTCACGCGAAATAGTGATTTGTATGTTGATGATGAAGAAGTCACCGATCTGAAGGCGGCTTTGCAAGATGAATTGGTGCAACGTCACTTTGGTGATGCGGTCAGAATCGAGGTTTCCGCGGCTTGTCCTGAACCCTTAAAACAGCGTTTGCGTGGAGAGTACAAACTCGAACTCGAAGACCTTTATCCGGTGGAAGGCCCCGTCAATTTGGTTCGATTGCAGCAGGTCATCGAACTCGTTGATCGACCTGATATGAAATTTGCATCGTTCCAGCCTGCGTGGCCCAAGGCAGTGTCAGCAAGTCGCAATCAGCTCTTTGATGCGATTCGCGGACGCGATTTGCTTTTGCATCACCCCTACGAAAGCTTTGAGCCTGTACAGCGGTTTTTGAGCAGTGCCGCAACCGATCCACATGTTGTAGCGATTAAGCAAACCGTGTATCGAACAGGTGCAGACTCCGTGCTGATGGCTTCATTGATTGAAGCAGCGCGTCGAGGCAAGGAAGTCACCGTTGTCCTTGAGTTAATGGCGCGGTTCGACGAGGAAACAAATATGCAATGGGCTTCGCGCCTTGAGGCCGTCGGTGCCCATGTGGTTTATGGTGTGGTAGGCCACAAAACCCACGCTAAGATGGCTATGGTCATTCGGCGAGAGGGCCGGCAACTTGTTCGCTATGTCCATCTTGGTACCGGCAACTACCACCCAAGGACAGCAAAGGTTTATGAAGACTTTGGCCTACTCACTGCACATCCCGGGATTTGCGCCGATGTGCATGAAGTTTTCCGCAGACTCACTGGTTTGGGGCAGGCAGAAACGCTAAGGCATTTGGCACAGGCGCCATTTACCTTGATGCCTATGGTGCTCGATTCGATTGCCCGTGAGATCAAGCATGCGCGCGAGGGAAAAAAGGCAATGGTTCGGGCGAAGTTAAACGCCTTGATTGATCCTGAGGTGATCGAGGCCTTGTATGAAGCGAGTCAGGCCGGTGTTGAGGTCGAGTTGATTATCCGAGGTGTTTGCGCCTTGAGGCCAGGGGTGAAGGGGCTTTCAGAAAATATTCGGGTTTGCTCGGTTATTGGTCGATTTTTAGAACATAGTCGAATCTATTATTTTTATAATAATGGTATCGATGATGTATGGCTATCGTCAGCTGACTGGATGCAACGTAATTTGAGAAGACGCGTTGAAATCGCCTTTCCCATACTCGATTCGGCTGCTAAGAGGCGCGTGATTGATGAGGGTTTGCTTGTTCATTTCGATGAGAATCCGAGTGCCTGGGAGATGGATGCTGACGGTGACTATCAACGCCAGGCGCAAGACGGACCGACCGATGCTTTGCGTTTGATACAAGGTTCGCAAAGCGAATCGCAAAATCAATTGCTAAAACGATTAAGTGAATTTAGCGAAACTTGAGGTAGCGGTCGTTTGCGCTGTATGTTGGTTTGTCGCAACCAAAGCTTGAGCATCAGACTAAGGTTTGATAGAAAGTTACTTCGATCTGCTAAGTTCCGATCTAAATCATGAAATCGTTTCCTTTAATGCAAGGCAAAAATCTTGCCGGGCTGGGTGTTACACTCACCCCGGCGTTAGCCTTTGCCTCCGAAGCGGCCTTCAACCCACTTGAGTGGGCGGGTGGCATTTTGGTGATCGGGCTTGTCGTGGTGTCGGTCGGTTTTATCGCGGAAGCGTCGGGTGAGGCGCTTGACGCTGGGCTAAAAGCTGTCGGTTATCAAAAGAAACCTTCGCGTGAAGAAGTCATCAAGCGAGAAGAGGCCTTGCGCAAAGAAGGTGCCAAAGCTGAAGCTGCCAAACATGCTCCTGCAGTGCCTGCTGTAGCAACCACCTCAGCGCTCGAGCAATTGCAACTTGCACAGGCCGCTCAGGCCGAGGGCGAGGACCTCGAACCCATCGACGATAAGGCCTAGAAAATAGTCTTCCTTAAGGCCTTGAGGATATCGGCCGGCACGAGGGGCAATCGGTTCTGTAAAATATGGGCTCCTTGAATTGAGAGGGCCATGAACAGCCTTCAGCCATTGAGTCAAAGATGCCCTACGTCAATATATGTCGATCCAGCTTAAAGCTCATCAAGGGTCAGCTTAAATGTTTCTGGGCAGAACGCGCATCGGCAATGGCGCTCTGCTCAAGGTCGTCTTCTGAAAGCTAGATCAGCTCGATCGACAATCGCAGCGGCAAGAACATGCCGATCATCCTTATCCGGTAATTGCAGGCTTGGCCCAATCGCTGCGATACCGTCTTCGGACACTTCCCAATCAGGAACGGCGAGCCGCATTTGCGCCTGACGGTTAGTAATCTGTTGTTGCTTATCGGGTAATTTCTGAGTGAGGTGACCCATCCATTCATCTTCGATACGCCGACTCCACTTTGCAGCAAACAACCCCCGAGTGCATAAAGACATCAGAGCATCCGTCTTCAACATTCCAAAAAAGACGCATGCATCGATAATTGCAGTGCAACGGACGTGGCCAGCCATCAGTAATCGCCGAGTTCAACTGACAACTTCGACAAATTCTCCAAGGCTGCCTCATGGCCTGCATGCATACTTTCTGCGTACTCAATCAGGTCGCTGAGCAAAACCCTGCGGTGAGACCCGACCTTGCGATGGGGAATCCGCCCAGCGTCGATCTCCTTAATCACGAAGGGGCGGGAAACATTAAGAAAATTTGCCGCCTCTACTGTCGTGAGCTCCTGCTTTTCAGGCATCAGTGCGATCGGCCGCCCCTCGCTCATCAGGCCCAGCAACTGGCCGATAAGGCGTAGGGACGCCGGGGGGAGTTCAATCGGGGGAAGGTCTCCAGCTTCGCTCTCGAGTTTGATTTTTACGGCCTTGGATCGATCCAAGGCCTCCATGATGCAGCGCTGCGCAACACGCGCCAACTCCATATCTTGCCTAGATGGAGAGGCAGCAACCGACTCTCGTTCTCTCTTCACAGTAGTCATTTTGTAATACTCCGTAGAGCCCCCCATCTATGCGGGGGAATGTGGCCCAATGTGGCTATACGTGTATTAAACGCAATAAGTGCATTAAATGCAAGAGGGTGTTGCGTGGCCATCCCTATTGGCTGTCTCTTTGGGCTTTTGCGCCCGAAGAGAGAGGCCACTTACCCCACGTTTTGGGGCGCGTTCAGGGGCTGGGCTTGGGGCATCTTCATTACCTTGAAACCCGCTCTCTGTCTTGTTCTTGCTTTTAGACGTTGAACCGAAAGTGCATCACATCACCGTCTTTAACCGGGTAGTCCTTGCCTTCTAAGCGCATCTTCCCGGCCTCTTTGGCGCCGCTTTCGCCCTTGTAGTGCACGAAGTCTGCATAGGCAATGGTTTCGGCGCGGATAAAGCCGCGTTCGAAATCGGTGTGAATGACCCCCGCGGCCTGAGGAGCGGTATAGCCCTTACGAATCGTCCAGGCGCGGACTTCTTTCACGCCTGCCGTGAAGTAAGTTTGTAGCCCTAGCAGGTTAAAGGCCGCACGAATCACCCGGTTAAGCCCGGGTTCTGTCATGCCCATATCGGCGAGAAACACCGTCTTGTCTTCATCGCTCATATCGGCAATCTCAGCTTCGATTGCTGCACAAATAGGTACGACGACCGAGCCCTCTGACTGAGCAAGTGCCATGACGCGTTCAAGATGCGGGTTGTCCTTAAAGCCATCATCTCTGACATTGGCTACATACATTGTCGGTTTTGCAGTGATTAGACAAAGCGGCTTGAGTAAGGCCTTTTCCTCATCATAAAGGTCAATAGAGCGCACGGGCTTTGCCTCATTGAGCACGGGCAGGCACTTTTCAAGCACTTGTACGAGTCGCATGGCTTCTTTATCGCCGCCTGAGCGTGCCACTTTGGCGTAGCGAAGCAAAGCCTTGTCGACTGTTGCCATATCTGCGAGCGCAAGCTCGGTATTGATCACTTCGATATCTGATAGAGGATCTACCCGCCCCGAAACATGCACAACATTGTTGTCTTCAAAGCAGCGCACCACATGGACCACTGCATCGGTTTCACGGATATTGGCAAGAAACTGATTGCCCAAGCCCTCGCCCTTGCTTGCGCCAGCAACCAGGCCAGCGATGTCGACAAACTCAACCGTGGCCGGTAAAACCCGCTCGGGCTTTACGATGGTAGCGAGTGCTTCTAAGCGCTCATCAGGTACTTCTACGATGCCCACATTGGGTTCAATCGTGCAGAAGGGGTAGTTTTCCGCGGCGATACCCGCCTTGGTAAGCGCATTAAAAAGCGTGGACTTACCAACGTTTGGTAGTCCGACAATCCCACATTGAAGAGCCATAAAGCCTGCTTTCTTGTCGAAAAAAATCCATGAACCGAGCTGCTGAAGTATAGTCGTTCATCATGCTGAGCTTAGATAACAAGTTAGTCGTTGCCTTATCGTCGAGGGCGGTGTTTGACTTCGAGGAAGAAAACCGCATCTTTGAACAAAGCGATGACCGCGCTTATCGCGCACTCCAACGCGAACGCCTTGATAAGGCTGCCAAGCCTGGCGTGGCCTTCGCTTTGGTCAGAAAACTGCTCGCCTTCGATCCTGATCAAACGCCGGATGCGCAAAGGCGGGTCGAAGTCGTGGTGGTCTCGCGCAACGATCCTGTTTCAGGGATGCGGGTTTTTCGCTCGGCGCAGCAAATGGGCCTGCGCCTTGAGCGAGGGGTGTTTACTAGAGGCAGAAGGCCCTGGCCTTATCTTGAGCCCTTAAAGGCCAACCTCTTTTTGTCGGCTAATGAGCAAGATGTGCGTGAAGCGCTTGAAGCTGGTTTCCCGGCTGCGCGGGTTTTCCCGAGTTCAGTACAAGCCTCAGTGGCCCATCCCGATGAATTACGGATTGCCTTTGATGGTGATGCGGTGCTGTTTTCCGATGAAAGCGAGCAGGTTTTTCAACGCGAGGGTTTGGGTGCCTTTCAGGCCCATGAGCGTGAACATGCCGCGCGTCCGCTTCCGGGTGGACCCTTTAAGCCCTTACTAGAAGCACTCCATCGCTTACAAGCAGATGGTCATAGCGCCATGCGCGTGCGAACAGCATTGGTCACAGCCCGCAGTGCACCAGCCCACGAGCGGGCCATTCGCACATTGCTCGATTGGGGCGTTGAGGTGGATGAAGCGATGTTTTTAGGTGGTCTCGACAAAGGCGGCTTTTTGAAGGCTTTTGAACCAGACTTCTTTTTTGATGATCAAACAGGTCATTGCGAGTCAGCTGCCCGGGTTGCGCCTGCCGGGCATGTGATTTCGGGTGTTGCAAATCGGAAGCAAAGTGACACGCCCCATGAAAGCTGAAGTTTGAGTTCAGCAAGCTTGCTTGTTGGTGGGCCCATCGGCCGCTATTTAACGCCCGCTTAGCACTTGCCCGGGCCTTGCAGCGCTGCATCCAGCTGCTACCGCTTCAGCGTGCGCCAAGCGAGCGCCGGTGTATACCCGCTGGCCCGCCACCCAGCAGGCTTCGATCCCCTGACTAGGTCTTGCGGGATTTTCGTAGTCGGCGACATCGAGTACTTGCTGCGGGTCGAAGAGCACCAGATCGGCAGCAGCGCCAAGGCAAATCCGCCCGCGTGGTGTAGGTCCGCGGTCGAGTCCGAAACGCGCAGCAGAAAGGCCGGTCATTTTTCGGATCGCCTGTGGCAATGTCAGCAAACCCTTTTCCCGCACATAGCGGCCAAGTACACGCGGAAAGGTTCCCCATAAGCGCGGATGAGCTTTGCCCTGCAAGGGAATCCCGTCCGAACCAATCATCGATTGAGGATGACTGACAATTCGGTCGACGTCGGCTTCATCCATCGTGAAGTAAACAGCGCCACTGGGCCCAAGATAATCAGCACATGCACTTGCCGATAAGTTCAGTTCGGCGCAAAGCTGATCAAAGTCGCGTCCTTCGTACGCAGGAAAGCGTGGGCAAGCGGTGATGATGGTTTTGCGCGATAACTTTGCACGGTCAGCGAGCAACATCGTCGACGAGGCTTCATAGGGGTAAACATCAAAGCCAAGTTCAAGCGATTTGCTCGCTTGCTCAATCCGCGCGAGGCTTTGCTTCGATTGCCCATGGGCCAAAGGGCCAGCGCATTTGTGGTGCGAGATGATCGTGCGAACACCAAGCCCTTGACCGATTTGAATCGTTTCTTCGATGGATGTCATTAGGCCTTCAGCTTCGTTTCGCATATGGGTGGTAAAAATGCCGCCGCATTCGCACAAAGGGCGCAAGACTTGGGTAATCTCAGACTGACTTGCAGACGAGGCTGTGGGGTAGAAGGTGCCTGTGGATGCGCCCGCAGCACCCTCATGAAGGCAGGTCTGCAAAAGTGCTTGCATCGCGCGGATCTCAGCCGGATTCGCTTCGCGATCGAGCCGATCCATTGTGCATACCCGCAAGGCTGAGTGCCCAATGAGCATGAGCGCGTGGGTTGCTGCTGGGCTATCTTTGAGCGCTTCAACATAGTCTTTGAAGTGGCGAAACACGGGCTTTTCACCGCCAGCGACAAGGCCCAGAGGCATTGGCAACACGCCCTCGGGCAGCGGAGCGATGCTGACGCCACAATTACCGGTGACCACCGTGGTGACGCCTTGTGAGACTTTAAAGTCCATGGATGGCTGTAGCAAAAGCGCAGCATCGTCGTGGGTGTGAACGTCGATAAAGCCAGGGGCCAGGTGCATAGCATCACCCTGAACCCGTTCCTTGCCACGCAGGCCCAGTGAGCGCTTTTTGCCTTGACGACTATCGTGTTCGCTATCGAGGCGCTCGCCGTAATAACGAATTTCTGCGATGCAGCCAGCTTGGATGGCAAGATCAGCGTGTTGGGCAGGCGATCCTAATCCATCGTGAAGCCAGACGTCTTCAATCACGTAGTCATTGATCATGCTAGGCGTCTTCCTTGAGGAGATTTATGCCGCGGTGGATCCTTGCGATTGCGCTTTCGCGCTGGCCGACCAGGAATTCCTTCATGGGGGGCACCAAGGCTTGCATGGCCGCCTCAATCAACTTGAACTGCTCGAGCGCTGGACGATGCAAGACAAAATCGCCAACCTCTTGCGCGAGCTTTAGACTTCGAGGATGCCCGATCCCAAGCCGCAGTCGCCAGTAGTCTGGCTGGCCAAGGCGTAGGCTAATGTCCTTCAGCCCATTGTGTCCGGCAGAGCCGCCGCCAAACTTTATCTTGACAACACCCGGTAGCAAATCGAGCTCGTCATGGATGACGAGGATCTCTTGGGGTAGGATTTTGTAAAAGTTGCAGACCGCTAAAACAGCCTGACCCGAACGATTCATCCAGGTCATCGGTTTGAGCAAGTGGACGAGTTTGCCCTCGAGTCGGCAGGTGGCGAGCTCTGCGAAAAACTTAGCTTCGTGGTTAAAGCGTGCCGAAGGGTCGAGTTTTGGCAGCAGGCGGTCCAGGCACCAAAACCCTGCGTTATGGCGATCAGACTCGTGTTCTGGCCCGGGGTTGCCGAGCCCGACCACCAGCCTAATCGCTACGTTCTTATCGGCGGCTTGGATTACTTATCGCCTTTCGTCGGACTACTTCTTGCCTTTACCTTTGGCTGCAGGCTTGGCTGCGGTTTCAGCAGGTGCTATCTCTTCGGCAACCGGCAGGGTTACGGTGACTAATACCGGATTTTCTTTGGCTCGCAACACAGCGGTTACGCCCTCGGGGAAATGGATATCGCGCACATGCAACGATTTACCCGCTTCGAGTTGTCCAAGATCGACGGTGATGAACTCGGGCAAATGCGCAGGCAAGCAGGAAATCTCAACCTCGTTAAGAACATGGCCCACAATGCCAGCAGAAAGCTTCACTGCTGGGGAATTTTCCTGATTTACGAAGTGTAGGGGCACCTTCATGTGAATCTTGCGATCTGGTGCAATGCGCTCAAAATCGATGTGCAAGACCTGCTGTTTGTATGGATGCCACTGTACGTCTCGCAGCAACACTTGCTGCGTTTGGCCATCAAGCTCCATGTCCAGAATCGATGCGTGAAAGGCTTCAACCCTAAGGGCATGAAACAAAGGGTTGTGTTCGACTTCAATGGCAGTGGGGTTTCCGGGTGATCCGTAAATGATGCCAGGGACCTTGCCAGCACGGCGCAGGCGGCGGCTCGCACTCGAACCTTGCGCTGAACGACTTGTTGCAACAACTTTCATGATATTTCCTCAAAAAGCTATGTCGATCGGCGCTTCTTTTGAACAATCTCGCCGAGACTACAGCTGTCTTCCACTAAAAAACCTGAAGCAAAGCGCCTCCAGGCACGAGAACACCAGGACAAATCAGCCATAGCCAACAAGACTAATCGCTGCTTCCTCACTGCCGCGACCCTGAAAACAAGGTCGCTTGGGGTCTAGCCTGATCCGCGACCAGAGCGGACTAGACCGTGCTTGTTTGGTCTGACTCAGTCAACAAAAAGCGACGAGACCGAATCTGACCGGTTGATACGCAAAATGGTCTCGGCAAGTAATTGTGCCGAGGAGAGAATTCTAATTTTTTCGCATGCAATACCATCTCTGGGCAAGGGAATGGTGTCCGTGACCACGAGTCCATCCAGATCCGAATCGGCAACGCGGCGAACGGCACCACCAGAAAGCACCGGGTGGGTGCAATAGGCTAGAACCTTCGCTGCGCCGTGCTCTTTGAGTGCGCTTGCTGCTTTGACGAGCGTGTTTGCGGTATCGACGATGTCATCCATGATCACACAGGTACGTCCACTCACGTCACCAATGATATTCATGACTTCCGCAACATTAGCTTTGGGGCGCCGCTTATCGATGATGGCAAGCTCGCAGTCAAGCCGCTTGGCCATGGCTCTGGCACGGACGACACCGCCAACATCAGGCGAGACCACCAGCAAATCATCAAATTTTTGCTTATGGACATCGGCAAGAAGGATCGGTGCTGCGTAAATGTTGTCAACCGGGATATCGAAAAACCCCTGAATTTGATCAGCATGCAAATCCATAGTGAGGACGCGATCCACACCGGCAACTTGCAGCATGTTAGCAACCACTTTTGCGCTGATGGCGACCCGAGTGGAACGGACACGTCGATCCTGCCTCGCATAGCCGAAATAAGGCACGGCTGCGGTGATTCGCCCAGCCGATGCACGCTTGAGAGCGTCCACCATAATCAGCAATTCCATTAGGTGGTCGTTGGTTGGCGAACATGTCGACTGCAAGACAAAACAATCGCGACCACGCACATTTTCAAGAATTTCCACCATCACTTCGCCGTCGGAGAAACGACCCACGGTGGCGCGGCCCAGCGGAACCCGCAAATGCGCAGCAACATCAGCCGCTAACTTGGGGACGGCGTTGCCGGTGAAGATGGTGAGCCCTTCTGGGGCAACTGAATCGCGATGATGAGCCATGGAAGTCATGCCGCAAACCTATGCTAGAGACCAAACAACCCACGCTGGGTGGACTGCTTGCTTGATCGATGCTCAAACTCAACACCAATCTATTGCCTAACGCTGCGACATCAGCCGCGGCAGTGCTGGCTGGGGAGGAAGGATTCGAACCCTCGAATGCCGGAATCAAAATCCGGTGCCTTAACCAACTTGGCGACTCCCCACCGGTACAACCAAAACCCTTTCTCTTGCCTGCTGCGGAAGCCCTAAGCTACAGCACCTAACAAAGACGCCAAGCCGGCAGACCCGATGAAACAAGCTTCACTCGCCAGAACTTATCCACTGAGTTCTGGACCAAAGACTCAAATTGCAAGCCTTCAGCAACATCACGAACCATACAAAACACTGCGGCACCCGAACCTGACATCCGCGGCCAATCAAGAGGAATGCCAAGACTAAGTGCCTGCTTCCGCAAGATATTCAGTGCGTTGTCCACTACTGAATACTGCCTAGTCACAACCGCTTGCAGGTCATTGTGCCCCTGCATAAAGTCGGACCAGCCCGGAGAATCCGAGATTTTGAGTGCTTTCGAAGACCGTGTCAATTTGGGATCAGCAAAAACCTTCGCGGTTGACACGGCAATCGGGGGCATGAGGATGAGGAAGTAAGCGACAGGTAAATCGAGTTCGAAAAGCCGCTCGCCAACGCCTCGGCCTATAGCGTGCTGCCGACGAATAAATACAGGGACGTCAGCGCCAAGCTCAAGTGCAAGACGACTTAAATCACTTGTTGTTAAGTGCAGGTCCCAGAGTTGATTAAGCAGCCTCATCACCGAGGCAGCGTCGCTGCTGCCTCCACCCAGTCCCGCGCCTTGCGGAATACGCTTCACGACACGGATATCGACACCCGGGCAGGTCTTACCCATGTCGGCACAGGCTTGCTGCATGCGAAGCGCTGCTCTGACCGCGAGATCTTTGCTTGCCTCAATGCCGACTTGGTCTTCGGTCCGATGAATCTGTCCGTCGCGACGTAGCCGCAGTTCAACCTGATCGCACCAATCAATGAGCGCGAAGCTTGTGTCAAGCTCGTGATAACCATCGTTGCGTTGCCCTAGTACATGCAAGTGCAAATTCAGCTTAGCAGGTGCAGCTTCGCAAAGCATGGGCCCAGCCAGTGGGTCAACGCTGCGCACTAAGGTCTCCGATTTTCAGAGGGCACAATGATCAGTCTGAATTTGCTGCCCTGTTCTTGTTCGATGACCAGTTTCTTCGCACTCCGTTCAATGATAAGGCTACCTTGCTTGAATCGCCCTGCGTCGAGCTCGAGCCAGCGGCGCCAACGCCAGGCATCAAGCTGTTCGATATCAATACGGATGCCTTGTTGAGCAAGCCAACGCTGAGCCAGCGTGGCACTACTTGCTCCATCGCGAGCTGTCTCAATCAGGGCTTCACCGCTTGGCTCTTGTCGCCACAGCATCAGCCTTTGGCCAGCAGGATCGTAAAGCTCGACAAGGGCTTGTTGCTCGTCGATACGGACCTCGAAGAGCCCTTGCAAATGCAAGCTACGGTCGGCTTGCTCGAGCTTAAGTCCGAACCGCCCATGGGCTTCGAATCGGTCTGAGGTATGCGCACGATCGGCAAAGGATTTAGCCGCTAGGAGAAGCGATAAAAGGCTGAGAAAGAGGTAGCAAAGCGTTTTTCGCGCAAGCCTCGCATGCAAGCTTGTGTTGCGGTTGAGCGCGAGCACCGTACTTGTCAACAACAGCTTGCCGATCACAAGCAAACTTTTTAAAGCGTCACCGCTAGGCGGCTTAAGGTTTCGCGCAGCAATGAGTTAGCTGGTTCTGCTTCTCGAGCCCGGCGCCACAGTGCGATGGCTTCATCTTTGCGGTCGAGTTTCCAAAGCACTTCGCCCAAATGGATAGCGATTTCAGGATCAGGCTGTAGTTGATAAGCCTTTTGCAAATGATCGAGCGCTCCGGCTAGGTCGCCTCGGCGATATAGCACCCATCCCATGCTGTCGATGATGTGAGGGTCTTCAGGGGCAAGCGCCAGAGCCTTTTCTATGTAGCTTTGAGCCTCCTCGAGCCTGATATTCCGATCGGCGAGCGAATAGCCCAAGGCGTTGTAGGCGTGGGCATGGCGTGGTCGCAAGGCGATCAGGCGACGAAGACTTTGCTCTGCAACATCGATCTTGTTAAGCCGCTCGGCCGCCATCGCATGATCGTAGAGCAGCTCCACGCGTTGTGGGTCCTGGCGAAGACTTTGATCGAGCAGACGAAAGCCTTCTTCGGCGCGCTCGCTTTCACGCATCAATTGAGCGAGCAACAATAACGCTTGTGATTGCAAAGCGGGTTCTTTGGCTGCTTGCGAAAGCTCCTCCAAAGGGGCCTGGGCGAGGTCGTGGCGCTTTAAGTGCATGGCCGCCTGGGCCAACTCGAGCCGCGTACTTGGCGTAAGTGTTTGCTTATTGAGCAACTGCGCAATGGTTTGTGCGCCCTGTGTATTACCCGCTTGCACTTGTAAAAGCGCAAGACTCGCCTGTGCTTCGCCGAGCGAGTCTTTGTCGCTTTGCTGCAAGGCTTCCACCAAGCCAACGAGCGCCTGTGGCCGCCCAGTGCGCAACAAGATATGGCGCAAATTGATCCATAACGCTGCACGTTCCTGGGGCGTTTTGCTCGCTTCGAGTCGCTTACTGATCAGCGCGCCGGCATCGTCAAAACGCGAACCTGCAAGGTATAAGTTCTCAAGAACGAGCCTTGCCTGTTCGGATCCAGGCGCCAGATCACGCCAAAGTTCCGCAGCAGCAAGTGCGCGCGCAAAGACCCGCTCGCGTAGGGCTAGTTCAGTAGCCCGTCTGGCTAGTCTAGAGTCGCCAGTGGTCTTGGCAAGATCGATGAGTGTTTGCGATGCGGTGCCAAGTTGGCCACGCTGGGCGGCGATTTCTGAAGCTAGGATTTGAAACACCAATGCGGGGCTTAGCGCTACAGCTGGGGTTGTTTCAGCCTGATCGGCAAGCACCGTGGCCACGGCCTCAAGCGCGGGGTTTGCCTCGTCCTCGGCCCTGGCTTTGTCGATTGCAACGCTCGCAAAAACGCTGAGCAGTATCCACGCGCAAAGCTTGATCATTTGTCGGAAGGCCATATTCGTCATGATGGTTACCAGTTCGCTATCCTAGCTGGATTCACGAAACTGTGTTGATCAAGTACTAGGTTGTTTATCGTCGAGGATCCACGGCCATGCCCGAATTACCCGAGGTCGAAGTGCTTCGCCGCTGCTTAAATCCGGCGCTGCAAGGGCGAAGACTCAAGCGGATGCAGGTCTTAAATGCCTCACTTCGCTGGCCCGTAAGCTCAGCGCTTGCACCGGCCTGCTCGGGGCAAACCTTATTGGAAGTCGGGCGTCGTTCAAAGTATCTGCTTTTTCGATTTCCGCAAGGCACCATGCTCGTTCATTTGGGTATGTCAGGAACCGTGCAGTTGGTCGCACCGGGCACGCCCTTGCAAAAGCACGATCATGTGACCTGGGAGTTTGATGGCGATGCCTGTCTACGCTTTAACGACCCAAGGCGATTCGGCTCCATTCTCTGGCTTGATGAAAGCGTTGGCGAAAAAAGCGCATTCGCATCGCTACGTGCCGACTCAGAGCGTGCCCAAGCCATACTGAACCGTCTTGGGCCTGAGCCTTTCGATGGCCAATTTTCTGGTGAACACCTCTACAGCATGAGCCGGCGGCGCAAGCCTGCGGTCAAGCCCTGGCTTTTAAGTGGCGTGCCGGTGGTGGGCGTTGGCAATATTTACGCTTGCGAGGCTTTGTTTCGCGCAGGTATCGACCCACGACGGTCCGCTGGGAGCATTTCACTTGCTCGATACCAGCGTCTTTCGCGGGCCATCATCGATGTTTTGGCAGAGGCAATTTCCGCTGGCGGGTCGACACTGCGCGACTTCACGAGCGCACACGGTGAGCCAGGCGCTTTTCAAGAGCGCTATGCGGTATACGGCCGCCACGGCGAGGCTTGCGCGCAGTGCGGGGCGAGCATCAAGCGCTTGATCCAGGCGCAGCGCTCAAGCTTCGCCTGCCTTAGTTGTCAGCGCTAGTGCTCATGAAGCACTTAGACTCGCTACAAAGCGATTTTGCGTTCAAGGTCGTGCATTGGCAGCGCCTTGCTGGCCGCCATAAGCTTGCATGGCAAAACACCCGAGACCCCTATCGCATCTGGGTCTCCGAAATTATGTTGCAGCAGACTCAGGTCGCTACGGTGACGCCTTACTACGAACGCTTTATCAAGCGCTTTCCCGATGTCCACAGCCTGGCCCAGGCAAGCCTAGACGAGGTCTTGGCTTTGTGGAGTGGTTTGGGCTATTACCGTCGAGCGAAATTCTTGCACGCATGTGCAAAGACAATCGTCGAGACCCACGAGGGAAGGTTTCCTCAGGACGAAAAAGTCCTGGCTGAGCTTCCAGGGATTGGTCGTTCGACCGCGGCTGCCATCGCGGCTTTCGCATTTCAGCGACGAGCTGCCATCCTTGATGGCAACGTAAAACGGGTGTTGGCGCGCGTCTTTGCGCTTGAGCTCGATCCGCAAAGCAGCAAATCGCTTCGCGTGTTTTGGGATTTGGCCGAATCCCTGCTGCCCCAAGATGTCGATATGCCAGCCTATACCCAGGGCTTGATGGATCTTGGTGCAACCTGCTGCTTGCAGCGCAAGCCAATATGTACGCAATGCCCACTGCAAGATATTTGTCAAGCCAAGCAAGCAGGTAAACAAGAAGCCTACCCCTTGGCCAAAGCGAAAAAGACATTGCCACTAAGGCACTGGCTTATGGTCTGGATAAGCGACGGCGAGAGGGTTTTAATGGTGCGTCGTCCTGGCCAAGGTATCTGGGCATCGATGTGGAGTTTGCCAAGCATCGAAGCATTGCCTGATACAGTCGTTAAAAGTATAACGGAGTCAAATTCGAAGAGTCTTTCTGCGCCATTCCATAACAAAGAGTTACCTGTAGCGATGCATCAAATATGGCGAGATCGATATCATGTATCTATCAATCAGGAAACTTTCTCAGCCCAAAGTGCTGCTGTACTGCATGCAAGTCTCAAACCAAAGGTCAAGCTCGAGTACGCTTTGAACCTCGAACAGAGCTTTACTCATTTTCGGCTCGTCGCACCCTTGCTTCGCGTTTTCATTGAACGTGAACCGCTTTCAAACAAGGCAGATAGGGCTAAGGAGCCAAGCTTGGCTTATGCCCTTAACAGTGCTGCGATTGGGCAACAGCAAAGCCTGTGGTTACGCATGGATGAGGCCTTAGAACTTGGGATTCCGCGTGCTATCCGTAAGCTTTTAGAGGATGCGACATGATTTACGCATCGCCTTGCTGCACGAGCAGCGCACTACATGATAGTGCGGGTTAGAAAGCGCCTTGTTGTTCTAAATAATTAAATAAAGAGACGAAGCGGCGAGTCTTTGCCTGCTCGAGCCATTGCTGCTTTTGGACTGGGTGAACTTGGATGAGTTCGATGAGGCGATTGGTGACCCAGGCGCGATCTTGATACCGCAGAGGACTTTCAATGACTTTTTCAAAGGCATCAGGGTGCTGTTGCTTGAGTTGTTGATGGAGTTGTTCGAGAAGCTGCTTTACTTTTTCGAATTGATCAGCACTCGGTTGTACTGCTAAATCATCAAGGTCGCTGACCAATTCGATGTGAGCACGAATCAATGCGTTGCTTTCTACCCAACGTTTGAGGATGCGAAAACGTTTGTCACCAAGCGCGCGAATGTAGAGAAGGCCTGTCTCGGTTTGGTCGAAGTCGCGGATCAGGGCGAGTGTGCCAACGGTTGCGTGTTCAGCAGCGTCGCCGGTTTCTTTGCCATGAATGATCATGCACACGCCAAAGGCTTTGGCTTCGCGGGTGCATTCTCTGACCAAATCAAGATAGCGCGGTTCGAAAATTTGAAGCGGCAAAACACCTTCTTCAAAGAGCGGATAACTCAGCGGGAAAATAGGTACGTTCTGAATCATAGAAATTATTGTTAATCGTCTTCTAGTCCGCGATGTCTGATAATCGCTCCAAGATCGGCTAGTCGATGCCCAAGTTGTTCTACAGTCCATACCGATCTATGCTGTCCGCCTGTGCAGCCAATCGCAACCGTCAAATAAGAACGTTGATCCTGAGCATACTCGGGAAGCCAGCGCCGCAGCCAGGCTTCGATCGAGCTAACGAGCGCAGGGCCCTGCTCGCTCGCCTCAAGAAAGTCGGCAACGGCTTGATCACGGCCATCGAGTAGTCGCAGTGGGTCTTCGTAGTGTGGATTGGGCAAGCAACGCGCGTCAAAAACTAAATCGGCATGCTCGGGAACGCCATGTTTGAACGCGAAGGACTCAAGACTAAGCGTGATGCTTTGCTCTGAGGTTGTAGCGATATCACGAATCCAGCGCCGCAGCTGCCGTGGATGAACGCCAGTTGAATCGAGAGTGGCTGCCCCTTGCCTTACCGATTCAAGCATTGCTCTTTCTTTGGCGATAGCCTCGCGCAGCCCCTGATCAATAGGCTGATCTCCGCCCGGCGCAAGCGGATGTCTGCGCCTGGTCTCAGAAAATCGCTGAACGAGTTCGTGGTCGCGAGCTTCAAGAAAAATCGTTTGAGTCTCAATGCCAATGACCGAAAGCTCTTTGAGAACATGACGTACAAGCGGAAGCGAAGACGGGCTTCTCGAATCGATTGCAACCGCAACACGACGGTGGCCTTCGGCTTGAAGTGATCGGCATACTTCGAGCAAGAACGGCGAAGGTAGGTTATCGATACAGAAAAAACCATTATCTTCGAGCTCGCGGATGGCTACTGACTTTCCCGAACCCGATAACCCAGTGACAAGAACTAAGCGCATAAGCTAGCTGTCATCGCCCTGTTGGCTTAAGGCTTCGTGGTCCATGAGGGCTCGCTGACGTTCAAAGAAGGCTTGCATCGAGTCAATCCCGCGCAAACGCAAGATGGTGGATCTTACGGCCGCTTCGGTGAGCACTGCTAGGTTTCGCCCTTCAGCGACCGGAATGACCACCTTAGGGATTTCGATCCCGAGGATGGTTTGGGTAATGGCTTGAAGCGGAAGGCGCTCGTATTCTTGCTCCATCGTGCTGCGGCGCATAAGATGCACGATCAACCTTAATCGGATCTTTCTGCGCACCGCGGCTTCGCCAAAAATCGTTCTAATATCGAGAAGTCCGAGCCCGCGTACTTCGAGCATGTTCTGCAATAGGGCTGGGCATTTTCCCTCAAGCAGCACAGGGGAAATACGCGCTAGTTCCACCACATCGTCGGCGACGAGACCGTGGCCGCGGCTAATGAGTTCGAGGGCTAGTTCGCTTTTTCCAAGACCCGATTCACCTTGTAAAAGTACACCGAGTCCAAGTACATCCATCAAAACGCCATGTACGGTGGTTTGCTCAGCCATAGCCTTGCCTAGGTGCTGGCGAAGCCTTTCAATAACCCGCGCTGCTGGCAGGGGTGACACCCAAAGCGGAAGATCATCGGCATGCGCCCGAGCACGTAACTCGGCTGGCGCAGACAAGCCTTCGGCCATGACGATGGCGGGAGGCCTACCCTTTAGTAGCTCAACAAAAAAGGCTTCACGCCTCGGTGCATCGAGTCGCTCGTAATAGGCAACTTCGTTCGATCCAATCACATGGAGGCGATTAGGATGAATCAGGTTCAGATAACCAACCATATCGGCAGGTTCGCGTAAATTCTCAAGAAAGCAGCGCCCTGCGCCGCACTCGCCATCAACCCATGCTAGCGACAACGAGTCGGCCGTGTCGGTGAACAGTGCTTGGATGGTCACCGACACCCTGGTGCGCTCCCGGTATTAGGCAGCCTGAGGCTGCCAGCCCTGCATGATGCGATGGGCTTCACTGCGATCCGGAGCCTGATTTAAACCATCTCTAAAGCGCTCGTCTGAGAGCATTTCAGCTAACTCCGACAATAGCTCTAAATGCTCTTGATTGGCATGTTCGGGGACCAGCAAGAAAAACACCAGGCTCACGGGTTGCCCGTCAGGGGCGTCAAAGGGCAGCGGCTTGGCAAGTCTTACAAAGGCTCCGAGAGCCTGCTTGAGGCCTTTAATCCTGCCGTGTGGAATCGCCACGCCTGCCCCAAGACCGGTAGACCCAAGTCGCTCGCGAGCGAATAACGATTCGAAGACCTTACTGCTAGCCAGGCCGTGGTGATTTTCGAACATGAGGCCGGTTTGTTCGAAGAGCCTTTTTTTGCTGCTCGCCTCGAGGTTGAGCAGCAGGTTTGTTTCGGGGATGAGCTGACTTATTTTGTTCATGCTATTGCATGGCTGATTGACGCCCCAGGCTAATGGCCTGATGGGCATGCCTTTGCTCCTTGTACTTGAGGACTTGTCGGTCAAGTTTATCCACTACGAGGTCAATCGCAGCATACAAATCAGCATTTTTGCATTCGGCGAATAACTCTTTGCCTTTGACGTGTAGGTTCACCTCGATTTTCTGCTCGAGTTTATCCACTGACATAAAAACATCGGCATCGACAACCTGGTCGAAGTGTCGATGAATGCGTTCGAGTTTACTCGTGAGGTAGCTGCGCAAGGCAGCGGTGACTTCCACGTGATGGCCATGAATGGATAGATTCATACAAGCTCCTTGGTAGAAAACCGCGGTGAGGAATGTCCTGCATGAAAACAATACATCAGATTCGTCGTTTGCGCCGCTGCGACGCTGGCGCAATCTTCAGCGACTCGCGGTACTTTGCAACCGTTCGCCTGGCAACCTGACTGCCCTCGACCGATAAAAGTTCGGCAATACGGGCGTCAGAAAGCGGCTTTTCTGACTGCTCCTGCGCAATGATTTGCCTCACACGAGCTCTGATCGCAGTGCTTGAGTGGGCCGAGTCGCTATCGGATTCATGGCCAACTTGGGCGGTGAAAAAGTACTTCAACTCAAAGGTGCCACGGGGTGTGAGCATATATTTTTGGCTTGTAACCCGGGAAATGGTCGACTCGTGTAAATCGAGCGCTTCTGCAATCATACGCATCGCAAGTGGACGCATAGCGACCTCGCCATCGTGAAAAAATCGTTGCTGGTGTTCGACGATGAAGTGCGATACCCGCAAAATCGTCTCCCCGCGCTGCTTCAGGTTCTTGACAAGCCATCGCGCCGATTGCACTTGATCGCTCAAACCCAAAGCGTCCTGCTTTGCAGCCTTGTTTTGCTTAAGCAATTGAACATAGTGTTCGTTTAACCGGATCTCAGGCAAAGAGCCGCGGATTAAAAAAGCCTTCCAGCGTTTGCCAACCTGGCGAACCAGCACATCGGGCACCACAAAAGGGAGCGGTTCTGTGCCTCTAAAGCCAGTCGCTGGTCGGGGATTGAGGCTCAATACCAGTCGATGCGCCTGTTGTAAGCTCGCTTCACTACAGCCAAGCTGTCGCCGAAGGCGGGCGAAATCATGCTTGGCAAGCGCCTCAAGCTGCTCATTAACTAGGCGCAAAGCAAGCGCCTGAATCTCGTCAACATGGCGTTGGCGCAGCTGAATACTGAGACACTCGATGGTGTCCCTCGCACCCACGCCCGGCGGATCAAAACTTTGCAAGAGCTTGAGGGCTGCCAATAGTTCGTCGTCATCGACTTGGGCTTCTGGAGGCAGGCTTTCTCGAATCGAGCTCAGTGATTCGCACAACATCCCATTTTCATCAAGCGCATCAATCAGCCACTGAACCAAAGCGTGATCGCGCTCGGTTACATGGCACGCGAGTAGTTGTTGCTTTAAGTGGTCGCTGAGCAAATCTTCTGTGCTTCGCCAATCCCGCTGGCGATCTTCGTCATCGCTGTCACCCTGGCTGCGTGTTTGCAAGTCCCAGGCAGCCTGCTCCCAGGCCTTGGGGTCATCCCCGGCGGGGGCGTCATCGGTCGATAAAGGACTGGTCTCGTCACCATGGCGAGAGGCGGCGAGGTTCTCGAAGCCCTCGCTCTCGCTAGTGAGGGATCTAGGCTCAATGGCTTCTTCTGTACTATGTTCTCGTAACAAACGATCACTTGATGGCGGCGGTATTTGTGAATCCTTTGACGCTTCGCCGCTGGACGCTTGAAAGTCGCCTGACCCAAAGCTATCGATACTTTCATCGGTGCGTTCTAAAAACGGGTTCTCGCGCAAGGCTTGCTCGACTTCATGAGCGAGCTCCAGAGACGACATTTGCAGCATGCGAATGGCTTGTTGCAGCTGAGGGGTAAGCGTGAGCTGCTGAGCGATGCGAAACTGAAGCGTAGGTTTCATCAATTTTATGGAACGTGCTATTAATGAGATCTACATCTTGAAGTTCTCGCCCAGGTAGACCTTTCTTACCTGCTCGTTAGCGATAAGTGCGGGTGGTCTTCCATCAGCTAAAACTTTGCCATCGTTCAAAATATAAGCGCGATCACAAATGCCTAGTGTTTCTCGAACGTTATGATCAGTGATCAGCACGCCAATGCCGCGCTCACGTAAGAATGAAACAATACGCTGGATCTCGATGACTGCGATTGGATCAACCCCTGCAAAGGGTTCGTCAAGTAAGACGAATCGGGGTGATGTTGCCAAAGCCCTGGCAATTTCAACGCGCCGGCGCTCACCTCCCGATAAGGCAATCGCTGGCTGCCGCCGCAGATGTTCAATTTGTAATTCACCCAGCAAATGTTCAAGTTGTTGCTCTTGTGCCTTGCGTTGAACGCTTGCATTCAGTTGCAAGACCGCAAGAATGTTTTCTTCAACGGTGAGCTGACGGAAAACTGAGTTTTCCTGCGGCAGGTAAGAGAGCCCCATTTTTGCGCGGCGATGGATCGGCAAATGCCCGATTGGCTGACCTTCAAGGCTTATTTCACCAGCATCGCTCGCGATCAGCCCAACCAGCATATAAAAGCAGGTTGTCTTTCCCGCGCCGTTTGGCCCGAGCAGGCCTACGACTTCGCCGGCTGCGACTTCTAGTGAAACCTGGTCGACCACCTTGCGTCTTCGGTAACTTTTGGTGAGGCCACGGGCCTGCAAAAAGACTTGTGAAGAAGCCATTAGGGCTTACTTTCGACCTTTGGCTGTATCACGACCCGGACACGTCCTGAAGGATTTGAAGCCTGCGCTGAAGTGCTTGATGCTGGTGATCCAGCGCGGTTGACCTCGTAGCGTTCTTTGCGGCTGTCATAGACGATGAGTTCGCCTTGCATAAGATCGGCAGCTTTTCCCTCAACGACACGTCGCATTTCAGCGGCATCCTCGAGTCGCACGATCTCATCGCGCGCCGAGTAAAAGAGTTTTCGAGCCTGGCCTTCGATCATTTCGTTGACCGCTTCGCGTTTTTGCCTGAACTCAACAGGTTTGCCAAGCGCTGTTGCCGATTGATAGCCTTCTTGATCTTCGATGACTTCGAGCTCATCGGCACGGATTTGCAAACTGCCCTTGCTAAGTATTACTTTACCCTGAAATTTGGTAATCCGACGAGCCTCATCGTGAACGAAATGGTCCGCCTCGACCGTCATAGGTTTTGTTCGATCAGCACGTTCAGCGAATAGTGAAGGGCTCACAAGCCCAAGCATCAGGCTAAGGCAAAGGGTCTTAATCCTCGTTGCTTGACTCATGGTTTCGCTCTTCCCGCATGGAGGGACTCGTTTGGGCTTGCAGGGAAGAAGGCTTGAACCCTGGCTCCTAGCCGCAATTGTTTTTCTGCCTGATCGAGCACAAGCTGCCTACCGGTCACCCAGCGCTCACCTTGTTCAATTCTGACCTCATCGGGCAACTCGATACGCTCTTTGCTCGTATCAATCAGGGCGCTTTCGCTTTGAATTTGCAAACTAGGCGTTTGTAGCGTTTTACGAACAATAACGACCGACCCGCTTAAGCTTGCTAACTGCCCATCGTCGCTTGTCGTCCCTTCGCGGGCTGAAATTTGGGTGTGACTGCCCTCAGAGCTCAGCCAAAGTCTTGGCTCGATAAGCTTAAGTTGCTCGCGATCAGGCACATGCTCAAGTCGATCGGCGCGCAATTGCATCGACGCGAGACCCTTATGGTTATAGCGCAACATGTGCACCGTGCTGGCGTAATAGTCAGCTTGGCCGCGGGCCAGTGTGGTCTGTTTGGCGTTATGTCTTCCCGCAAGTTGTAAGGCGAGGTAGGCGCTTGAGCTGGCGATCACCAAAAGGCTTACCAAAAGCCCGACTTGGGACCAGCTGAGTCGGTGCTTCAAAAATCTAAATCGAGATTGGGGCATCATCAAACCACCCCAGCTTGCAACAAATCATGAATATTGAGCGCACCGACCAAGATGCCCTTGGCATCGGTGACCAAGACTTGAGTAATACGCCTTGACTCCATCATATGCGCTGCTTCGCTTGCCAAGGCTTGCGGGCCTAAACAGGCCGGATTGCGGTGCATCCATTGGGCGATGGGCTGACTTAGAAAATCGCTTCCCGTTTCCAGCGCTCGTCTTAAGTCGCCATCAGTGAAAATGCCGACCGCGCGTTGTTGCTGGTCAACAACAGCTGTCATGCCGAGCCGCTTTTTAGTCATTTCAATCACCGCAGCCTTGGTATCGGCTTCACGATCAACCGAAGGAATGGCATCGCCGGTTCGCATCAGATCGCCCACCATCGTAAGCAATCGGCGACCTAGCGCACCGCCCGGATGCGAGAGCGCAAACTGCTCGGCATTAAAGCCTCTGGCCTCGAGCAAGGTGACAGCAATTGCATCGCCCATGGCCATTGCAGCCGTCGTGCTCGCGGTCGGAGCGAGGTTAAGTGGGCAGGCTTCCCGCGCAACCTTGACCAACACATGGACATCGGACTGAATCGCAAGGGTCGACTGCGCATCGCCGGTCATGGCAATAAGCGCTGTACCGCGCCGCTTAAGCAGCGGCAAAATCCGCACGATCTCCTCAGTCTGGCCAGAGTTTGAAAGTGCGAGTACCAAGTCTTGCGCGGTCACCATACCAAGGTCGCCGTGGCTGGCTTCTGCGGGATGCAAGAAAAAAGCCGGTGTACCCGTCGATGCAAGCGTTGCTGCGATTTTGTGAGCAACATGACCCGATTTGCCCATCCCGGTCGCAATCACTTTACCTTTGCAGGCAAGTAGCATCTCGCAGGCCTTGATCAGCGCCGCACTGCGTGGGCTTTGTGGGTCTGCCTCAAAACCCGCCGCGAGTTCTTCGAGTGCTTGAGCTTGAATCCCAAGGGCCTTGCGCGCTGAGGCGATAAGCCTTAGAGGGTCGTGTACGGGCTTGGGCATGGATTCCTTGATCGGGGCCTAGAATGGCGTGATGTCTGAGTATACAAACCCCGGTCTCTTTGAGCTTGCGCTCGGCCTTATGCTCGCGGTTACCGCTGCGGTGGTCGTTTTGCGCAAACTCGGCCAACCTCCCCTGGTTGCCTATCTCTTCGTTGGGGTGACGCTTGGGCCCTGGCTGTCGCGGGCCTTGGCCAATGATGAAGTCGTCAAACACCTTGGCGAACTTGGGGTTGTCTTACTGATGTTTACCTTGGGGCTCGAATTCAATCTGGCAAAGTTGCGTTCGATGCGGCAACACGTCTTCGTGTTGGGGGCTTTGCAAGTCGGTTCGACACTGATCCTGTCGGTTTTGATGTTGCTGCTGTTACCGGCGTGGATGATCAGTCGATTGCTGCCCGCAGAGGCCGACTGGAAAACCGGCTTTGTGATCGGTGCGGCGCTGGCGATGTCATCAACAGCGCTCATTACCAAACTATTGGCTGAGCGTCGAGAACTAGAGAGCGAACACGGACGACGCGCTTTTGGGGTCTTGCTTTTCCAGGACCTTGCGGTGATTCCTCTGCTTGTTGTTATTCCCGCGCTTGGGGGCGGTGATTCGCTGTTAAACGACTTGTTTTTGGCGCTGCTCAAGGCTGCCGTGCTGCTCTTTGTCTTGCTTCGCATCGGCCCTGTCGTGATGCGTCGCTGGTTTCGCATGGTGGCAAGGCAGCGATCGCACGAGCTTTTTACGGTCAATGTTTTGTTGGCGAGTCTGTTTTTTGCCTGGTTAACCCATGCGGCTGGCTTGTCGATGGAGTTGGGCGCCTTTGTCGCCGGCATGTTGATTGCCGAAACCGAGTTCAAAGTGCAGGTTGAAGACGACATCAAGCCCTTTCGCGACCTTCTACTCGGATTGTTTTTTGTAACGATAGGAATGAAGCTTGATGTGCGCGAATTGCCTGCAATTTGGCCCGAAGTGCTCATGCTTTTGGTGTTGA
This sequence comes from Burkholderiaceae bacterium, assembly GCA_900299025.1. Taxonomy (GTDB): domain Bacteria; phylum Pseudomonadota; class Gammaproteobacteria; order Burkholderiales; family Burkholderiaceae_E; genus UBA3064. Next base: position 87,832 of record OMIE01000066.1, read on the forward strand.
TCATTCCGCTTAAAGCCATGCTGATCGCCTTTTTAGTTCGATCGCTGCGGGCAAGTGAGGGCATTGCGATTCGAACCGCGATTTGGCTTGCCCAGGGTGGTGAATTCGGCTTTGTGCTTTTAGGTCTTGGGCTCTCGGCTGGCTATTTCCCAAGTTCGACCATGCAAGTGATGCTTGCCGCCATGCTCTTGTCGATGCTAGCCGCCCCCGTGTTGATACAACGCGCTGATTGGTTGGCCATGCGTTTATCGCTGCAAGATTGGATGATGCAGTCGGTTCGCATGCAGCAAATTGCCAGTAAAGCCTTTGGCCGTAGTGGCCATGTCGTGATTTGTGGCTTTGGTCGGAGCGGCCAGAGCCTTGCGCGACTGTTGCGCAGTGAATCGGTTCAATACCTTGCGCTAGACACCGACCCAGATCGCGTGCGTATTGCCTCAAAGGCTGGTGAGCCGGTTGCTTATGCCGATTCATCAAAGCGCGAAGCCCTAATCTCGGTTGGTTTGCAGCGAGCGGCCGCTTTGGCCATTACCTTTGACGACACCCCAACCGCTGAGCGCGTGTTGCACTTGGTACGCGAACTTGCCCCTAAGCTCCCGGTGCTTGTTCGAACAGCCCATGAAGCTGATATCGCGAGGCTTCGAGCAGCCGGTGCTACCGAGGTGATCCCAGAAATTATCGAGGGCAGCCTCATGATGGGTTCGCACGTGATGGCACTTGCAGGTGTCTCGCTTCCCAAAGTGTTTCGCAGGGTTCGAGAGGTGCGAGCTGATCGCTATGAAATGTTACAGGGCTATTTTGAGGGAGCCGATGATCGGCACGACGATTTGATTGAACATGATTCGGTGATGCTTCGGAGTATCGAAGTGCCCGAGGATTCCGCTTGGGCTGAACAAGAGCCTGCGCGATTAATCGCTGGCGCTACGGCAAGGCTGATTGCGGTTATTCGTGAAGGTCAACGGATAGCAGCCTCGGACGTTGGAGTGATGAAGGGGCAGGACTTACTCATCCTCTCAGGCACAGGTGAAGGCCTGCAAGAGCTTGAAGATCGCTTGCTCGAAGAGCGACCATCGATGGTTCAGCAAGCATCCGCCAATGCCTCAGGCCCCAAGCCCCCGTTATGACCGAGCCTTTGATTTCATTTAACGATGTTGACTTTGGCTACGGTCAGCGAACCATCTTGCAAGCTTTGTGTTTTAGCGTCGAGCAGGGTGAATTGCTGGCCATTATGGGAGGCTCAGGCAGTGGGAAGACAACAATCCTGCGCTTGATCGGCGGCCTCGTCCGACAGCAGCGTGGTTCTATTCGTGTGCGTTCACAGGCCATGGAGAGCCTCAATGAGGTTGCTTTGCGAGCGCTGCGCCGTCATATGGGGATGCTGTTTCAAGCCGGCGCTTTGTTTACCGATCTTTCTGTTTTTGAGAATGTTGCGTTCCCCTTGCGCGAACACACACGCCTCCCCGAGCGGATGATCCGGGATCTTGTATTGATGAAACTTCATGCGGTCGGCTTACATGCTGTGGGGGAGCGTATGCCCTCCGAGTTGTCGGGCGGTATGGCTAGGCGAGTGGCTCTGGCAAGAGCGATTGCACTCGATCCCCCGATTTTGATGTGTGACGAGCCATTTGCAGGGCTCGATCCGATCTCGCTCGGTACGGTGGCAGGCTTATTGCGCCGGCTCACAAAGTCGCTGGGACTTACTACTTTGCTCGTGACCCACGATGTTGAAGAAAGTCTTGCGATTGCCGATCGCATCATCCTTGTTGGTCATGGTCGGATTATGGCTGTGGGCACCCCACAGGCGATGCGAGAAAGCAGCGATCCCTTCGTGCGCCAATTCATCGACGGCACCGAACATGGGCCTGTGCCTTTTCATGCACCGGGTCCAAAGCTGGGCGCACTTCTCGGGTTGGAGCGTCCTTAATGGGCAGATTTGGGATGCTCGGTTTGCGTTCACTCGGCGCTTGGGTGATTGCCCAATTAACGCAACTTGGCATGCTGGCAGGCTTTTATGCCAGGCTCAGTATGTTGTTTTGGTCTGCCTTTACGAGACCACGCCTGCTGCTCGCTCAGTTGCATTTTGTAGGAAATCGCTCGCTTGCCATCACGCTTGTATCGGGTCTTTTTGTTGGGTTTGTACTCGGACTTCAGGGCTATTACACCCTCAATCGTTATGGTTCAGAAGAGGCGCTTGGCTTACTGGTTGCACTTTCCTTAGTTCGTGAATTGGGTCCGGTGGTGGCCGCCTTGCTTTTTGCAGGTCGGGCGGGCACGTCGTTGACTGCTGAAGTGGGTCTTATGAAGGCTGGTGAACAACTTGATGCTATTTCGATGATGGGTATCGATCCGCTAAGGCGTATTCTTGTGCCACGTTTTGCTGCTTCCTTGATTGCTATGCCCTTGCTGGCTGCGCTTTTTTCGGCTGTTGGGATCGGCGGCGGCTATGTGGTCGGCGTTGTGCTGATTGGGGTTGATAGTGGCGCTTTTTGGGCCCAAATGCAGTCGGGTGTTGATGTGGTGCATGATGTAGGCAGTGGGGTGCTGAAGAGTGTTGTGTTTGGCTGGATTTGTGGGGCAACAGCGCTCGCTATGGGATGGCTTGCGCGCCCCACGCCCGAGGGGGTTTCTCAAGCAACCACCCGGGCTGTCGTCGCATCATCACTAACCGTACTCGGCGCTGATTTTTTACTCACCGCGCTTTTGTTTGGACAATAATCGAGGTTTTCATGGCTCAGCAGCAATCGACCGCAGCGCGCGACCTCGCCGTGGGGATTTTCGTGGTCATCGGCTTGCTCGCCTTATTGTTTCTCGCCTTGCGAGCGGGAAATATGGGGGGCTTTCAGCTCGGCCCGAGCTACCAGCTGCGAGCGAAATTCGACAACATTGGCGGCTTGAAGGTACGCGCCCCGGTCAAGAGTGCGGGCGTCGTCATTGGGCGCGTGGTTTCAATCCGATTAGATCCCAAGACTTACCAGGCCGAAGTCTTGTTAAGCCTTGATCAGGCAGTCGTCTTTCCCAAAGACAGCTCGGCGCGGATTCTCACCTCAGGTCTGCTCGGTGAACAATATATCGGTCTCGAAGCGGGTGCAGATCAGCAAAATTTAAGCGACGGAGCGGAAATCAAGATGACGCAATCGGCTGTCGTCTTAGAGTCCCTGATTAGTCAGTTTTTATATCGAAGCGCCGAACAAGCCGGCGCATCCGAGAAGCGATGAGCGCAGGCATTGTCGGCATGACGAGTCGCTGCTTTGCTGCTAAGTGTGTAATAAGGCGCTTGCAGCGAGGTCTGGGACCTATGTTGCTGAGGTATTTGTTTTGTAGCCTCGGTCTTTTTCCAGCGCTGCAATCCGCGGCGCAATCGGTCGATGTTGGGCATTCATTCGATTTAGCGCAGATCCTGGATGCCGAGCTGGGAGCCGATGGATCTCAGACATTGGATGCCCTGCGGTCGACGCATGAATCGGCCGATCTTGTAGCGGGCGGCAACGAGCTTGCTGCTCATGCAAACGAGCTGGCGGTTGAGCCACTATCCTTTTTCAAGCCTGCAGATTCCGCCGCGGTATTGGCAAGTGATCCCTTCGAACCGGTTAATCGCTTGGTTTTTAGATTCAACGAACAACTCGACCGCCGACTGATCCGTCCTGTGGCAAGGGTCTACCTGCAAACGCTGCCTGGGCCCTTGCGCGATGGCTTTAGTAACATGCTTTTGAACTTAGACGATCTGGTTAGTTTCCTCAATCAGTTGCTGCAAGCGAAGCCTTCGAAGGCTGCGGTCAGCTTGGCGCGCTTCATTTTCAATAGTAGTTTTGGCATTGTCGGCTTTTTTGACATTGCCTCAGAAGCGGGCCTTTATCATGAGAGCGAGGACCTCGGCCAAACCTTTGCTGTTTGGGGTGTGCCGAGCGGTCCCTATGTGGTCTTGCCACTGTTTGGGCCATCGACATTTCGTGATGCATCGGCTCGAGTACTTTTTCAGCCCTTTGCGCCGATTAGGCAAATAAAGCCGAGTGAGACCCGATATGGTTTGATCGCAGCAGGTCTGCTTTCGGCACGCGCGGAGTTATTGGAGGTATCGCAGTCCTCGGGCCTGCTCGTGATTGACCGGTATTTATTTGCGCGTGATGCCTTTTTGCAACGTCGCCGCAACCAAATCTACGACGGCGAGCCGCCAGAGTGAATCTCCTTAGGATTACAGGGGCTGGCCACTTTGGAGCTCTTAAAATCGCTGATTCCTCCTTAAAAAACATCCTGTCTCTTTATATGCTTCGAATCAATAACGATTTTTTGCTCAAATCCAAGCATGGGCTATGGCCGCGAGCGTATCGATGGCTGCAAATACTTGCCGCGATTTTTCTAACGCTGCTTAGCCTTCAATCGGCAGCACAAACCCGTCCCGATGAGTTTGTTGCCCGAATTAGCAACGAAATTCTGGATAAAGTTCGCCAGCAACGCCAGGACCTCGTGAGTAATCCGCAAAAACTCAACGAATTTGTGAGCCAGGTCGTGATGCCGCATGTGGATTTTGAGCGTATGACCGCTCTGGCGGTTGGCCGAACTTGGCGTAACGCAAGTCCCGAGCAGCAACAAAGAATCAGCCAGGAGTTTCGCAACCTACTCACGAGGACCTACGCTGGGGCTTTGCAGTCCTTGCGTGACCAGAAAATCAGGCTTAAGCCATTTCGCGGTGACCTAGCCGACAATGAGGTTGTGGTGCGCTCCGAAATCATTGGTTCGCGTGGCGACCCGATTGGGCTCGACTACAGGCTTTTTCGGCAGGGCGAGAATTGGAAGATTTACGACATCAATATCGCTGGTGTTTGGCTCGTTGAAACCTACCGAAACCAGTTTGCTTCGGAGATCAACGCGCGGGGTCTTGATGGTCTTATAACGACCCTTGCCGATCGCAATCGGGCGCTCGAAGCAAGAAAGCTTTGAGCTCACGACAAACTTTGAGCTCGCACCAAGCTGTGACGCCTCACCAAACCGAGAGCACGCAGGGAACTGGGGCTCCCAAAGACCTGTTCGGTCCGACGCAGGCAGTCCTTAAGCTGCCCGCGCTTTGGGACTTGTCGGTGATGCCCCAGGCATTGAACCAATGCGTAGAAGTCCTCGATCGACTGCTTAAGGACAGTCAAAGCGGCGAACCGATCTTGCTTGATCTCTCAAGCCTCGAACGATTCGATTCTTGTGGGCTAGCGGCCTTGCTTGAGTTACAACGTCGTGTCATGGCCTGCGGTCGGGCACTTCACTGGCATGCCATGTCAGATAATATGCAAGAACTCGCTGGGGTGTATGGTCTGTCAGCATGGTTTGTCGAGTCGCAGCCTCAGGTGCAAGGCGCTTAGCATGACGAGCACCCAAGGGTCTGCGCGAGTCGAAAGCCCTGCGATCCGTTTGCAAGCGGTTGCAAAATCGTATGGCGCGTTGCGGGCGCTTGACGGCGTGACGCTCCGCGTCGAGCGAGGTGAGTTCTTCGGCTTACTTGGCCCGAACGGCGCAGGAAAAACCTCATTGATCTCGATTATCGCAGGCCTAAATAGGCCCACGGCGGGTTCGGTTGAGGTGATGGGCGTTGATGTGCTTGCACAGCCCGAGAGGGCGCGTCGCCAGCTCGGCGTCGTGCCCCAAGAACTTGTCTTTGATCCTTTTTTTACGGTGCGCGAAACCCTCGAACTTACAGCGGGCTACTACGGTGTTCAAGCCGATGATGGATGGATCGATGAGCTGCTTCATCATCTTGATTTGACTGCTAAAGCCTCAGCAAACATGCGAGCCTTGTCAGGGGGCATGAAGCGCCGTGTGCTGGTTGGACAAGCACTGGTTCATCGTCCTCCAGTGATTGTGCTCGATGAGCCAACCGCCGGAGTCGATGTTGAATTGCGGCAAAGTCTTTGGCGATTTATCGGCGAGCTCAATCAGCAGGGCCATACCATTGTGCTCACCACGCATTATCTTGAAGAGGCTCAAGCGATGTGCGGCCGTATCGCCATGCTTAAGCAGGGGCGAGTGGTGGCACTTGATCAAACCACGAAGCTGTTATCGCGCTATGAGGGAGGTGTGCTTCTTGTTCGCTACGGCGATGAAAGCACAGAGCGCTTACGCTTTAAGCATTACCTGGATTTGGAACCGATGATCGCCTCGATCCGGGTAAGTGGTCGACCAGTCGACAGCTTGCACATCGAGGGTAGCAGCCTCGAAGACGTTTTTCTAGACATCATGCAAGAATCGGGTTCCTCGGGTTCACCGACTCCAATTCTCTAGCGGGGAAAACTATGCTCACACCTGAAACATTGCGCGGTTACATCGAAGCGGGGCTGGCTTGTGATGAGCTTGAGGTAAGCGGCGATGGGCACCATTTTGAAGCGAGGATTGTGTGCAGGGCCTTTGAGGGTAAGCGATTGATTGCGCGCCATCAAATGGTGTATGCCGTGCTCGGCGATCGCATGCGCCAGGAAATCCACGCGCTTTCGATGAAGACACTCACGCCGGCTGAAGCGGCTGAAAACCGCTCAAGCAACTGAAGCCGGCAAAACCGCTAAAACAGCTAAGCATCGGGGAAGACATGGACCGTTTCGCGATTCACGGCGGGCATCGACTCGAGGGAAGCATTGAGGTGTCAGGAGCCAAAAACGCAGCGCTTCCCATTCTTGCTGCTTGTCTGCTGAGCGCCGACAAGTTTGAACTTTCCAATGTTCCCCAATTGCAAGACATTCGGACCATGCAAAGGCTTTTGGCAGGCATGGGCGTTAAACTTGTTCGGGATGGCCATCAGATGCAAGTGCAAGCCGATGCTGTAAGTTCGGTCGAAGCGCCCTACGAACTTGTCAAGACCATGCGTGCGAGCATTTTGGTGCTAGGTCCTTTGCTTGCGCGATTCGGAGAAGCCAAGGTGTCACTGCCTGGTGGCTGCGCCATCGGTCAGCGTCCGGTTGATCAGCATGTCAAGGGCTTACAGGCCATGGGTGCTGAGATTCGTATCGAACACGGTTATCTCAATGCCAGAGCGAAGCGTCTACACGGCGCGAGAATCGTGACTGATATGGTCACTGTTACCGGTACCGAGAATTTGATGATGGCTGCTGTGCTCGCCAAAGGCACAACCCTCATTGAAAATGCTGCGCGCGAGCCTGAAGTGGTTGATCTTGCCCAAATGTTGGTGCAAATGGGTGCAAAAATCGAGGGAATTGGGACCGACCGACTGGGCATCGAAGGCGTTGAGGAGCTTAAGGGCGCGCGCTATAAGGTCATGCCCGATCGCATCGAAGCCGGTACCTTTCTTTGTGCGCTTGCTGCGTGCGGGGGCCGCATTCGGCTCGAATCGGCACACCCTGCCAGCATGGACGCAAGCCTTGAAAAGCTGCGTGACGCCGGCGCTAGGATTCGCTGCGGTGAAGACTGGATCGAGATGGAAATGGCCTCGAGGCCACGCCCTATCAATTTGCGTACGGCGCCCTATCCAGGCTTTGCTACCGATATGCAAGCCCAATTCATGGCACTTAATGCCCTGGCTGACGGTACCTCGGTGATCCATGAAACTATTTTTGAGAATCGTTTCATGCACGTCCAAGAGCTCAATCGCCTTGGCGCCGATATTCAGATCGAAGGTCATACCGCGATTGTCAAAGGGGTGGCTGCCTTATCGGCGGCAAACGTGATGGCGACCGATCTCAGGGCTTCGGCAGGGCTCGTCATTGCGGCTTTGGTTGCGCGTGGCACCACCACGATCGAAAGGATCTACCACCTTGACCGAGGCTATGAGGCGATGGAGCGAAAGCTACAAAACCTGGGAGCCCAAGTTGAGCGTTTGAAGTAGCGCAAGCTGCCTCGCATGCCTGATGATCTGCGCGATGAGCCATGACTAATCCGAATCAACAACTCACCTTGGCCTTATCAAAGGGCCGCATTCTTGAGGAAACCATGCCCTTGCTTGACCGCGCGGGTGTACAGGTCGACGCCAAGGAACTGGCTTCTCGGAAATTGATCATCCCCACCAGTGATCCTGACTTGCGTTTGCTGATCGTGCGCGCAAGCGATGTACCAACTTATGTCGCTTATGGCGCAGCCGATATGGGCGTTGCCGGTCATGATGTCTTGCTCGAGCACGGCAGCCAGGGTCTTTATCAGCCGATTGATTTGGGTATTGGACGCTGCCGGATGTGTGTTGCCGTACCCGCTGGCTTTGATTATCAACACGCGGTCCGCCGCGGCGCAAGACTTCGCATCGCAACCAAATACACCGAGACAGCTCGGAGCCATTTTGCTTCGAAAGGTGTACATGTTGACCTTATCAAGCTTTATGGTTCGATGGAACTTGCCCCGCTTGTCGGTTTGGCAGATGCCATTGTCGATCTGGTGAGTACAGGCAGCACCTTGAAAGCCAATCACCTGGTCGAAGTCGAGGAGATTTGTCAGATCTCCTCGCGTCTGATTGTGAACCAGGCCGCCTTAAAAACCCGTGGTGCTCGTATTGCACCTTACTTGAAGGCTTTCGAAACCCGATGAGTCCATCGAGCCTACCGCTGCTCCCCATCAATCGCCTTGATAGCACCGAAGCTGATTTCGCTAAGCGATTTACGAGCTTACTCGCCTGGGAAGATGAAAAGGATCAGGCTGTTGAGCAGGTAGTCTCCGAAATCATTCAAGCGGTTCGCAGAGAAGGCGATGCAGCTGTTTTACGATACACCGAGCGTTTCGACCGACTGCATGCTCAAAGGCTTGCAGATTTAGAAATCCCCTTAAGCGTGTGCCAGCAGGCGCTCGCCGATTTGCCTTCTCACCAGGCCTATACACTTGAAGCCGCTCATCAGCGCATCAAAAGTTTTCACGAAAGGCAATTAAGTCCTGGCTGGAGTTACCTAGACGAATACGGTAATCGCTTGGGTCAGAAAGTCACTGCGCTTGACCGTGTTGGCTTATACGTCCCTGGGGGTAAGGCTGCCTATCCCTCATCGGTGTTGATGAATGCAGTGCCTGCCAAGGTTGCAGGCGTTGGCGAATTAATTATGGTCGTTCCAACACCGGATGGGCAGCGCAATCCCTTGGTCTTGGCTGCTGCAGCGCTTGCCCAGGCCGATCAGGTATTTAGCATCGGTGGCGCTCAGGCGGTTGCTGCTTTGGCCTATGGCACCCAAACCATTGCTGCGGTCGACAAAATTACTGGGCCAGGTAATGCTTATGTGGCTGAAGCTAAGCGGCGAGTGTTTGGCAAAGTAGGCATCGACATGATCGCCGGTCCCTCGGAGATTCTCGTGCTTTGCGATGGCAGGCAAGTCAGGCCTGAGTGGGTGGCGATGGACTTATTCTCGCAGGCCGAACACGACGAACTGGCGCAGGCCATTTTGCTGTGTCCGGATGCCGACTTTATCGAGCAGGTTCACCATGCATTAAGCCGTCTGGTCATGAATTTGCCCCGGCGTACGGTGATTGAGCGATCGATGGCTGACCGCGGTCTGCTGGTCAAGGTGCGCGATATGAATGAAGCATGCGAGCTGGCCAACCAGGTGGCCGCAGAACATCTTGAGATTGTTGCTGAAAACCCTGAGCTTTGGGCTGATCAGATTCGTCACGCGGGCGCGCTTTTTCTGGGCCCATGGTCCTCGGAGTCATTGGGCGATTACTGCGCCGGCCCCAACCACGTCTTACCGACGATGAGAACTGCGCGTTTTTCCTCGCCACTGGGCGTTTACGACTTTCAGAAGCGATCGAGCCTGATTCAAATCAGTGAGAAGGGCGCTAAAGTGCTTGGACCGCTGGCAAGTTGCCTGGCCACCGCCGAAGGCTTACAGGCTCATGCAGCTTCAGCCGATATGAGAATCTGAAGCGCAAGAATCAGCGCTTGGCATTGGTCCTCGTCACCAATGCTGATTCTTAAAAATTGATCAATGCCAGCCTTGGCAAAGTGGCGATCCAATATGTTTTTTTGGCGAAGGCCCTGCGCAAGCTTGGCTGCATCATGGGATCGATGGCGAACAAACAAAAAGTTCGCCTTGGAATCGAGCACCTCAAAACCGATGTTTTGAAGGGCATCGCTCAGGGTCTTGCGACTCTTCATCACCTGGGCCCTGTTGGCCTCAAACCATGCTTCATCCTCTATCGCTGCGATTGCGCCAGCCATCGCTACGCGATCAACGGTATAAGAGTTAAAGCTATTTTTCACGCGCTCAAGCGCTTCGATCAGATCGGGTGAAGCGAAGGCAAAACCCACCCGCAAGCCTGCAAGCGCCCTCGACTTAGAGAGGGTTTGCACGACCATGAGATTGTCGAGCTCGTTGATAAAGGGCAGGCAAGAGGCAGCACCGAAATCAACATAGGCTTCATCGACCACAACGAGCCGCTGCGGATGCTGGCGGGCATGCTCAAGTATTGCCTCAACCGGTAGTGCAATACCGGTTGGCGCATTGGGGTTGGGGAGGATCAAACTGCCTGCCTCGTGCGACACCTTAGCTAAATCGATCGAAAAATCGTCCGAAAGCTCAAAGGGCTTGGTGTCAATCCCATAAAGTTGGCAGTAAACCGGATAGAAGCTGTAACTGATCGCCGGGTAAGCACAACCGCCGGGTTGGCCCATCAGGGCTTGAAACAAGAAGGCGAGCACTTCATCGGAACCGTTACCCACAAAAATCTCTTCGGGCTTTAAACGGTAGCTATGTGCAAGCGCTCGCCTTAAGGCCGTGGTTGAGGGATCTGGGTAAAGTCTGAGTGAGTCATCCGCAGCCTTGCGCATGGCCTCTATGGCCTTTGCCGAAGGCGGATAAGGATTTTCGTTGGTGTTGAGTTTGATCAAGCCCTCAAGCCGCGGTTGTTCTCCGGGCACGTAGGGGGTTAGAGACGATAAGAAGGGGTTCCAGAAGCGCTTCATAGTTCCGAATGTATCATTGGGGCCATGCGTAAAGCCGAGATCAGCCGAAACACGGCAGAAACCCAGATTAGCGTGGCCTTAAACCTTGATGGCCACGGCGAGCGTTCCTTTGAGACTGGGCTGCCCTTTCTCGATCATATGCTCGATCAAATTGCTCGGCATGGCATGGTTGACCTGAGGGTCAAGGCTATCGGTGATTTACACATCGATGCACACCACACGGTTGAAGATATTGGTATCACGATCGGGCAGGCGTTTGCGCAGGCCATCGGGGACAAATCAGGCATTTACCGATATGGCCACGCCTATGTGCCGCTCGATGAGGCGCTGTCCCGCGTTGTGTTGGATCTTTCAGGAAGGCCTGGCCTTGAATTTCATTGCAAGTTCGTTCGTGGCGTGGTCGGTAATTTCGATCTCGATTTAATCCACGAATTTTTTCAGGGCTTTGTGAATCACGCCATGGTCACTTTGCACGTTGATAATTTGCGTGGTGAAAATGCACATCACCAGTGCGAGACGATTTTTAAAGCCTTCGGTCGGGCCCTTCGCATGGCAGTCAGCCTCGACGATCGAAGCTCAGGGCGTATCCCATCGACCAAGGAAGTCCTCTAACACGAGCGGTGTCGCGCTGAGGCAAGCAGGTATTTTCGTTTACAGCCTATAAGAATGTTGCCCTTGTTGAAAGCCTTATGAAGAGCATCGTGGTTGTCGATTACGGCATGGGCAATTTGCGCTCGGTTGCCAAAGCCCTCGAGCATGTGGCGCCTCAACATCGAATCATGGTGAGCGATGAGCCGAAAGCGATTGATCATTGCGATCGGCTGGTGTTGCCTGGTCAGGGCGCTATGCCCGACTGCATGCAAAAGCTTAAGGCTTCAGGACTGCTTGAGAACGTATTGAGAGCGGCCGAGACAAAGCCCTTGTTGGGCGTTTGTATTGGCGAGCAAATGCTCTTTGAACGCAGCGAGGAAGGCCCTAGTGAAGGACTCGGGCTTTTGCCCGGTGCTGTGCTGCGCTTTGGAGCCATGTCTGGACTAAAGATCCCGCACATGGGCTGGAATCGTGTTTGGCCAAGTGAAAGCTTTATCGGGCATCCGTTATGGCAGGGCATTGAAGCAGGCAGCTATTTTTATTTTGTTCACAGCTACTATGTCCAAGCGTCTGATTCTTCCCACATTGCCGCATCGACTGAATATGGCATTCGCTTCACTTCGGCGGTTTCGAGCCATAATATTTTCGCAACCCAGTTTCACCCGGAAAAAAGCGCCGAGCACGGCTTGCGCCTTTATGAAAACTTTGTTCGCTGGGACCCCTGACCTTTTCTCCAAACGACTATGTTGCTGATACCTGCTATCGACCTTAAGGACGGTCGTTGCGTGCGCTTGCGTCAAGGCGATATGAACGACGCAACCGTGTTTTCCAACGACCCCGCGGCTATGGCCCGACATTGGATAGATGCAGGTGCTGAACGCCTGCACTTGGTCGACTTAAACGGCGCAGTCGCCGGTAAGCCGGTCAACGAAGCTGCCATTCGGAGCATTGTGCGGGCTGTTGACGATCAAATCCCCATTCAACTCGGTGGGGGCATTCGCGATCTCGACACGATTGAGCGTTACGTTGATGGCGGCATCAGCTACGTCATCATCGGCACCGCTGCAGTGAAAAGTCCAGGTTTTTTGCGTGATGCCTGTGGAGCTTTCCCTGGCCAAGTCATGGTCGGTCTTGATGCCAAAGACGGCAAAGTCGCCACCGATGGCTGGAGCAAACTTACCGGCCATGATGTGCTTGATCTGGCCCACAAATTCGAAGACTACGGTGTCGAAGGCATTATCTATACGGATATTGGCCGCGATGGCATGCTCGGTGGTGTAAACATCGAGGCGACCTTGCGATTGGCATCGGCGGTTGATATGGAGGTTTTCGCCTCTGGCGGCATCGGTAGTCTTGAAGATATCGAAGCGCTTTTTGACGCGGCAGCCGATCGCGTGGCAGGCGTTATCCTTGGGCGTGCGATCTACGAGTCGGCTGTTGATCTCAGGCAAGCGATTGAGCGCATTGCAGCCCGCGGCGCATGATGAACTCGCTATGAATAATGGTGCGTTTGTTGGGGTTTACGATAGCGCGCTTATTGGGGCTTGGGTCCCGTGCTAACCCGTCGGGTTATCCCCTGCCTCGATGTGACCTCAGGTCGGGTGGTCAAGGGGGTCAATTTCGTGCAATTGCGCGACGCCGGTGACCCTGTCGAAATCGCGCGCCGTTATGACGAACAAGGTGCAGATGAGATCACCTTTCTTGACATCACCGCTTCTAGCGATGAGCGCGACATGATTTTGCATGTGATCGAAGCAGTTGCCGATCAGGTCTTCATTCCCTTAACCGTGGGCGGTGGCGTGCGCAGCGTTGCTGATGTGCGCAGACTGCTCAACGCGGGCGCAGACAAGGTGTCCATCAATTCTGCGGCGCTTGCCAACCCGGATTTGATCAACGAGGCGAGCAGCTATTTTGGTGCACAGGCGATCGTGGTGGCCATCGATGCCCGCGGACATGAAGGCTCCTGGGAGGTTTATTCTCACGGCGGGCGAAAGCCCGTGGGGCGGGATGTCTTGGCCTGGGCAAAAGAAGTGGCAGATAGGGGAGCAGGCGAAATTTTGCTTACTTCGATGGATCGGGACGGTACCCGAGAGGGCTTTGATCTCGCGCTAACACGCGCTGTGTCCGATGCGGTTTCGATTCCTGTTATTGCTTCAGGGGGCGTTGGATGCGTCGAGCATCTCGCAGAGGGCGTTATCCATGGCCATGCTGATGCAGTTCTTGCAGCCTCGATTTTCCACTTTGCCGAGGCCACCATCTCGCAAGCGAAGTCTCACATGGCCGCTTGTGGCATTCCTGTGCGCCTCGTTGGTTGATGTGGGCAGAGCGCTACGGCTGCCCGCACTAGATCTTTAAACGACCCAAAGGACGAGCTTTGATGAGCAGCGATCAACCCGGTCATAGTCTCGATCCAGACGAGGTAGGCTGGCTAAGCCAGTTGCGCTTCAACGAACAAGGCTTGCTCGCTGCGATAGCCCAGGATTATCAAAGCGGTCGAGTGCTCATGCTTGCCTGGATGAACGAGGCTTCGCTTCGTGAAAGCTTCGATACGGGATATGCCTGTTATTGGTCGCGCAGCCGTGGTCGATTGTGGCGTAAAGGCGAGGAGTCGGGTCACCGCCAGAGACTGCACCGCGTTCAACTCGATTGCGACGGTGATGCCTTGCTGCTCCAAGTTGAGCAACTAGGTGTGGCCTGTCACACCGGCCGCTTGTCGTGTTTCTTTTATCAATGGGACAAGCACGGCTGGCAAATTGCTGAAGATGTCCTTGTAGACCCAGAGAAGGTTTATCGATGAAAAAGGCCGATCGATGAGTGGTTCCAACGAAGCGCTCACACGCCTTGCCGCCGTGATCGCCCAGAGGCGCAGTGCAGATCCGAGCCAGTCCTATGTTGCTCGCCTGCTGAGCAAAGGCGAGGACGCCATTCTGAAGAAGATCGGCGAGGAGGCGACCGAATGTGTGATGGCGGCAAAAGACGGCGATCCCAAAAGGATACTCGCTGAATGTGCCGATCTCTGGTTTCATTGTCTTGTCATGCTTGAGCACTACGGTCTGGGTCCCCAAGCGGTGATTGCCGAACTGGAGCGGCGAGAAGGCATCTCGGGTCTAGATGAGAAGGCGGCACGAAAAGCCGGTGCCCGCGATTTGGATGGAGCGCACATATGAGCCTAAGCGATAGTTGTATTTTTTGCCGGATTGCTGCTGGCGAAATCCCCAGCAAGAAAGTGTATGAAGACGAGGACATGCTCGCCTTCCACGACATTCATCCCGCTGCACCGATACATTTTCTAATCATTCCCAAAAAGCATCTCGTCAACCTCTACGATGCCGACATCAAAGAACAAGCATTGCTCGGAAAAATGCTCGGTATGGCTGGGCAACTAGCACGCGAGCAAGGTTCGGTCGATGGGTTTCGGGTGGTAATCAACAATGGGCGTGTGGGAAGACAGGAGGTGTATCATCTTCACATCCACATCATGGGCGGTCCCGAGCCTCTAGGCTCCCGTGGCCCCGCGCCCCTCAAGGAGTAAGTATGGGCTCGTTTAGCATTTGGCACTGGCTGATCGTCTTAGTGATCATCCTTTTGGTTTTCGGTACAAAAAAGCTTCGGAATCTTGGCTCAGACCTCGGTGGTGCAGTCAAGGGATTCAAAGATGGTATGAAAGACGGCGCGCATGCATCTGAATCGGAGACGGTCAACCACAGCTCGCCCCCTGCCGTCGGTCAGACGCCACAGCAAGCTGGCCAGCCCGCGCAGCAAAACGCTGCAAAAACCATCGATGTGGATGTAAAAGAGCGACACTGAGTTCAAGCGCCACGCAACTGGCAGCGCGCCATGCCTTGCCGATTTAGGTTTAGCGCGGCACTGCTGACATCCGACCACTGAAGCCTTTCGCCCCCCATGTTCGACATCGGATTTAGCGAAATGCTCATGATTGCAGTGATCGCGCTAGTGGTCCTCGGTCCTGAGCGATTACCCAGGGTCGCTCGCCAAGTCGGGCAATGGACAGGCAAACTTCAGCGCTATGTGAGCGAAGTTAAAAGCGATATCAATCGGCAAATGGAGCTCGAGGAGTTGCGTCGCCTTAAGACTCAGGTGCAAGACGCTGCGCAAGCCATCGAGTCGAGTGTTAGTGAAGCAGTTTCGGGCGCTCAGGCCGAGCTTCAGTCAATCGGTGCCGAAGTCGGCCTCAACGAGGCCCCGACTGATTGGGATTCAGTGTACGCAGTACGTCGAACGCGCGATCGGATCAAGGACCGTCGTATCGAACGTGAGAAACTCCTGGGTCGCAAGAGACCTCGACGTAACCTTTATCGTTAAGCATGCAAGAAGAAAGCTTCATGTCCCACCTCACCGAGTTGCGCGACCGCGTGGTCCGTGCACTATTGGTGGTGGTTGTTTTCTTCGGTCTAAGTTTTTACTTTGCCCCGCAAATCATGGAGTTTTTGGCGCGGCCCCTGACTGAAGCCCTGCCGCCTGGATCTAAGGCAATCTTTATCGATCAGGCCGGTGCTTTTTTTACCCTGACCAAAATCGCATTCTTGACCGCCTTGCTCATTTCATTACCGGTCGTTTTGTACCAGGCCTGGGCCTTTGTCGCACCTGGCTTATATGAGCACGAAAAGCGCTTTGTGATGCCGTTGATTGTTTCAAGTGTCTTCTTTTTGGTTGTTGGGATTAGTTTTGCCTATGTGTTTGTGTTGCCTGCAGCCTATAAGTTCTTTTTCTCTTTTACCCAGCAGACCGGGGCCGAGACCTTACAAGACTTGCAGAAATATTGGGACTTCACCCTTGCGATCTTTTTTGGCTTCGGCCTGACCTTCGAAGTGCCCGTTGTGCAAATGCTCTTGGTTAAACTTGGGATCATCACGACCCAGCAGCTGCGTGAGGCGCGCCGCTATGTGATTGTGGGTGCATTCGTGATTGCTGCGGTTCTTACGCCGCCCGATGTGTTATCGCAATTTATGCTTGCGGTGCCTCTACTCTTACTCTACGAGCTCGGTATCTTTTTGTCGGGATTTATCACTGCACGCAGTCGTGCTCCGCAAGAGGAAGAAGTAGTGAAGACAACCGATGCGAATAGGCCTACTGATGTGACCAAGCCGAATGATGCGGGCTGACTAACGTTCACCCCTCCCGGGTCGAGGGCGTTTGCCAACTAGTACTTTGAGGCTGATTTCTTTGCCTTCGCGCAAAAATTTCAAATCAGCTTGAGCGCCAGGCTTAAGTTGTGAAATCAGATTAAGCATCCCCGCCGTGTTGCGTACGGTTTGACCATCGACTTCGAGCAAGATATCGCCTACCTTAACACCGGCTTTTTCGGCCGGTCCATTGCGTAGCAAGCCGGCAATAATCGCGCCTTCGCGCCGCGGTAACTTAAAAGCCTCGGCCATTTCGGGCGTGATGTCTTGAGGTTCCACCCCGATATAGCCCCGGGTGACCGCCCCGGTAGCAACAATTTGATCGACGACATTACGGACAGTGCTCACGGGAATTGCAAAGCCGATACCAAGCGAACCGCCAGTTCGTGAGTAAATCGCCGTGTTGATACCTAGCAAACGCCCTTCAGCATCGACCAAGGGGCCGCCGCTATTGCCAGGGTTGATGGCTGCATCGGTTTGGATGAAGTTTTCGAAGGTATTGATGCCGAGTTGGTTGCGTCCGAGGGCACTGATGATCCCCATGGTTACGGTCTGACCGACGCCGAAGGGATTGCCGATGGCCAAGACTGGATCGCCGACACGTGCCTCTTCGGCATTACCGACCGCGATCGGCTTGAGTTCGCTCAAAGAAACCCGCAAGACCGCTAAATCGGTTTCAGGGTCGCCACCAACGATCTTTGCCTTGGCGCGACGCCCATCGGGGGCAATCACTTCAATATCTTCGGCGGCGTCGATGACGTGATGATTGGTAACGATTAAGCCATCGGCAGCAAGCACCACGCCGCTGCCAAGCCCGCCCCCAGGTTCGGCCCGCCCCTCTGGCCCGAAAAAGCGGCGAAACATCGGATCATTGAGTAACGGATGATTCGATGGCAGCCTAACTCGACTTGTCGCTTGAATGCTGACTACCGAGGGCATCGCCTGTTCGGCAGCAAGTCGGTATGACACAATGCCAGTGTTGTTCGCTGGGGTATTTGTCGCAGTAGCCGCCTCTTTGGCGGTCGATAACTCGGCAGACGCAGGGCGTGTTTCGCTTGCCTTGCCGAACCATTCGGGGCGCAAGGTAGAAAGCACGAAAAATCCCGCCACCAGCACAGTGACGGTTTGCGCAAACAATAACCAGAGTCGATGCATATGCAAGGGATCGAGAGAGATCGGTTAGCCGACTATTTGAGTGATTGGCTTGAGATCGGCCGCTTTAAGGATTATTCCCCAAATGGCCTGCAGGTGGAAGGTAAAGCACACATTCATCGCATCGCTGTTGCGGTTACTGCCACGCATGAGGTGATCCAGCAGGCGGCGAACTGGGGTGCTGACGCGCTCATTGTGCACCATGGCTGGTTTTGGCGCGGTGAGGATAGCCGTGTTGTTGGCTACAAGCATCGACGGATGCGGGCCCTGCTCATGGCTGATATCAATCTTTTCGCCTTTCATTTGCCGCTTGATGTGCACCCCGAAGTCGGCAATAACGTCTGTCTGGGTCGAGTGATGGGCTGGCCCACGCCCCGGCTTGAAGGCGAGCAGCAATTAATTGCAAGGGCCGATTTGGGTGATGCCATCAGTGCTGACGCTTTACAACAACACCTACAAGACCGTCTTGAGCGTCCTGTGCTCGTGGTGGGGGCTGTTGAGCGGCCGATCCGCAAACTTGCTTGGTGCACGGGTGCGGCTCAAGACATGATTCAGGCGGCCGCAGATCTTGGTGCTGATGCATTTATAAGCGGCGAAATCTCAGAACGGACCACTTATGTGGCGCGCGAAATAGGCCTGAGTTATTTCGCAGCGGGCCATTATGCGACCGAGCGTTATGGTGTGCAGGCGCTCGCTGAATATTTGCAAAGCCAGTTTCCGTTGCAGTGTCGCTTCATTGAAGACCCAAATCCTGCCTAGTGCGTGGAAGCTTTAGCGTTGATGCAGTAGAATGCGCGCACTGGTTCAGAACGGTTGATCATAGCTATGAGCGAAAACAGCAATCCGAGTGACGGATCCCGACGTACCGCCCTGGCCCTAACCGCAGCCGCTGGCGCGGTAGGCGGCGCAGCGGTGGCATTGCCTTTTGTACTCACCTTCCAGCCTTCCGAGCGAGCTAAGGCGGCCGGGGCACCGGTTGAAGTCGATATTGGCGACTTAAAGCCTGGAGAACTGCGGCGCGTTGAGTGGCGCGGTAAGCCGGTATGGGTGTTGCGGCGCACGCCCGAGATGCTTGAGACCTTAAAGAGCACCACGCCTAAGCTTGCAGACCCGGATTCAAAGCGCAAAGACTATCCCACGCCCAGCTGGGCACAAAACGAACACCGCTCCCTCAAGCCTGAGTATTTAGTGGTTGTTGGTATTTGTAGTCATCTGGGTTGTTCACCCAGCGATAAGTTTGCAGCAGGCCCCCAGCCTTCCTTGCCCGATGACTGGCCAGGTGGTTGGTTGTGTCCCTGCCATGGTTCAACATTTGATTACTCAGGTCGCGTCTACAAGAATATGCCGGCACCCGATAATTTAGAGGTGCCCCCGTACAAATACCTAACAGACACCCGGCTGTTGATCGGTGAGTCTGACGCAGCTTAGCGCTGGCTCTAATTCACAAGCCTGTTGCCGTATTTCGCTTGAGTGGACGCAACAGGCTGTGGGCAGGACAGTGAAGCCTGCAACATGTTTGACCTATTTCGGTATGTAGCAGTAAATGTAGGACATTGAGGAGCACCACATGGCAAAGGACAAGCAAGTCGAAACCACCGGGATGATGGGCTGGATCGACGCACGCTTTCCCCTAACACCGCTCATTAAAGAGCACCTGACCGAGTACTACGCGCCAAAGAACTTCAATTTTTGGTACTTCTTCGGTTCGCTGGCGCTCCTGGTGTTGGTGATCCAGATTCTCACGGGGATTTTCCTTGTGATGAACTACAAGCCCGATGGCGCGACGGCGTTTGGCTCGGTGGAGTACATCATGCGCGATGTGCCCTACGGCTGGCTGGTGCGCTACATGCACTCAACTGGCGCTTCGGCTTTTTTCGTGGTGGTGTATTTGCACATGTTCCGCGGATTGATATACGGGTCTTACCGCAAGCCTCGTGAGTTGCTGTGGATTTTCGGCTGTGCCATCTTTTTGTGCCTGATGGCTGAAGCCTTTATGGGTTATTTGCTGCCCTGGGGCCAGATGTCGTACTGGGGTGCGCAGGTGATCGTGAATCTATTTTCTGCGATTCCTTTCATTGGTCCTGATCTGTCCCTGCTCATTCGCGGGGACTATGTGGTGAGTGACGCCACGCTCAATCGCTTTTTCTCATTCCATGTGATTGCGATTCCTCTGGTACTACTTGGCTTGGTTGCAGCACACATTTTGGCGTTACACGAAGTAGGGTCCAACAATCCTGATGGGATTGAGATCAAGGCAAAGAAAGACGCCAATGGCAAGCCGCTTGACGGCATCCCCTTTCACCCCTACTACACGGTTCACGATATTTTGGGTGTTGCTGGCTTCTTGCTGGTCTTCTCAGCGGTGGTGTTTTTCGCCCCTGAAATGGGGGGGTACTTTTTGGAATACAACAACTTCATACCAGCTGACCCCTTAAAGACGCCCCCCCATATTGCGCCTGTGTGGTATTTCACGCCTTTTTATTCGGTCTTGCGTGCAACGACCGAGGACTTCTTGTTGTATTGGATGATTCCTTTCTTGCTCTTTTATGCCTTTTTGGTGTTCACCACGGTGCGTGGTGCGAGGACGAGGGTGTTGAATCTGGCGGGTGTGCTGGCCTTGATCGGCGGCTTTTTCATCATTGATGCCAAATTCTGGGGTGTGGTGGCTATGGGTGCTTCGGTGCTGATTTAGGCGGGCTTGCCCTGGCTCGATCAAAGTCCGGCGCGCTCGATCCGTTACCGCCCGGACTGGCACAAATATGTTTACGCAGTCTTCATTGTTGCTTTTGTGATCCTTGGCTATTTTGGCGTGCAGCCACCTTCGCCGATCGCCAATCTGATCGCCAAGATCTGCACCTTGATCTACTTTGCCTTTTTTGTGTTGATGCCCTGGTGGAGCACCATGGGTCAGCCCAAACCAGTGCCAGATCGCGTGGTCTTTGAAGCGCATTAATCCCGGGTTGAGATCGTCACCATGAATATCTTTTTGCGCCTAGCTGCCAAACTTGCCTTCGGAGCCCTCGTGCTCACGCAGACCCCGGTTCATGCGGCCGGTTCGGACTACCCACTGGATCGCTTTCCGACAACCAAACTTACCGAGCAGGCGGCATTGCAAGAGGGTGCCAAGCTCTTTGTGAACTACTGCCTTGGATGTCACAGTGCACAGTACATGCGCTACAACCGGCTGCGTGACATTGGTTTAACCGACGACCAGATCAAGCGTAATTTGCTCTTTTCTGCAGATAAAGTTGGCGAAGGCATGAAGATCGCGATGCGGGTGGATGATGCCAAATCCTGGTTCGGCGGACAGCCTCCTGATCTTTCAGTGATTGCGCGAGCGAGAGCATCCCATTCGGGTACAGGATCGGATTGGTTGTACACCTATCTTCGCGCTTATTACCGCGACAGCACAAGGCCAAGTGGTTGGAACAACGCCTTATTTCCCAACGTTGGCATGCCGAACGTGTTTTGGGAACTTCAGGGCTCGCGTGGTGTGGTCATCGAAGACGTGCACGCGGCCAAAGATGCGGCATCGAAGGGTTCGTTTGTGAAGACAAGCGTGCGTTTTGACGAATCAGGCTTGCGTTCAGAGTCAAAAGACACGATCCCGGGCCCTGCGAAAGAGGGCATGCAATTCTTGCTTGGTAAATCGCAAGGTGGCCAACTATCGGCCGCCCAGTTTGATGACGCGATGGCCAACCTCACTGCCTACATTACCTACATGTCCGATCCAAGTGCCAACGAGCGAAAGCGGCTTGGTGTGTGGGTCATGCTTTATTTATGCGGCTTTTTTGTGCTTGCCTGGTGGTTAAATAAAACCTACTGGAAAGACATCAAATAGTTTCCTAATCCCGTCCCTTGAAGCCATCCGTCGCAGCCTTAGGCTGTGGCGGTGCTTGTTTCTCGGGGCGGTAAACGGTGATGGGCACTTCAGCTTGCCCCCAGGAGAACATACATGATGGTGCTGTATTCGGGCACGACCTGCCCATTTAGTCAGCGTTGCCGTTTCGTGCTTTTCGAGAAGGGCATGGATTTTGAAATCCGTGATGTCGATCTTTTCAATAAGCCCGAAGATATTTCAGTCATGAACCCTTATGGGCAAGTGCCAATTTTGGTTGAACGCGATCTGATTCTTTACGAGTCGAACATCATCAATGAGTATATTGACGAGCGATTCCCTCATCCCCAATTGATGCCTGCCGATCCTGTGATGCGAGCACGCGCTCGATTATTTCTATTCAACTTCGAGCGCGAACTATTTATTTATGTTCATCAACTCGAACGGCGCGAACAAGTCAAAGAGGGTGCCAAGTTGCTCGAAGGGGCGCGCCAGCAAATTCGCGATCGACTCACGCAGCTCACGCCGATCTTCGTCAAAAATAAATACATGCTTGGCGAAGACTTTTCGATGCTTGATGTGGCGATCGCGCCACTTCTGTGGCGCCTTGACCACTATGGGATCGAGATGCCAAAGACTGCGGCACCCCTTTTGCGTTACGCCGAACGGATTTTCTCGCGCCCAGCTTATATCGAAGCGCTGACGCCTTCTGAAAAAGTGATGCGGCGGTGACATGACGACGAACTCGACCAAACCCTACTTGATACGCGCTATCCACGAGTGGTGCTCAGATCAGGGGCACACGCCTTATTTGGCCGTAGCGGTCGATGAGCATACGCGTGTACCAATGGAGTATGTGAAGGCAGGCGAAATCGTCTTGAATGTGTCGCTGACTGCCACGAATCGGCTGCGCTTAGGCAACGACTGGATTGAGTTTCAGGCTCGTTTTGGTGGTGTGGCGAGAGATATTTCAATTCCCATCAGCAATGTGTCAGCCATCTATGCACGCGAAACTGGTCATGGCATGGCATTTGAGGTAAGCAAGGCCCCCGCCCATCTCGATGTGAGCCTGTCTCAGGCGCAGCCATCAAGCAGGTCATCGCAAAGCACTGCTGCAGATAGCCGCGCGCAAGCGCCGGCACTGGCTCTCGCATCAAGCCAGCCGTCGGTAGAGGTCGACGAGGCCTCGAAGTCTGAGAGCAAAGCTGAGCCCCCCAAGCGCATGCGCAGTGTTGGGCAGAGACGTCAAAACACAAAGCCGGCCGACCAACCGACACAAAAGCTGGGCTCAGTAAGCAAGACTTCGGAAGATGAGAGCAAAGATCCAGGCCCAAGCTTGAGTTCGGTCGAAAAACATGGGTTTCAAGATGGTGAACCATCAAGTGATGGGAGTTCAGCATCGGCTCGTGCACGCGGGGGTGCCCGATCTCGGTCGAAACCACGACCCAAGCTAACCCGTGTAAAGTAGCGTCTTATCTCATTTGCCCTTGTAGCTCAGTTGGTAGAGCAGCGGTTTTGTAAACCGAAGGTCGCGGGTTCAAATCCTGCCGGGGGCACCAAATCTTTGTTTACTTCACGAGCAATACTGGCGTTTTTGCCATAGCCAAGACCCTTTGCGCAACCGATCCGATCAACAGATCGCGTAATGCACTGCGGCCTTTATGTCCCATCACAATAAGATCAAACTTGCCTTGATCGGCTTGGTCGACAATTTCTTGAGCCACATGGCCTGTGCGGATCACCACCTCGTGCTCAACGCCTGCTTTGTCGAGCAACTTTCGGGCTCCAGCCAAATCCTTGTCAGAGAGTTCGCGTAAGTAGCTATCGACAGCCTTCGAACCAACAATCGAGCGGGCATGTTTGAGTGCGATGTCGTCATGCACGCTCATCAAAGTGACCGAAAGCTGGGGTGCTGCGGCGAGCAGGCTACAGGCTTGCTTGATTGCCTTTAACGAGGTCTTTGAACCATCAACTGGTGCGAGGATTTTCATCGTGAACTCCCTTTATGTATGTGATGCGGAACTGTCTTTGCTGTGCAGCTTTCGTGTTGCGACAGGCTAAGAAGAATCTTGGCCTTGATTGTTTAGCCCTTGCCATCGCGGTCTGTCAGTGGGGCTTAAGCCCAGCAATTCCATCACATGGGCACAACTATGGCTGACAAGATCATCGATGCTTTCGGGGCGGTGATAAAAGGCGGGTAGCGGCGGAAAAACAATCCCGCCCATTTCTGTCACCGTCGCCATATTTCGCAAGTGCACGAGGTGTAGCGGGGTTTCTCGCGCCAAAAGGATCAGGCGCCGACGCTCCTTGAGGGGGACGTCGGCAGCCCTGGTCATCAGGTTATCTGCGAAGCCATGGGCGATGGCTGCCAGGGTTTTCATGGAACAAGGCGCAATCACCATCCCATCATGGGCGAAGGAACCCGATGCGATTGAAGCACCAATATTACGGAATGCGTGGTGCTCGGCGGCAAGATCAAGAATAGCCTGACGCTGGCCAGGGAGCTCTTGATCAATGGTGAGCCATCCAGACGGTGACACAATCAGGTCGCAGTGCACTTGCTGTTGATGCAGCATTTGAAGCAGTCGCAGTCCATAAATGGCGCCACTGGCTCCCGAAATTGCGACAACGATGCGTTTGCTCATTTCACGATTCTACTGGCTTGGTAGCATTGGTCATTAGCCCTTGCCCGTTTTAGGAAGTTCTTTGCCCATGAATCCAGTTTATGCCCGAAATATCGTTGCGACATCGCAGCCATTGGCAGCCCAAGCAGGTCTACAGGCCCTTGCTAAGGGCGGTAACGCGGTCGACGCAGCACTTGCTTGCGCTATCACGCTGACGGTGGTCGAACCCACCATGAATGGCCTTGGGGGCGATGCATTTGCCCTCGTCTGGCATGAAGGTAAGCTCCACGGACTCAACGCATCAGGGCGCGCTCCGGCCGCCTGGACGCCAGCCCATTTTGCAGGACGAAAAACCATGCCTGACCGTGGCTGGGGCTCGGTCACTGTGCCGGGTGTTGTCTCATCCTGGGTTGCACTTTCCAAGCGCTTTGGCAGGTTGCCTTTTGTCGATCTCTTTGAGGCAGCGATTCGTTATGCCCGAGATGGTTATGCGGTCACCCGTGTGATTGCTAGGCACTGGGCTGAAGCGGTGCCGGTGCTCAAGCCATATCCGGGATTTGTCGACTCGTTTACTCATGCTGGAAGGGCTCCTGTACAGGGCGAGATCTGGCGTTATCCCGAGCAGGCAAAAACGCTCGAAAGCATTGCGCAAACCAACGGTGAATCCTTTTATCGCGGCGATATAGCGGCCTCGATGGCAGCTTTTGCTCGAGCAACGGGTGGCGATATCACCGAGGACGATCTTGCGGCTCATGAATGCGATTGGGTCGAGCCGCTTGGTTTTGATTACAAGGACCACCGTCTCTATGAAATCCCACCCAATGGTCAAGGGATTGGTGCACAAATGGCCCTTGGCATGCTCGAGCATCTTAATGCCTCCCAACATCCGAGCCTTTCTGCCCAGCGCATCCATTTGCAAGTGGAAGCCATGAAACTCGCTTTTGCCGATCTACAGGCGCATGTCGCAGACCCGGCCTCCATGAAAACATCGCCGGATGCGCTGCTTAACAAGGACTATCTTGCTAAGCGCGCAAGCCTTATCGACCCTGCAAAAGCTTCAAGCTACCCGCCTGGAAAGCTTCACCACGGGGGAACGGTCTACTTGTGTGCCGCCGATCAAGACGGCGGGATGGTGTCCTTCATACAGTCTAATTTCAAGGGGTTCGGATCCGGCGTTGTTGCACCCGGTGGCATCGCACTCCAAAACCGTGGCTGGGGGTTTTCCCTGGAAGAAGGCCACCCCAATATCGTTGCGCCAAGAAAGCGGCCTTTCCACACGATTATTCCTGCATTCTTGACCAAAAACGGCCAACCCAGCATGGCCTATGGCGTGATGGGAGGCAATATGCAGGCTCAAGGGCACTTACAGCTCGCCATGTCAGTTGTTGACGATGACCTAAGTCCCCAAGAGGCCTCAAACTGCCCGCGTTGGCGTATCAACGATGAGGGCAGGCTCACAGTCGAAGCCGCCATGCCTGCGGAGGTCGTTGCAGACTTAAGAGCGAAAGGCCACGATCTGCTTGTTATGCCCGTTGACTCGACCGACTTTGGGAGCGCCCAAGCGATTGGGCGCGTGAGTGAAACCCTCGCCGACGGGTATCGAAGTGGTTCGGATCACCGTCGCGATGGTCAGGCTGTGGGCTACTGAGCCTCGACCATTTTTTGTAACTCACCCGATTGAAACATTTCCTGCATGATGTCGGAGCCACCCACAAACTCGCCGTTGATATAGAGCTGCGGAATCGTGGGCCAGTTGGCGAACTCTT
Organism: Burkholderiaceae bacterium; assembly: GCA_900299025.1. Taxonomy (GTDB): domain Bacteria; phylum Pseudomonadota; class Gammaproteobacteria; order Burkholderiales; family Burkholderiaceae_E; genus UBA3064. The sequence goes on from OMIE01000066.1 coordinate 113,802, forward strand.
TCACGGCCTGTCTGACGTCATCGTCTTCAAGCACATTCACTGTGACAAGGTTTTTGACCCCGACAGTTTTTAAGATTTGAATGGCACGCCCCGAAAATCCGCATTGAGGAAACTGGGCAGTTCCTTTCATAAACAAGACATAGGGATTGTCTGCAACGGTTTTGGCGATGAAATCTTTGGCTTCCATGGGCTAATCCTGTGTTCGAATGGTTTTGATTCTAGGCAGTTCCTGAAGACCACGTCAAACACGCGTCTTTCAGTTGATCAAGCACTTCAGGTTTTGGGGCTCTCATGGCAAGACAACAAACCCTCGGATGACCCGCCAGATCGCTCGCGCTGTATACATGGTAAAGGCCTTGACGCTCACCTAATGCCCTAATCGCCTCGGCTTGCTGATAGCCATGTTCAATCAGCAAGAGGCCAGGGTCTTCGATGAGGCCCATAGCAGCCCGTTTCACAAAGCCTTCGATGATTATCTGCATAGCCCCAAGTCCGTTGCCTTCGTCGCTCAAGGCAAGGCGCGGTTCAAAACGGAGGTCGCCCAGCTTCAAATGAGGGTCATCCATCGATAAATAGGGGGGATTGCTGAGCACCAGCGCCAAACTTTCCAAGGGGATGGATTCCCACCAGTCGCTGCGCTGAAATCGAATTTGCTGGCCAGACCCAAGCAGATGTTGCGCGTTGCGGCTGGCAAGCGCGAGTGCTTTCGGATTGATATCACAAGCCATCAAGCGTGCATCGGGACGGTGATGGGCGAGCGCAATGGCGATGGCGCCACTACCGGTACCAAGATCGATGGCAGCGCCATGCCTGGGCAATAAGCGAATAGCCGCATGGACTAGCCATTCGGTCTCGGGCCTCGGTATTAAGACCTCTTGATTGACCGTAAAACTTAAGCGAAAAAACTCTCTTTTACCGACCAAATAGGCCATCGGATGGCCTTGTGAACGTAACCCTAAAAACCTTGTATAACGTTCAAATTGCTGCTCACTGAGCGGTTCATCATCGTGTGCCAATAAGTACTCTCTTGGCTTTCCAAGAAGCATCTCAAGCAACATGAGGCGCTCGAGTCGGCTGACCGGCGGGTCGCTTTGTAAGCGAAGCGCATGCGCTAGGCTGTATGTCATGGATATCGACACGTGAGCCGTGTCATTAGCTTTCGCCAAGGCTTGCAAGTAAGTCGGCTTGATGTGCCGACGCTAGGGCGTCCAGTAACTCATCAATATCGCCATCCATCATCGGTGCGATGCGGTAAAGCGTGAGGTTGATTCTGTGGTCGGTGATTCGGCCCTGTGGAAAGTTATAAGTGCGAATACGTTCTGATCGATCACCCGACCCGATAAGGCTTTTTCGATGAGCAGACTCTTTGGCCTGCGCTTCACGATCGCGTTGATCGCGAATCCTTGCAATCAGCACTTGCATGGCTTTATCGCGGTTTCGGTGTTGGCTACGGTCGTCTTGGCATTCAGCAACGATGCCTGTTGGCAAATGGGTGATGCGCACCGCTGATTCGGTTTTATTCACATGCTGCCCGCCTGCACCCGAGGCGCGAAAGACGTCGATGCGTAATTCACCCGGATCGATGACGATATCGCCGATATCATCGCCTTCGGATAAGACCGCAACCGTGCAAGCTGAGGTATGAATACGCCCTTGGGACTCGGTGACAGGAATGCGCTGTACGCGATGGCCGCCCGATTCGAACTTCATCCTGGCAAATACCGCCTCACCCTCGAGTCGTACAACGACCTCTTTGTAGCCTCCGAGCTCGGATTCACTCGCCGAGAGCAGTTCGCTGCGCCAGCCTCTGCGCTCGGCATAGCGCAAGTACATCCTGAGCATGTCGCCGGCAAAAAGAGCCGACTCATCACCACCCGTGCCTGCCCGAATTTCCAGCAACACATTGCGATGATCGTTGGGATCTTTTGGAAGCATCAAGGTTTCGAGGAGCTTCACTTCTTGCTCCATGTGCTGTGAGGCCTGGCTTTCTTCTTCTTTTGCCCATTCGCCGAGTTCGGCGTCTTGAATCATCTCGCGCGCGGCAAGCATATCGGCATGAGCCTGTTGCCAGGCGTGAAAATGTTCCATCAACTGGGTGAGTTCGGCGTGCTCACGGTGGTATTGACGCAGTGCCTTGGGGTCTTTTAGTAGCTGATCGCTCGATAACAGGCGATTGACGTCTTCAAGGCGTCGCGCATGCTGTTCAAGCTTTTGGATCATCGACGGTTTCATAGGATCTGAAGCCTGGCTGGGCTTATAGGGGAGTCAAGAAGCAATCTGCCGGCAAGAAGCGGCAGCTCAAGTCGGGCGTCGCTAAGACTCTGCGTTGCGCAGATTTAAGCGTTTGCTTGAGCGATTTAAACGGTCGAGGCGTTTTCCATGGGCGCGATTGGGTAACCAATACGCGTCTTGGGCTTGTGTACCAAGACCTGCTGCGTCTTGCAGCATTTGAGTCGGCCCATGCAAGAACTTCGCTGTTAATGCGAGCGATAAGCCTTCGATCACTCGGCCTGGATCCTCGCCCCTGGCAAGTAAGCGCATGGCGCGCTCAAGCTCAAGACGACGCAGTGCCTGGGCTTTTTCGTGTAGTTCTTGAATTGCGGGCACCGCACGCCTTCTTGCCAACCAGTGCATGAAGTGTTCAACGCGAGCCTCGATGATTGCCTCGGCCTGTGAGGCCGCCTGCCGACGGTTAGCCATGCCCTGGCGCACGACTTCGCCCAAATCGTCGACGGTGTAGAGGAAGACGTCGGGTAGCCTGGAAACTTCGGGTTCGATGTCGCGCGGTACTGCAAGATCCACCATAAATAAGGGCTTGTGACGCCGCGCTTTAAGCGCGCGTTCGACCATACCAAGCCCCATGATGGGGAGCGAACTCGCCGTACAGCTGACCACAATGTCAAATTCATGCAGACGGGTTGAAAGTTCGGAGAGTTCCATGCTTTGAGCAGCAAAGCGGCGCGCAAGGCCTTGTGCGCGGTCAAGGCTGCGATTTGCAACCAGCATCGCCTTGGGATGGCGCGCTGCGAAATGGGTGGCCGCAAGCTCAATCATTTCGCCAGCGCCCACAAACAAGACACGCGTGTCTTCAAGACGCTCAAAAATTCGTTCAGCCAGGCGCACAGCGGCGGCGGCCAACGATACCGATTGCGATCCAATTTCGGTTTGAGTGCGAACTTCCTTAGCGACGGCAAAGCTACGTTGGAAGAGTTGATGCAAGTGCGGACCCAAGGAGCGAGCCTCTTGGGCCGTTCGTACGGCGTCCTTCATTTGACCGAGGATTTGCGCTTCGCCCAGCACCATCGAGTCGAGTCCACTGGCCACCCGAAAAGCGTGTCGTACGGTTTGATCGCCTGGGAGCGTGTAGGTATGGCTTCGGATATCGCCCGTTTTGAGTCCACCGTGAGAGGCAATCCACTGCTCGAGGGCCTGCGAGGCAGCTTGCGGCTGTGGGGTTGCACAGTAAATCTCAGTGCGATTACAGGTTGACAGGATGGCCGACTCGCGAAGCAGTTCACCCGCCCTTAACTTTAGATCATGAGCAGCTTTGACTAAGCTTTCCCCGGCGAAGGCTACCCTTTCACGCATCGCGAGAGGCGCGCTTTGGTGGTTGAGTCCGAGGGTGAGCAAATGCATGGTCAAATGGGGAAGGAGTTGCGCTTTATCGTCGGTGGCTTTGGTGAATCGAGGGTTAAGTCTCTTAGTCGCTCGCTTTTATGGCCGGTTAGGGCGTAAGAACAGATGATAGGCTGGATTGTTGGTTTCCTCCAGATGCGGATAGCCTAAACCAGAAAGAAAGTGTTGGAACGCTGCTTCATCGGCTTGGGGTACTTGAAGCCCAACAAGTACCCTGCCGAAATCGGCACCGTGATTTCGGTAGTGAAAAAGCGAAATATTCCAGTCAGGCCGCATTTGGGTCAGAAATCGTGACAAAGCACCGGGGCGTTCAGGAAACTCAAATCGAAAGAGGCGCTCATCCTTGGCATGGCTTGAGCTGCCTCCGACCAAATGTCTGATGTGAAGTTTGGCCATTTCGTCATCGGTCAGATTAATCGTCTCAAGGCCTTCTTGGGCAAAGATGCTGGCGATCGCGTTAGCTTCATCACGGGCTTGAATTTGAATACCTACAAAGACATGCGCTCGCTTTAAGTCACTCATGCGGTAGTTGAATTCGGTGACATTACGCTGGCCGATCAGTGCGCAAAACCGTTTAAACGACCCACGTTGCTCAGGGATGGTGACCGCAAAAATAGCCTCACGCTGCTCGCCAATCTCGGCCCTTTCAGACACAAAGCGTAGCCTGTCAAAATTCATATTGGCGCCGCAGGCAATCGCCACCAAGGTCTTATGCTTTGCCTGATCGGGTCTTTCGGCCCAGACCTTTGCACCGGCGATTGCAAGCGCTCCGGCCGGCTCCATGATCGAGCGTGTGTCTTGAAAGACGTCCTTGATTGCGGCGCAAATGGCATCGGTATTAACGCAAATCACCTCATCCACGAATTGTTGGGCGAGGGCGAAGGTTTCTAGGCCAACCTGCTTCACCGCTGTGCCGTCGGAGAAAAGTCCCACCTCCGACAAGACCACCCGCTCACCGCAAGCTAGTGACTGGGCCATGGCATTGGAGTCGTCTGTTTGTACCCCAATAATCTTGATCTCTGGCCTAATCTGTTTCACGTAAGCGGCAATTCCGGCAATCAGGCCGCCACCACCGATTGCAACAAAAATGGCTTCGATCGGGTCGGGGTGTTGGCGCAAGATTTCCATCCCGATCGTGCCTTGGCCGGCAATGACGTCGGGATCATCAAAAGGGTGAACAAAGCTAAAGCCATGCTTCTGTTGCAAACTCAGGGCATGACTGTAGGCATCGCTGTAGCTATCCCCGGCAAGTACCACTTGTGCCTGCCTTGCGCGTACGGCCTCGATTTTGACCGCCGGTGTTGTGACGGGCATGACAATCACAGCATGACAACCGAGGTGCTGGGCGGCCAGCGCAACGCCTTGAGCATGGTTACCGGCCGAGGCAGCGATCACACCGCGGGCGCGCTCCTCCTCGCTAAGTCGCACCATTTTGTTGTAGGCGCCACGCAATTTGAAGGAAAAAACCGTTTGCATATCTTCGCGTTTGAGCAAAAGTCGATGCCCAAGGCGCTCAGAAAGACCGGGTGCCGCTTCAAGCGGCGTTTCGCGTGCCACATCGTAAACCCGAGCAGTGAGTATGCGTTTCAAGTAGTCAATCGGCATCGGCGTTATGCCCCAAATCGGTCAATCCTCGATTTTAGATCGGCTTGGCCGCCATGAGCACAAGCCTAGAGAATGCCCTTGCGGCAGCACTGGCCTGGTTTGCCCTGCCGCAGTTTGGTTTATCCACGGTCTTCATCACGGCTTTTGTCTCTGCCACGCTCCTTCCCATGGGTTCGGAGCCGGTTGTTTTCGGCTACGTCAAGCTTCATCCCCGAGCAGTTCTGGCTAACCATCGCCGTGGCAACGCTGGGTAACACCCTGGGGGGTGCGGTCGATTACTGGATGGGACGAGGCGCTCAAAGCGCAGCTGCCGCTATGGGAGCACTTGGAAACAAGGGTGGCAAGCGTTATTTGGGCTGGTTTGAAAGGCTAGGCCCTAAAGTACTCATTTTTTCGTGGTTGCCGATTGTTGGTGACCCATTATGCGCGGTGGCAGGCTGGTTAAGGCTGGCCTTCTGGCCTTGCTTGGCCTGGATTGCGATTGGCAAGTGTTTGCGCTACGTCACCATGACCTGGTTACTGATGGAGATTCCCGATCAGTTCTGGAAATCACTCCTGCCATGAGCATGATTCAAACCCTTGTTGAGGTTCGCAGGCAAAACGAAGCAGTCTTCGCTCTGTAGGGAAATGCTGCGATGCGAGCAAGTCTACGTACAATCTTCGGATGAATGCTCCGCTAGGCAGGTTTTGATGAATGCTCCTCTTACCGAGGCCCTAAAGCCCATTGAGCAAGCCGAAGCAAAGGCGTCGTCTGCTCAACGACTTCGCGAAATCCCCTATAACTACATCTCGTTTTCCGATCGAGAAATCGTCATGCGCTTGCTCGGAGAGCGAGGCTGGTCCTTGGTTGAGCGCTTGCGCTCGCAGCGCAAAACAGGTCGCTCCGCCCGCATGCTGTATGAGGTGCTTGGCGATATTTGGGTCGTCGAGCGCAACCCTTATTTGCAGGACGATTTGATCGATAACCCCAAGCGACAGGCCTTGCTGATTGAGGCATTGCATCATCGACTTGGTGATATCGAAAAGCGTGGTGACGAGGGGGCTGGGCTTTCGGGCGACGTAGCGGCTTTGCTCGAGTTGGCAAAGCGCGCGGTAGCACACTTTGAACAGCAACTCTCCCAAGCTTCATCGATGCGCAAGCGTGCGATGCGTCTGCTTGCCAAACATACCGCTAAAGACAATATTTGTTTTGACGCCATGTCGCGGGTGTCGCATGTAACTGATGCGACCGACTGGCGGGTTGAATATCCTTTTGTGGTGCTCGCCCCCGACTCCGAAGCAGAGGTGGCTGCCCTTGTTAAAGCCTGTATCGATCTGGATTTGACCATTATCCCTCGCGGCGGTGGTACGGGTTATACCGGTGGCGCCATTCCTTTGCATCCCATGTCTGCAGTGATCAACACTGAAAAACTAGAGCAAATTGGCGAGGTGCAGCTCGTTGATTTACCCGGATTGGCCAACCAAGTCGCGGTGATCGAAACCCAGGCTGGTGTGGTCACCAAAAGGGTGACTGAAGCTGCCGATCGCGCGGGCTTTGTTTTTGCAGTCGACCCCACTTCATGGGAAGCGTCTTGCATTGGCGGAAACATTGCCATGAATGCTGGTGGCAAAAAGGCCGTGCTCTGGGGGACGGCGCTCGATAACCTTGCCTGGTGGCGCATGGTCGACCCGCAGGGCAACTGGCTCGAGGTGACTCGCATTGGCCATAACCTAGGCAAAATCCACGATGCCGATGTCGCGCATTTCGCTTTGCATTGGTACGCTCCCAATCAGCTTGCTGCAAACGGGCAGATGCAGGGGGCAGCGATTCGATCTGAAAACTTGAGCATTCCTGGCAATCGCTTCAGAAAGCTTGGCCTGGGAAAAGATGTGACTGATAAGTTTTTAAGCGGTCTGCCGGGAGTCCAAAAGGAAGGCACAGACGGTCTCATTACCTCGGCGCGCTGGGTCTTGCATCGAATGCCATCGTTTACCCGAACGGTTTGTCTTGAGTTTTTCGGACAGGCCGCGCTTGCTGTGCCTTCAATTGTCGAAATCAAGGCTTATCTGGATCAGCGCCCAGGAGGCGCTTTATTGGCCGGGCTTGAACACCTTGATGAGCGCTACCTGCGTGCGGTGGGCTATGCCACCAAATCGCGTCGTGGTGGCTTGCCGAAGATGGTCTTGATTGGCGATATCGTAGGCGACGATGACAGTGCTGTTGCTCGCGCAAGCGCCGAGGTTGTGCGCCTGGCGAACCTGCGAAGTGGCGAAGGTTTTATAGCGGTGAGTGCCGAATCGCGCAAAACGTTTTGGGCTGATCGAGGACGTACTGCGGCGATCGCAAGACATACCAACGCATTCAAGATCAACGAAGACGTCGTCATACCACTGCCCATGATGGCTCGTTATACAGACGGTATCGATCGAATCAATATCGAGCTTTCCACCGCAAACAAGCTCGATTTGGCCACGGCCGTACTCGATTTTCTTGCCCAAGATGTTGCGAAGCTTCCGATTGCGCCAGGCGATGATCCCGAGTTTGCCAAACAGTCCCTTGACGACTTACTGGTTCAACGTGTGGAAGATGCACGCAAAGTCATTGAGACGGCGATGGCACGTTGGCGTTTTCTCATCGATTCGATGGATTTGCCGTTGCAAGGCCTGATACCTTCCCTAAGGGCTCATGACGTTGACGCCTTATTTGATGCAGATTTCAAGTTGCTTGCCCCATGGCAGGCTGTAATCGACCAAGGCCGCGAACCCAAACTCTTCGAACTGCTTCAGGATCGAACGATTAGGATTGCATGGCGTCAAGATGTTCTAAAGCCACTCAACGCGTTGTTTTCGGGGGCTTACTTTGCACCGATTCGTGAAGCGATCCATGCGATTCATACACGATTGCGGCGCAGCCGGGTCTTTGTTGCTTTGCATATGCACGCAGGCGATGGCAATGTTCACACCAATATTCCCGTTAATTCCGACGACTACGGCATGTTGCAGCAGGCCAATGCGGCTGTCGTAAAAATTATGGCGCTTGCGCGATCGCTTGGCGGTGTGATTTCGGGCGAACACGGCATTGGCATCACCAAACTTGAGTTTTTAACCGAAGAAGAGCTCGGGCCTTTTGCTGAGTATAAAAAGAGGATCGATCCGAGCGGACACTTTAATCGCGGCAAATTACTTAAAGGCGCCGATTTGAGTCGAGCCTATACGCCAAGCTTTGGGCTTATGGGTGCTGAGTCATTGATTCTCCAACAATCGGACATTGGGTCGATCGCCCACTCAATCAAAGACTGCCTGCGTTGCGGCAAGTGCAAGCCTGTTTGCACAACTCATGTGCCACGCGCCAATTTGCTTTACTCGCCGCGCAATAAAATTCTCGCAACCTCATTGCTTATTGAAGCCTTTCTTTACGAAGAACAAACACGGCGTGGTGTATCGATTCGGCATTGGGAAGAGTTTTCAGATGTCGCCGATCATTGCACGGTTTGCCACAAATGCGAGTCGCCATGCCCGGTTGATATCGACTTTGGTGATGTGTCGATGAACATGCGAAATTTGCTTCGAAAAATGGGCAAAAAGCGCTTCAACCCCGGCAATGCTGCAGCCATGTTTTTCCTCAACGCAACCGATCCCGATACGATTCGCGCAACCCGGCTTGCGATGGTTGATGTGGGTTTTAGAGCGCAACGGCTTGCTGCCGATTTGCTTAAACGCTTTTCTCGACCCAATCGCGAGCGTCCGCAGGCTAGCCTAGGGCGTCCGCCAATGCGCGAACAGGTGCTGCACTTTGTGAATCGTAAGCTGCCAGGCAATTTGCCGAAAAAGACAGCGCGTGCACTGCTCGACATTGAAGATGCTCGATATGTGCCTATTATTCGCAACCCTCACAGCACGCACGTGGACAGTGAGGCGGTCTTTTATTTTCCGGGATGTGGCTCAGAGCGTCTCTTTTCGCAGGTGGGTTTGGCAACGCAAGCATTACTTTGGGAAGTTGGCGTCCAAACAGTTTTGCCCCCAGGCTATTTGTGCTGTGGTTATCCGCAAAAGGGATCGGGGCAGTTTGATAAAGCCGACAAGATCATTACCGATAATCGCGTGCTTTTCCACAGGGTGGCAAATACCCTCAACTATCTTGATATACGGACGGTGGTCGTGAGTTGCGGCACTTGTTTTGATCAACTGCAGTCTTATGCATTTCATGACATCTTCCCCGGTTGCCGCATCATTGATATTCACGAGTTTTTGATGGAAAAAGGCATGAAACTCGAACATGCGACCGGTGTACGCTACACCTATCACGATCCCTGCCACAGTCCGATGAAGCAATACCAGCCGCTCAAGGTTGTCAATCAATTGATGAATGAGTCGATCAATGGCAGTATCGAACGTAATGATCGTTGTTGTGGCGAATCGGGTACCTTTGCCGTCACTCGTCCCGAAATCGCCACGCAAGTCCGCTTTCGAAAGGAGCAGGAATTGCTCAAAGCGGCCGAAGCGATGCGCAAGAGCGCGATAAACAATGTAGTAAAGCCCGCAGAAAACCTCGCAGTAACTTCCGCGGATAAGCCCGCAGAAAAGATCAAAGTGTTGACCTCTTGCCCTTCATGTTTACAAGGTTTGAATCGTTATGAAGATGTAACTGGCATGCAAGCCGATTACATTGTTGTTGAAATGGCTCAACATTTACTTGGCGCGCAATGGTTGCCCGAGTACGTCGCTAAGGCCAATCAAGGCGGTATCGAACGGGTATTGCTGTAATGGCTCCCATCCCTGAATCAATTGTTTCGCACCAGCAATCCTGTGTGCTCGAGCTTGTATATGCCCAAGATAAGCGCTACAAGCTAAGCTATGAATTTTTGCGCGTTCACTCCCCTTCTGCTGAGGTTCAGGGGCATGGCCCAGGACAGCAGGTGTTGCAAACCGGCAAGCGTGAGGTCCGCATCCGTGCGATCGAACCCGTGGGCAACTATGCACTGAAATTGGTGTTTAGCGATGGCCATGACTCTGGCCTTTATTCCTGGGATTTGTTATATCGATTCACTCAACACTACGAAGCAATGTGGGCAGATTATTTAAAGGCTTTACAGGCTGCCGGTGCATCAAGAGATTGACCGCACAACGCCTACCCAAACCATCGTCCCACCCACTGAATCCTGAGGCATATGGCAGACCAAACCGATTTTGGGTTCTCCAAGGTAAATAAGCAGGACAAAGCAGCCCGCGTCGCCGGTGTTTTTGACTCGGTTGCTTCGCGATACGACTTAATGAACGACTTGATGTCGGTCGGATTACACCGCATCTGGAAACATGTCGCTGTCTTCTTCGCGGATTTGCGGGAGGGTATGGAAGTCCTTGATGTGGCTGGCGGCACGGCCGATTTAGCCTTAGCCATGGCTAAGCGGGTTGGCGCTCAGGGCCAGGTAGTGCTGTCAGATATCAATGGTGCAATGCTGTGTCGTGGCCGTGATCGATTAATTGATGCGGGACTTAAAGCGCCGGCGGTTCAATGCGATGCCGAAGCCTTACCCTTTTGCGATCATCGTTTTGACCGGGTAACGGTGGCTTTTGGCCTACGAAACATGACCCACAAAGATAAAGCGCTTGCCGAGATGAGACGGGTGTTGCGACCGGGCGGGAAGCTCTTGGTATTGGAGTTCTCAAAGGTTAATCCATCGCTTGAAAAACTTTATGACCTTTACTCGTTTCATGTGCTACCTCGCTTGGGGCAGCTGGTTGCGGGTGATGAAGCCAGCTATCGCTATTTAGCCGAATCCATTCGTATGCACCCCGACCAGGAGAGCCTGGCAGCTATGATGCGGGAAGCAGGCCTTGAAGCGGTTCGCTACACCAACCTTACTGGTGGCGTGGTTGCTTTACACGAGGGCATCAAACCATAATAGTCCAATTCATTGGCCGGTCAGCTTGGCCGTTTGACATTCAAGGAGGAAAAGTCATGGGTTCTTTTATCGCTTCGCGATTTAAATCGTTAACACAGAACTTAAAGCATGTTGCTTTGAGTTTTGCTATGGTTCTTGCGCTTGCGACAGCCGGTCTTTTCAGTGCCGACGCCGAAGCGAGCAAACGTCTAGGATCAGGTGGCTCCTCGGGCAAGCAATCCTCGATTGCCACGCAAAAGCAAGCCACGCCGCCTCAAGCCGCAC
>OMIE01000067.1 GCA_900299025.1 Burkholderiaceae bacterium
CGGCAGTCCAGCGATGTTGAAGGAAAGTGCCGACATGCTCAATCAGCGTGGCTTTCAGATCTCGCCGAGCGCAGGCGAGCAAGGCGACTACGTGATTGAAAGGGCGTTTGCCGAGCGTTAGCCCTCGAGAACACCGGAGGATTCACTAGCAGACATCCTCGGGTCAAGGATGTCCTGTGAATCGGTTTTCTCATCCTGATCGGGAATCAAGACATAGCCCACGCCCCAGACCGTTTGCAAATACCGGGGATGGTGAGGATCATCTTCCAAAAGTTTCCGTAGTCTGGAGATTTGCACATCAAGACTACGATCGCTGCTTTCATAGTCGCGCCCGCGGGATAGTTGCATCAGACGTTGTCGCGACAAGGGTTCGCGCGCATGGCGCGCCAGGGCTTTGAGCGTGGCGAAGTCGGATGTCGTGAGCGGAATCGCTGTGCCTGCTTTCCGAAGACTGCGTGTTGACAAATCAAGCTCGAATTGTCCAAAACGCATCCGTTGTGGTTCGCTGCTTGGTGCGCCGGGCATTTCGGTCAGTCTTGATCGCCGTAAAACCGACTGAATCCTCGCTACCAGTTCCCTTGGGTTGAAGGGTTTGGCAAGATAATCGTCGGCACCTGCTTCAAGTCCAGTGATGCGGTCACTTTCGTCGCCACGTGCCGTTAGCACGATGACAGGCAGATCGGACTGTGCTGCGCGCAAGCGCGAAATGACTTGCAGTCCATCTTCGCCGGGCATCATTAAGTCAAGTACCATTAAATCGAAGCGCTGATAACGCATCACGCGATTCATCGCTTGGGCATCTTCTGCAACCACGACCGCGAATCCTTGCTGGGTGAGATAGCGGCGCAAGAGGTCGCGCAGGCGAGGGTCGTCGTCGACAACCAGAACATCGGGGGGGCGGGCGGCTATGTGCTGCATCATGCTGCGATGATAAAGCAGGCTTTGTGAATTTTTGAGATGGCGATGCCGGTCTCACGAATGCTTACCGCCTTTATGCGCTTATGCTTGCATGATGAAATGGCAAACGAGACAAAAAGGTCCGAAGCTTCGTATTGGCGCAGGATCGGCGTGGTGGGGTGATCGGATCGAGCCCGCGCAGTGGAACGCCGAGCGCGGCGATCTGGACTTTTTATGTTTTGAGACCATGGCTGAGGCCACGGTTTCCGCTGCACAGGTCCGTGCCAGACGAGATCCAGGCTTTCCTGGCTATGACAGTTATTTGGATGATCGTCTGCGTGCAGTGTTACCTGGATGCATCGCGCATGGCACCCGCATCGTTAGTAATCAGGGGTGGATCAACCCGGATGGCGCTGCCGAACATTGCGTGAAATTGTTGCAAGAGCTTGGATGCCGAGGGGTAAAAGTGGCCTCGGTTAATGGCAGCTTAATCACCGACCGCGTCCTGGAATGGAGCGATCGATTATTGGAAAACGGACAATCCAGTCAAACGCTTGCCGATCGAATCGTCTCGGCTGAAGCCTATCTTGGCGCTGAGCCTATCGTCCAAGCCTTGCAAGCGGGCGCACACATTGTCTTTACCGGCAGGGTTGCTGACCCGTCGATTTTTCTTGCGCCGATGATGGCCTCTTTTGGATGGGGCAGTAGCGATTGGTCTGTCCTTGGGGCCGGTAGCGGTATCGGGCATTTGTTGGAATGCGGAGCCCAGGTGACCGGCGGCTACTTTTCCGATCCCGGCTTTAAAGATGTCGATAAGCCCTGGCACTTGGCCTTTCCGATTGCCGAGGTCGCAGAAAACGGCAGCGCTGTGATTACCAAATTAGCCGATACCGGTGGTTGTGTTGATTTTCGAACCATCAAAGAACAGATGCTCTACGAAGTTCATGATCCTGCAAACTACATCACACCTGATGTTGTTGTTGATTTTACATCGGTGAGGCTTGAGCAACATGGGCTGAATCGGATCGCAGTGAGTCATATTGGCGGAAAGCCGCGAACTGATACGCTAAAGGTGTCCATTGGATGTACTGAAGGCTATATCGGTGAGGATATGTTTTTTTACGCTGGCGAAGGCGCTTTGCGACGCGCCCAGCTTGCTCAAAAGGTGCTTGAGGAACGATTCAAGCTTGTCCATTTAAAAGCAGAAGATTTGCGTATTGATTTTCTTGGCCTCAACGCCATTCATGGTCTGGCTACCCCTGCAAATGCTCCCGAACCCTATGAAATCGCAGTGCGTGTGGCAGCACGCACAAGTACCCGTGAAGAAGCGCTTAAAGTGGGGCGTGAGATCGACGGTATGGCTGTCTCAGGTATTGCACACACGGGCAAGCGCGTTCCCCATCAGGACCGTGTACGAGAGGTGATTGGTGTCTGGTCAAGCCTCGTGCCTCGCGAAAAGGTTCAGGCAAGTCTGCGTTACTTCGAGAGCTAGCCTATGCAAGTTTCACTCCAGCACATAGCTCATGTCCGTTCTGGCGACAAAGGCGATACCTCGAATATCGCGGTATTTGCCTACCACCCAGCACTTTACCCCTTGCTTTGTGAGCAGTTGAGTGCCGAGCGAGTGAAGACCCACTACCAGGGTGCGATTCGCGGTGCGGTGATCCGCTATGAGGTCCCCGCGATCGATGCCTTAAATTTTGTCGCACAGGGCGCGCTTGGCGGCGGCGTTTCGCGAAGCCTAGCGCTTGATCAATATGGCAAGGCTTTAAGCGCAGCCTTACTTGGCTTGTGTCTTGACGTGCCGGAAACACATCGCGTTTATTTGGTTGGTTATCCATCAGCCAGGTCAACATAAGGCAAGTCAACGCTGTCATGATTCATTTATCCATTCATCGACCACTGCAATGCCTGGTTGTCAAAGATAACTTTTCAAGGAAACTCAATCATGTCTGAAGCCTGGATCATCGACGCGTGCCGAAGCCCGCGGGGCATCGGTAAACAAGGCAAGGGTGCACTCGCTGGCATGCATCCCCAGCACGTCGCTGCAAGCGTGCTTAAAGCGATCGCTTCGCGCAATCAACTTGACACGGCAGAAGTCGACGACATTATTTGGGGAACGAGTGCTCAGGTCGGCGCGCAAAGCGGCGATTTGGCGCGCATGGCAGCGCTAGATGCTGGATACGATTTGCGCGCAAGTGGCGTCACCCTCGATCGCTTTTGTGGCTCGGGTATTACCAGTGTGAATCTGGCTGCAGGCATGGTCATGTCAGGCATGGAAGATTTACTGATCGCCGGTGGTACCGAGATGATGTCAATGCCAGCAAGAAGGCTCGGTGATGGGCCCCCGATGATGGACAGTGGTAATTTGCGCTTGCGTGACTCACATCCGCAATCGCACCAAGGCGTATGTGCCGATGCGATCGCCACCATGGAGAAGATTTCACGGCAAGCGCTTGATGCGCTTGCTGTTGAAAGTCAGCAACGTGCTGCGGTGGCCATCGACAAGGGCTACTTCCAGCGAAGTCTTGTCCCTGTTTACCGCGAAGATGGCTCCTTAGCGCTTGATAAGGAGGAGTTTCCACGACCGGGGACCACGCTGGAGAGTCTTGCATCGCTAAAACCTGCCTTCGCAGCGATGGCCGATGCACCGCTTGATGATCGAGGCACGACTTACCGGCATTTGATTCTGAAAAAGTACCCCGGGCTTGATATCGAGTTCGTCCATCATGCGGGCAATTCCTCGGGGGTTGTAGACGGTGCTGCGGCATTACTCATCGCATCGGCTTCGTATGCGAGGAAACGAGGCCTTAAACCACGTGCGAAAATTATAGCGATGGCTAACTTGGGCGACTGCCCGACACTGATGCTTAATGCCCCCGTTCCTGCGGCGCAAAAAGTGTTACAAAAAGCTGGTTTGAGCGTAAAGGATATCGACCTCTGGGAGATCAACGAAGCTTTTGCGGTGGTTGCCGAAAAGTTTATTCGTGATCTGAGCTTGGACCGGGATAAGGTTAATGTGAATGGTGGCGCTATGGCCCTTGGTCACCCCATTGGAGCGACAGGGTCGATTTTAATTGGAACCTTGCTTGATGAACTTGAGCGGCGTGACGCGCGCTATGGACTTGCCACGATGTGTGCGGCCGGTGGCATGGCGCCTGCGATTATTATTGAACGAGGCTAATATATCGATCGTTTAAGTGATGTCGTGCATCGAGCTTGGGATGCCTCGCCGTTTCTCGTCGTGATGCCCTATGAATTGTCGCAAGCGATATCTCGTGGTTTATCGTTGGGGCATATGCTCGGCGCCATAGCCAAGGCTAATTGTTGCGTCATGAGGTATTTCAGGCATGCTCGCGTTCCAAGCATGCCATGAGGCTTTAAGCGTTTCGAAACGATCAGCTTGTTTGTGCTTGAGCTCTGCCCGTTCTCTGCCATCCTGTGACAGATCGAACAGATATTCGTGTTGATCAACTTTTAGATACTTCCAATCACCATCACGATAAGCTGCCTGCTGCCGGTGATTCATCCGCCAAAAGAGTGGTCGCTCAAAGCGCATACCTGGGTTTCGCAGCACACTTAAAAGGCTAATGCCGTCGAGAGGATACGAAGGGTCAGGCGGTACCGAGGCTGCTTCGAGTAAGGTGGCAGTCACATCCATCGTCATAAAATGTTGACCACTCAGGCTTGTTGCGGGTATTTGGCCAGGCCAACGCATGATCCAGGGCACTCGAATGCCGCCTTCGGTCAAGTCCATTTTGCCTCCGACATGAGGCCAGTTATCTGAGTATCGCTCACCGCCATTATCGCTGGTGAAAACAATCAAGCTTTTATCGCGTTGACCCAGCGCATCAATTCGATCGACCAGCGCGCCTATACCCTCATCCATATGGTGAATCATGCGTCGGTAGGTCTCAATGCTGCCTCCGTCCAAATGAAAGAGATTGTTGGCAACTTGGCCGGCAAGTGCTGCGTCATCACGTGTTTCCCAGGGCCAATGAGGGGCCGTGTAGTGGACACTGAGGAAAAAGTTTTGGCCGGCTTGAATCGAACTTTCAGCAAATTCAATCGCCTTCTGAGTAATGAGGTCGGTGAGATAGCCGGCTTCGTGATGCGGTGATTCCCCGAGCCATAAATCGTGTTCTCGACGCGAGTTGCAATGACTGAAGTAGTCGACGCCACCTGCCATCGGCCCATAAAAGTACTGATAACCCGAACGAAGCGGAGAGAAGTGCGGCAAAAAGCCGAGGTGCCACTTGCCGACAAGCCCCGTACGATACCCGGCAGCGCTGAGCAGCGAGGCAATGGTCGGATGGGCTGGCGGCAAGCCTAAAGTAGCATCTCCCATCGCTTTGCTATTGATGGGTTCTTCAGCAGCCCCTCGAAGGCGATACTGATAGCGACCGGTCATCAGCGCAAAACGTGTGGGTGAGCAAACCGGCGAGTTGCTATAGCCGTCGCTAAACCGGATACCCTCGTGAGCAAGTCGATCTAGCCGTGGCGACACTGGGCCGAAACTGGCATCGCGGCCACCGTAGCAGCCTAAATCAGCATAGCCAAGATCGTCAGCAACAATCCAAATGATATTCATCGATGTCCTTTGCCGTTATGCTTTGCGGATCACAGATCGAAAAGGTATTAAAGCGGCAAAGGCAGCAAGTGAGAGTGCCATGCCAATCCAAAGCGCCGATACCTGCCATTGATCGATGGCAAGACCGAAGACCCAGGGTGCAAGTGCTTGCGTGAATCGTGATAATGCTAAGAGCTTTCCAACGCGTTCACCATAACCTGCGGCACCAAATAAAGCTAAGGGCAGGGCACCGCGGGCAATCGTTTGGGTGCCCGTGCCAAGACCATGGCAAATGGTAAAGGCGATAGCCCAAGCTGGCCCCCCTGCAAATAACATCAGCACTGCGATGGGGTGGGTGATACTAGAGATCCACGCCGACCAAAGCGGATGCGCACGGCCAAGTGAACCTAATTGAACAAGTCTTGCCGCGACTTGAGCCGGACCGATCATCGCGCCTGCTGTGACAGCCATGGCAAGACTCGTGCCGGCTGATTGCAAAAGCGCAGGCAAGTGCGCCGCCATGGCGCTGCTTACAAAGCCAGTAGCAGCAAAGGCAAAGACAAGTAGTGACGTAGCGTGTCGAGGAAGCTTTGCTTCGTCCTGCGCCTTTTCCTCAGCGCTCAGGTGGTGATCGGATTGATCTTGCTTATTGCTAGTGCTGACGCTTATGTCCGTCTGAGTGTTATCGCTTGCTATATCGTCCTGCACGGGGGCAGCTGGAATCATCCGATTGAGTAGGAGTCCAAGGCTCAAGTGTAAGAGCGCCCAAGCGACGAGTGCGCCTCGCCAGCCGTAGGCATTGAGCATCAAGCTGCTCAGTGGCCAGCCGACGGTACTGGCAAAGCCAGCAATTAGCGTGATGCCAGTGATAGGGCTGCGCGCTTTGAGGCCATACAGATAAACCAGCGCAGCAAAGGCTGCGTCATAAAGACCATAACCCATAGCGATGCCAAGAACGAGCCATGCGGCAAGCAGAGTCAGGGGGCCTGTTGCAAACGCTAGCATGATGAGCCCAACTGCAAAGATGAGATTAGTCATCGGCAGTACGATTCGGCCGCCGCGTCGATCGATCCAGCGCCCTGCTTGTGGTCCGACAAGTGCGGCAATAATCAGCGCGGCACTAAAGCATAAAAAAAAGAATGGTTGACTCAAACCCAGCTCGCCCGTTATCGGGGCAGCGAGTACGGCAGGCAGGTAGTACGAAGACGCCCATGAAAGCGTTTGTGTGCTTCCAATGAGAAAAACAGTACGTAGGGTACTCAAACCAGTTCAAATGGAATTGATGAGTCTGAGGGCTTCGGTGGTCACCTCACTGGTTAATGCCCTACCACCGAGATCCCTTGTGTGCCAGCGGGGTTCGACCGTTATATGCTCAATAACTTGCATCAGCTTGCTCGCCGCCGAGGACTCGCCAAGGTGCTCAAGCATCATCACGGCGCTCCAAAAACTACCGACCGGATTGGCTAAATTTTGACCCATGATGTCAAATGCTGATCCATGGATAGGCTCAAACATGCTCGGGAAGCGACGTTCGGGGTCGATGTTGCCTGTTGGTGCGATGCCAAGACTCCCTGCGAGGGCCGCAGCAAGATCGCTCAAAATATCAGCATGGAGGTTGGTCGCCACCATGGTATCGAGGGATTCCGGGCGATTGACCATCCGTGCGGTCGCAGCATCCACAAGTTCTTTGTCCCATTGAACCTCTGGAAACTCCTTAGCGACAGCCGCTGCGATCTCGTCCCACATGACCATCGCATAGCGTTGGGCGTTTGACTTGGTAATCACGGTCAGCTTCTTTCGCGGTCTTGATGAAGCGGTACGAAAAGCATAGCGCATGATTCGTTCAACACCAACGCGCGTTAAAACACTGAGTTCGGTCGCAACTTCAATGGGATGACCTTGGTGTGCGCGTCCACCAACACCGGCATACTCGCCTTCGGAATTTTCGCGAATAATCAGCCAATCAAGCTGATGCGCTTGACAATGCCTCAGGGGCGATTGAATACCGGGGAGAATCCGGGTGGGCCGAACATTTGCATACTGATCAAAGCCCTGACAAATTTTTAAGCGCAAGCCCCAAAGCGTAATGTGATCTGGAACATCAGGGTCACCAGCAGAGCCAAATAAAATCGCGTCAAATGGTTCAAGTGACTGCAAGCCATCGTCGGGCATCATCCGTCCATGAAGGCGGTACCAATCAGCACCCCAACCAAAATGCTCAAATTCAAGTTGGAACGCGTCGCTGCGGTCTGCAAGTGCCGCTAAGACTTGCTGGGTTGCAGGAATGACTTCTTTCCCTATACCGTCGCCTGGGATGGAAGCAATGCGATAAGTCTTCATGAATGACATACTGACCTTGCTGAGATGTGCATGAAAGACGCCCAATGGCTAGATCTGAAATCTTGGGCTTGATCGAACCAAGCGTGCACAGGATCATAGCAGTGCAAACGATGGAGATTGTCTTTTGAAGCCACTACGCTTGGGTTGCGGTGCCGGATATGCAGGTGATCGGATTGAGCCAGCAGTTGAGCTCGCCGAATGCGGTCAGCTTGACTACCTAATTTTTGAGTGCCTTGCCGAACGGACGATTGCGCTTGCGCAACAACAAAAGCTGCGTGATCCAAGTGCCGGTTTTGATCCTTTGCTTGAGGCACGCATGCGTCGCGTGCTTATGCCTTGTGCGGTGCATGGTACGAAAATTATTACGAATATGGGTGCAGCTAATCCCTATGCTGCCGCCAAACTGACAGCAGCAATTGCCCGCGAGATGGGGCTTCACAACTTGCGGATTGCATCGATCCCTGGCGACAATGTGCTTGCTGCCGTGCTTGAGCAGAATCCACAGATGATTGAATCGGGCAGACACTTAGCCGACTATGCACCGAGACTTGTTTCAGCCAATGCCTATCTGGGTGCCGGGCCGATCGTCGAGGCGCTAAGCCAAGGCGCCGATATCGTGATCACGGGGAGGGTGGGTGATCCCGCTATGTTTCTTGCTGCGATGGTCCATGAATTTGCTTGGTCGATGCACGACTGGGATCGACTCGGTCAAGGCACGCTGGTCGGCCATTTGCTCGAATGCGCTGGTCAGATTACAGGGGGATATTTTGCGGACCCTCTCATGAAGCCGGTTCAAGGGCTTGGGCGATTAGGTTTTCCAATTGCCGAAGTACAGCCCGACGGATCGGCAGTCATTACCAAGCTTGCAGGCTCTGGCGGTTGTGTGAATGAGCAGACTTGTAAAGAGCAAATTCTTTACGAAGTTCACGATCCGAGTGCCTACATACAGGCCGATGTTATTGCTGACTTTTCAAAGGTTCGGGTAACAGAGCTCAGTCCCGACCGCGTGCTCGTCGAAGGCGCAACTGGCCGTGCAAGAACAGGTCTATATAAAGTATCGGTCGGATATCGAGATCGTTATATTGCCGAAGGGATGATGAGTTATGCAGGCCCGAGCGCTCAGGCACGCGCGGCGTTGGCGGCCGATATCGTTAAAGAGCGACTTGCTTTGCGAGGTATTTGGCCCGAGGAAATCCGCTATGACTTGATCGGCATAAACGCCTTGCACGGCCATCTTGGCCAGTTCGCTGTCGAGCAAGGCCACCAAGAAGCCTATGAAGTTCGATTACGCGTCGCAGCCCGATGCAGTACCGAGGCCATGGCCTGGGACCTTGTCAACGAGGTGGAAACCCTCTATACCAATGGTCCAGCTGGTGGTGGCGGCGCGCATCGTTTGGTCAAAGAAGTAATTGCTGTAGTTTCTTGTCTGTTGCCCGAGGATCTCGTGCAAACACAGATCTATTGGTTTGGCGGCGATATGCAAGGAAAAAGGGTAGGCGTTCATCAAACCGTTCAATCATTATTTCGACCCTAGGTACGAATCCTCATGAAACGGCTTTACGAAATCGCGCATGCACGCGCAGGCGATAAGGGAGAGACCTCAAATATTGCTGTATTTTGTTATAAAAAAGAAGATTATAAGGTGCTTGTCGGCTGGCTTAGCGCCGAACGGGTGAAGGACTTCATGGGTGATCTGGTTCTTGGTCCGGTTGAGCGATATCCCGTTGACAGTCTTTGTGCGATCAATTTTGTACTTCATAACACCTTAAGGGGGGGTGTGACCCGTTCGCTTGCACTCGATCCCCATGGTAAGTCGTTAAGTTCGGCATTACTGGCCATGCCGCTCGACGATTCATTGAACTGGCAA
Source organism: Burkholderiaceae bacterium (assembly GCA_900299025.1). Lineage (GTDB taxonomy): Bacteria > Pseudomonadota > Gammaproteobacteria > Burkholderiales > Burkholderiaceae_E > UBA3064. The sequence continues at coordinate 9,675 of OMIE01000067.1, forward strand.
GCATGATTCAACGAATTCGGGTCGCCTTTTTAATCACAATGTCGTTGATCGGTACATCGCTAAATCCTGCCTGATTCGATGTCGGTTTAAGTGCGATTGCATCAATGACATCCATGCCTCTGACAACCTCTCCGAATACCGCATAGCCTGGCGAGCTTTCGTTGCTGTAGTCAAGAAACTTGTTATCGACGAGGTTGACAAAAAATTGCGAACTTGCGCTATTGGGATCATTGGTTCTTGCCATCGCCAGCGAGGCGCGCTTATTACTTAGCCCTCGATTGCTTTCCAATGGAATGGGTGCAAACAAGACCTTACGTTGCACCACGCCGCGCTCGTAACCACCAGCTTGCACGACGAAACCAGGCATCACCCGGTGAAAGATTAAATCCTGATAAAAACCCGCTTGCACATAGCGCAAGAAATTGTCGACCGTCATCGGTGCCGTGTTGGGGTCAAGTTCAACCTCTATTTCTCCCTCGGATACCTCAAATAAAACCCTTGGTCGGGGTACCGAAAAGGACTTGCTGTACACAAGAGATCCGTTGGCATTGATGACCTCAAGGGTTTGGTCCCCGGTTGCGGTAAGCTTGCATTGATAGATAAGTTCGGTGCTTGAACTTGGGATCGGAGCTTGATCGGATGAGCAGGACTGCACTCGTACGCTTAATCCTTCATTTAAACGGCTCACCCCAATCGTAAAGCTTGCAGTAAGACCGTAAAACAGATTGCGGGCTTGAACGCTCGGTTCAAGCTTAGGCCCCTCGTCGGTGCAAGATAGAAGTAGCGAAGCAGCAATAAGAATGCCGGCCGTTTTCAGGGCGCTAAGCGTATGTTTTAAAAGCCTTGGTAGCATGCGTCTCGATTCTCGCAGAATCCTCGCGCCAGGATAGGCACAGCGCAAGGACAAGTCATAAACTGTCGATCTTAAGTTCGGAGATACTCATGATAAAGAAAACCGAAACACTTGCGGATCATGCTCCCTATGGCAGCCAGCGACTTTCAAATACGGGTTTCGATGCTCGCAGGCAGCTATTGCGCTGGATGCCTGGAGCACTTGGGATGGCTATGGTTGCAGCGCTCCAAATGGCTCATGCTCAGGCCTTTCCTGCCAAGCCCATCCGCTTCGTTGTTCCCTTTCCCGCTGGCGGCGGGGTTGATTTGGTGGCGAGGACGATTGGCGAGAAACTCTCTAGCCGTCTTGGTCAGTCGATTGTTATTGAAAATCGTCCTGGAGCGGGTACCGCCATTGGCACCGAAATCGTTGTGAAAAGCCCTGCCGATGGTTACACCTGGCTGGTTAGTCCGGTTGGTGGGCATGGTGTTCTACATGCGATGAAGGCCAAGCTTCCATTTGATGCGCGTAAAGATCTCACGCCTGCAGGGAGAATTGCTTACGGAACGATTGCGCTTATCGTACCCGCATCGTCAAAGGCCAAGACGGTACAAGATCTTGTGGCAATGGCCAAGGCAAGCCCAGGTAAGATGACCTATGCATCCTCGGGCACGGGTGCTTTGATTCATCTGACCGGCGAGATGTTTAAACTGGCCGCCCAAGTGGATATGGTTCACGTTCCATATAAAGGAACGATCCAAATTATTCCAGATTTGATCGACGGGCGAGTCGATATGGCGCTCGATAGCCTTCCTGCCTACTTACCGCATCTGAAAGCGGGGCGTGTGAGAGCTCTTGCGGTTGCCTCAAGGCAACGATCACAACTTTTACCCGATCAGCCAACCATGGCCGAAGTGGGACTGCCTTCGGTTGTTTCATTCACCGATTACGGCATGTTTGCACCGGCTGGCACACCTCCTGATTACATCAATCTCATGAATCGCGAGATGCTTGTTGTGCTTGCCATGGACGATGTAAAAGCCAAGCTTGCTGCTGCGGGCATCGATATAGCAGCCAGTAATCCAGAGCAAATGCGTGCTGAATTGCTTGACGAATACAAAAAGTGGGCAGCCGTGGTTAAGGCAGCAGGTCTGAAGCCTGAGTAAAAAAGGGCTTGTAATTTGTGGCCTTCTTGCCTTCGCTGCGCCAATTGCAATACTTGGTTGTGCTCGCTGAGCACAAGCACTTTACAAGAGCGGCCGAGGCTTGCTTTGTTACCCAATCAACGCTTAGCGCAGGGATCAAGGAATTAGAGCAATCGCTGGGCGTGGTTTTGTTCGAGAGAGATCGCCAGCACGTCGCGCTGAGCCCTGCAGGCGAAGCGGTAATTGAAAAAGCTCAGGCGCTTATAGCGGCTGCCGGTGATTTAGCCGATACTGCCAAAGCGCTATCGTTACCCTTAAGTGGCGTGATTCGACTGGGGATTATTCCAACCATTGCACCTTTCATCCTACCGAGTTGGCTCGATACCTGGCGCCATGCTTTTCCAAATTTAAGATTTCAACTGCGCGAGGCGATGACGCATGAGCTTCTCGAGGATCTTAAGCATCGAAGGATTGATGCTGCACTGCTTGCTTTACCCATCGACCAGCAAGGCCTTCGAAGTCTGGCCATTCATGACGATGAATTCTGGTTAGTTGGCAAAGCCAACGATCCAGTGTTTCGCGCACAGGCACTTGACTGGCCCAAGCTTTCGTTGGACCGGCTTTTATTGTTGCAAGAGGGGCATTGTTTGAGAGACCACAGCATTGCTGCCTGCGGCGAGCGGCCATCGGCGGGTTTCCAAGGCTTAGAGGCGAGCAGTCTTCTAACCTTAATTCAGATGGCCCAGGCTGATATGGGACTTGCGCTACTGCCAGAACTTGCAGTGAAATCAGGTTTATTGCGTCATAGCGATTTGATTGCCAGACCGCTCGCAGCGCCTGCACCACGGCGTCAAATTGCTTTTCTGGCTCGATCAAGCAGCGCACGCTGGTCTGATCTGGAAGCGCTGGCCAACTGTATCCAAGCAGTCCGGCGGCAACGCATCCATAACAAGTGAGTGAGGCAAGCCTTCAGGCTTTGGGCCTATTGATGTCGGGCGATCCCGCGCTCTGGGCGGTGATTGGTCGATCATTGTGGGTGAGCTCCCTGGCAACCTTGTTAGCAGCCATCTTGGGCATACTTTTAGCCTTTGTGCTCATGCAGTTTGTGGGGCGGTTGCGAAGCGTTCTCACGGTCTTGCTTAACACTTATGTAGCAATTCCTGCGGTATTGGTGGGCTTGCTAACCTACCTCTTGCTTTCACGCAGTGGCCCGCTTGGTGATTTGGGCTGGCTGTTTACTGTCAAGGCCATGGTGCTAGCGCAAACATTGTTATTAATTCCACTTGCCTGTACCTTGGTTCATCGACTACTGCAGGATGCTGACGAAACACAGGGTGAGTCGCTCCGGGTTATGGGGGCAAAGCCATGGATGCGTTATCTTTTTTTGCTGTTTCATGATCGTCATGCTTTATTACACATGCTCATCACATGTTTTGGCCGTGGTATCGCAGAGGTTGGCACGGTGATGGTGGTAGGCGGGAACATCGAAGGCTTTACCCGGGTAATGACAACAGCCATTGCGCTTGAAACCACAAAGGGAGATCTCCCGATGGCATTAGCCCTCGGCATGGTCTTGCTATTCCTTGTTTTGGTCCTGAATTTGCTCATTGCATTATTGCCGTGGTGGCGTGATCGATTGACCGGGGCTCTTCGATGAGGCAACTGAAGACCACCAAGCGCAACAGCACAGCAGCATGGGCTCATGTGAGCATCAACCATGAAAGCAATGCAGCATACGCATCCAGTGCGCGACCGAGCCAACATGATTAAGCTATCCAATCTGGAATTTGTAAGAGACGGAAAGCTTTGGCTTCGCGTACCCCAATTTTCTTGCGGACCCGGAGAGCGGGTGGCCTTAATGGGGCCAAGTGGTTCAGGCAAGACAAGCCTTTTGCGAGCCATGCTTGGCCTTTTATTGCCTACGCGCGGTGAGCTTGAACTCAAGCAGCAAGCAACCATGCTCTTTCAAAAGCCAGCGCTTTTGCGCTGCTCAGTGTTAAACAATCTTCGCATTGCTGCTTTTTTGGCGGGTTTGTCCAGACGCGAAGGGATTCGTCAAGCCATGATATGGCTGGAGCGCCTCCACATCGACGAGCTTGCTTATCAGCAGGCTTATCGGCTCTCTGGGGGACAGCAGCAGCGTGTTGCCTTTGCCCGCGCTATGCTCAAGCCCTCGGCAATTGTCTTGCTTGACGAACCGGGTGCAAACTTGGACCGTCAGGCACAGGATCGACTTGAAGCTTGTCTTGATCGCCAATACAGCGTTGTCTTCAGCTCCCATGATCATCAGCAAGTGAAACGTTGGGCAGATCGCGTTTATCAGGTTGATGAAGGCATCGTTCTAGAACGTACTTTATGAAGGCTATAGCGATTAAGGCCTTTGAAGCCCAAACGATCGAAGACAAGCTGGGCTTTATGAATGCTTTGTCTCGCATGCTCGATGCGTATCGTACCGGCTCGCACGGCGAAGTAGTCGTCAGGCAAAGTCAAACGCTTGATGATGGACTGGACCCGTGCTTGCCCCCGTGGGGATCGGTGGCACGATTTCCTAGCTACCCCCAAGGGCTTGAGCTCGTATCACCGCAGCAGGTCGGGCGTAGGCGACTCGGCTCACCGCGAGGCAGGGCCGAACTGCTTCATGCCATTGCTCATATCGAGTGGCATGCTATCCATTTAGCGCTCGATGCTGCGCTTCGGTTCGAATCGATGCCATCCGATTTTTTACTTGATTGGTTGGGCGTTGCGGTTGAGGAAGCGTCTCACTTCTCGATACTCAATCAGCATCTTCAAAGCCACTACCGAGTCAGTTACGGTGATTTTCCCGCGCATGCAGGCATGTGGGACATGGCAAGGCAAACCGAGCTCGATGTCGTCGCACGCATGGCCCTCGTTCCAAGGGTGCTTGAAGCACGCGGTCTTGACGTTACTCCAGCGATGATTCTCGCCTTGAGACAACAAGGCGATTCAAAAGGCGCCGACTGCCTTCAAACGATTCTTGATGAGGAGGTGAGACATGTGGGCCTGGGGACATACTGGTATCGCCAAGCCTGTCGAATGCAAGGTTTAGAGCCTGAGACCCATTTTTTAGATTTGCTCAAAACATCTCGGGTTGCGAGGGTTCGCGGGGTACTCAACATCCATGCACGTCAACAGGCCGGCTTTAGCCAATTCGAGCTCGATCAACTCGCCTTACTAGCTTCGCCAGGAGAGGGAAAGAAATCGACTGGTGTCATCAATTGATTGCGCTGGCTCTCCAGGGCACCCAGTTTGGCACTTTCCGCTAAATAGGCTTGCCATCCCGGGTCCGCCTGCATCGCTGCTCTTCGGCTTGCTCGATCTGCAGCGTCCTTATACATCCATATATGGATGTACTCGTTGGGGTTACCTGATTCGGTGATCAAGTAGGCGAGGGGCATACCGAGATGGCGGGTTTGCACCGCTTTGCCCATTTGTTCATAAAGGGCGAGATGCTTTTTGATCGTGCCAGGTCGGCAAACATAGGTTCGATGGTCGAGTAACATAATGGTGCGATCTCCTTGTTGTGCTTGCAAAAAAGTCTGGGAAAGAAGTCCTTCATGGAAAGAAAGCTAAAGTCGAAATCTTGCCTGATTTCTTTGCCAAGGAAATGCTGGGCTTTTCGGTTTCCTTGGCTTTAAGATCGGGTTTCTTTGTAAGGAGATCGTGATGTTTCAATCAAAAATGACGAAAACCGTGATGACTTGGGTCTTTGGGCTGGGCTGTTTGTCCGCATCAGGTTTAGCGCAAGCCTACCCGGATCGACCCATCAAACTGATCGTGCCTTGGGCTGCGGGTGGTGATACCGACAATATTTTCAGACCCTTTGCACCCGGCCTGCAAAAGCACCTAGGGCAACCCGTCGTCATAGCCAACGTGGGTGGCGCATCGGGTATGAAAGGAGCCAAAGAGGCTAAAGACGCGCCAGCCGATGGCTACACGCTTTACGCAGTTCACGACTATATCCATTCGGCTTATTACACGGGTGTGGGCGATGTGAAGTACACCGACTTTGAGCCGATTTGTATGATTTCTGCGACCCCTTCGGTGCTGACTTCGAGCGCAAAAACAGCCTGGAAAGATTGGGCCGGTATGCTGGCTGATGCAAAGGCTAGACCAGGTGCGATTAGCGTTGGTGCAACGCTTGGCTCAACAAGTCATTTCTTTCCTGCCATGGTCGAAAAGGCAGCAGGCATCAAGTTCAAATATGTTTCTTATGACGGTCTTGCACCGAGGATGAATGCAATTCTTGGCGGCCATATTGATCTGACCGACTCAAATATGACCCAAAAAGGCAAAGTCGAAGCGGGTCAGTTGCGCTTTATTGCGATTGCGAGCGAAAAACGTAGTGCTGAAATGCCAAGCGTTCCAACACTTAAAGAGTTGGGGGTTAATGTGGTGTTTGAAGTGAGCCGAGGATTACTTGCGCCCAAGGGTACGCCGGCAGCAGTCATGACAAAACTAGAGTCAGCTTGTGCAGCGGCAACCAAGGAATCGGCTTATGCGGATTCGATGAAAAAGCAAGCTACCGAAGTCAAGTTTTTAAATCGTTCTCAATATGCCAACTGGTTAAAGTCGACCGATGACGATAACGCAGCATTGGCTAAAGACCTCGGCTTGATGCGTCGTTAATGAGTTCGGAGCGCTCTTTTTTGGGTAAGGATGGTTGGGCAGGACTTGTCGTTCTGATTTTCAGTTCGGTATTGTTTTTGCTCACCATCGGCCTGCCGGACATGCCCTTGGTTCCGGTTGGGCCGGGCTTTTACCCCAGAATTGTGCTGGGTTTGACGGCCTTCTTAGGCCTTTGGCTGCTGATTGCTGATTACAGGCTTCAGCAGCGACATGACGCCCAAGCGAGGTTGTCAACATTCCGGTGGATTTCAATCCTTAGTCCCTATAAAGCGGTTGTGATGCATTTCGCGCTATTTGCCGTTTACATTGCGGCGATGGCGCCCTTTGGATTTCGACTTTCAAGCTTTGCCTATGTGGCGGCATCGAGCTGTTTGTTGGATCCGCCCAAATCGGCGAAGGCTTGGCTTCGCGTGCTTGTGCTTGCAAGCGTAGCCGCCTTTGTGACCTTCTTCATTTTTGAGCGCTACCTCGCTGTCTTGCTGCCCAGGGGCCGTTGGACATCATTTTGAGGTCTCGACTCGGAGTCTCCCATCACTTACCAGGCCCGATATGTCTGAGTTACTAGGCAATGGTATTGCCACCCTTATGGACCTGAAGTATTTGGTTCCACTTGTCATCGGAACCTTCATTGGCGTTATCGGTGGCGCTTTGCCTGGCATTACCATCACGATGACGATTATCGTTGTATTACCTTTCACCTTTGGCCTTGAGCCCTTGCAGGGCCTTGCAGCGATGATTGGGGTGTATGTGGGTGGCGAAACAGGCGGTCTCATCACGTCTTGTCTTTTGGGGATTCCGGGTAAGCCGTCCTCGGTAGCGACCATGTTTGATGGCTTTCCGATGAGTCGTCGGGGCGAGCCAGGGCGTGCCGTGTGGCTCGGTGTTTATGCTTCACTGATAGGTGGCTTACTCGGCGCCGTGGTCTTGGTGGCAAGCACTGGACCGCTTGCTCGCTTAGCACTCGAGTTTGGCCCTTGGGAGTATTTTTCGCTCTTTATTCTGGCGCTCTCCATGGTCGCAGGACTTGTCGAGTCATCAATGGTCAAGGGCTTGATTGCAGGGGGGCTCGGCCTTGTGGTGACCGTGTTGGGCAACGACCCGGTGATGGGTAAGGAGAGACTCACCTTAGGCATCCCGACCCTAGAGGGTGGTATTCCTTTTTTGCCCGTTCTGATTGGGACTTTCGCTTTTGCGCAGATCATGAGCGACATCGAAAAGCTTGGCTCCGCGCAGCAACTGCAAACCGAGGCAGCACAAAAACTTAACCTCGCAGTCAGCCACATCAAGGTTATATGGGAGATCCTCACTCGACCGTTCGTTCTACTCTGGGCGTCATTTATAGGACTTGTGGTCGGCGTTTTGCCAGCGATTGGTGGCAGCGCGGCCAACATGCTCGCCTACGATCAAGCCAAGAAGTTTTCTAAAACGCCAGAACAGTTCGGCAAAGGCGCACCCGAAGGTATCATCGCTTCGGAGGCTTCCAACAACGCTAATGTTGCTGGCTCACTGGTTACGATCATGGCCTTTGGCATACCTGGCGATGCGGTGACCGCGGTCATGCTTGGTGCACTCACGATTCATGGCATTCAGTCAGGACCATTGTTTGTTACACAAAATGGCCCATTAGCCTATGGCATGTTTGCTGCCTATATTCTTGCGCATCCTGTGGTTTTAATCATTCTCGCAGTCCTCATGCGGTGGATGATTCGTATCGTGACCGTTCCAAAGTCAGTGCTATTCCCGATGGTCCTGGTACTTTGCGTGATTGGCGCCTACGCACTTGGCAACACCATGTCATCGGTTTGGATCTTGTTGGTGTTTGGCGTGTTTGGCTATGTGATGGTGAAGCTTGGATTTCCACTGGCGCCGTTTATCCTGGGCGTGATTCTGGGCGATCAAATTGAAATCAATATGATTCGCGCCTTGATGACCGACCCAGATCCGATGCAATTTTTCTTAAGACCTATTTCAGGCGGTTTATTGCTTGCTTCAGTGCTATCGGTTGCAGCAGCGATCTGGCAGCATATGCGACAACAGCGGCGTGGTGGGAATCTGCCACAGGAAGCAGATGCAGATTTTTAAGCGGCATTAAAAAGGTGATTACCTATGGCAAAGACAAAGCAAACGGCCCGACCGAACGAAGGTGCAGAGCAAGTAGCCCTGGACGCAAAAACACTCAAGTTACTTCAAGGCTTTGATACGCCAACGATTTGTAACGCTCTTGAGATAATTACACCAGAGCGCCGTCTTTATGGATATACGGTTGAACCCCTAAGCTGCATTTACCCTGATTTGCCGCCCATGGTCGGCTACGCCCGAACCTGCACGATTCGTTCTGTAGAGCCATCGCAGCGAAGCCCTGCTGCTGATCGCGAGACGCGCGTCAATTGGTATCGCTATGTTGACGAAGGTGGACCTAAACCAAGCATTGTGGTGATGCAAGATATCGACGGTGCTCGAGCGGGCTATGGTTCGTTTTGGGGTGAGGTCAACTCACATGTACACCGTGGACTCGGTGCGCTCGGCGTGATCACCAATGGATGTATACGCGATGTACCGATGAATGCGAAGGGATTCCAAATGCTCGCAGGAAGCGTCAAGCCTAGCCATGCTCATGTTCATGTGGTCGACATGGCTGTGGCTGTGAGTGTTTCTGGTATGTCGGTACGATCGGGTGATCTTATCCATGCTGATATGCATGGCGCTGTCGTCATTCCCCACCAAGCCGCCGGCCAAATTGCAAACGCTGTCAAGCTTTTGACCCGGCGCGAGGCAGTGATTATCGGAGCCTCCAAACGCAAAGGCTTTAATTGGCAGGTGCTGCGCGAAGCCCTTCAAGAAGCATCAGATATTCATTGATTGCTTGGAAGCTTACGCGGCCGAAAAACTGGGTCGCTGCCCCGCGAAGGGATTCTGTACTCAGCTACCAATCGGCAATCCTTGTTTGTGGCGGATCGCGACCGTTGCCGATCGCGGCCGCCGTCCTGGTCCGTCAGGCCAATTTGATACGGCACCTGGATCACCTTCGCCTGCTTTAAAGCGGTGGCCTTCTCCGGGATGTTGGATGTTTACAAAAAGTGTGGTGAGTTCCGGATTTGTAATGGCACCTGTGATTTCGCAACCAGCAGGCCCTACCAAAAAGCGTTTGCACTGTCCGGTAAGCGGATCGGCAGCAAGTAGTGCATTATTTCCCAAGCCTTGTTGATCAGCCCTTGCTTGAGTCGACTGACTCATATCGGTTTGAACCCAAAGAAAGCCTCGTGGGTCAAACCATAGCCCATCTGCCGAAGCAAAGCCATCGCCTTTCATTGATCCGCGCAGCGCTTCATCATGATGTTCAGGCGTGCCACCGTGCAAAAAGATATCCCATTGGAATGCTTCGGCATCGAAATCACCCGACTCACGCCAGCGAATGATATGGCCGGTGCGGTTAGGCCCTCTGGGGTTGGCAGCGTCTACCGGGGGAAATCCCTCCAGGCCACGTTGCCGATTATTCGTAAGTGTAACGTAACAGGTTTTAGTTTCTGGATCGACAGCTATCCATTCCGGGCGATCCATCCGTGTAGCACCTAGCACCTCACTGGCCAATCGGCTCTCGATCAGCACTTCGGCTTGCGAGGCAAAGCCAGCACTTGCATTGAGTGGGCCCTGACCGAAGACCAGAGGCAACCATCGCCCTTTACCATCCGCATCGAATCGCGCAACAAAAAGCGTGCCGTGATCAAGCGCATGCCGATTAGTTCGGTAGCCTCCTTCTCGCACGGGATCACGCGATACAAATTTGTATATGTATTGAAAAGCCGCATCTTCGCCCATATAAACAACAACACGCTTATCACGACACTGAACGACGGTTGCACCTTCTCTAGAGGCTCTACCAAGCGCAGTACGCTTTATCGGTATACTTTTCGGATCCATCGGGTCGATTTCAACGACCCACCCGAATCGATTGACTTCCTGTGGGTGTTGGCGCAAATCGAAACGGGGTTCAAATTCATGCCACCGAACCCATGCCTCTTCGCGGATTCCCCAGCGTGGTTCATGACTTTCCGGTGATCGATTACCTTGAAAGTAATACTGCCAATTTTCTTCACAAGTCAGGTAAGTGCCCCAAGGTGTAAACCCGTGTGCGCAGTTGGCAAAGGTTCCTATAACTTGGGTTCCAGATGGGTCAGCTGCAGTTTTCATAAGCCGATGGCCTGCAGCAGGTCCTGAAAGTCGCATCGGGCTCAGCGCAGTGATCCGTCTCGCATAAGTTGAGGGTCGGACAAGCTCCCAATGCCGATCTTTCAGGCGAACTTCAACAATCGACACGCCGTGCGCTGCCATGGATTTAAGCACTTTGTCTCTTGACCAATGCTTCGTTCCGTCTGGATAAAGCAATTCGTGATCGACATACTCGTGGTTGAGAACGAGCAGACCCTTATGCTTCTCGCGCAAGGGGAAAAAGTGCATCCCGTCATGGTGCATCCCTGCTTGAAGCGCTTGCTCGGCAGCGCTATTTGAGGCATCAGAACGAAAAAGCGGCATCTTTCCTGGAACGCCAACGGGATCACCCCAGGCCAGCAGGATTTGAACTTCATAATGTTCGGGTACAACAAGTGCATTGGCTTGTTGTGTGGCCTCAACCGACTTAAAACTTATAGCGTCCCAGGCACGGGATCTCAAAGGCTGTATGGGGGCGTTACTGCTTGCTTCGACGCTTCTGGTTGCAAGCGCTTGTATAAGGCCAAGACTAAGTGATTGACCAAGCCAACGGCGACGTGGTGTTTGCATGATAACGATATAAATAATTACTTATTACGTTTGCGATTGAGGAATTGGTTCATGTAGTGCTGAGGTTCACCACTTGCGTAGGCTTTTGCAAACTCGCCGATGCTCTCTTCGATGGCAGTCCTTAGCGGCTGTTCCTGCCAGCTTCGCATCATGCGCTTTTGCTGTCTGAGAACTGCTGGTCCCATGCTGGCCAGGCTGCGGGCACGCGACCAAATCATCGCCTCGAGCTGCTCTGGTGGATAAACTTCATGAACAAGACCCCAGTTGAGGGCTGTGTCGGCATCGATCAATTCGCCACTTAAAAGCATCCAGCTGCTTCGCGATAGGCCAACAAGTCTGGGCAAAAGGCTAGCATGGATGACCGAAGGAATCCCGACTTTGACCTCAGGCATACCCACCTTAGCGTCTCGGCTTGCGATTCGTAGATCGCAAGCCATTGCGACTTCCAGTCCTCCGCCAAGGCAATAGCCGGACAGCCTTGCAATGACTGGCGCTGGAAAATGATAAAAAGCATCGCATAAGTCTCGCAGATGGCTTATGAAAATCGAGGCGGTTTGGGGGCTGAGTTTTTGCATTTCGTGAATATCTGCACCGCCAATCAAAGCGCGTTCTCCATGACCGCGAAAGAGAAGTACTTTGACTTCAGCAAGCGAAGCGAGCCAATTGACCTTGGTGCTGATCTGCCGCATCAAACTGGTATCGATGATGTTCAAGTTGCCATTGCCCCGTACGCTTAGCAGGGCAATCCCCCCTTGATCAATGACAACACTTACCGGATCGCTGAGCGCAGGAGCCCAAGGAGTCGGCCGATCGCTCTCAGCGGCAGCGTCGCTAGGACCGTCGTGGGAGAATAAGGGTTGGTCCGGTTGGTTTTCAGGCGTTTGCATGTTGACGAGGGGCTCTTTTGCTTGCATTGATTGATCAGTTGGGTGTTCGTGATTATCAGGCCTTTGTGATCGCAGTGATTGTTTTTCTACTTGTGCCCGGTCCGGGAAACCTCGCACTGATTACATCAACAAGTCTTGCGGGCGTACGCGGTGGGCTTGCGGCTACGCTCGGCGTGATTGTCGGCGATCAATGTTTGATAGCGCTTGCCATGGCGGGTATGGCCGCCGTGTTGCTTGCGTATCCGACTGCTTTTCATGCCTTGCAATGGCTTGGCGCAGCCTACTTGATGTGGCTCGGCGCAAACATGCTATTCACCAAGTCCGGTGCAAAGCCAATCATTGAAATTCGAGCAGGTCATTACTTTAGGCAGGCTTGGTTGATCACCGTGTTCAATCCAAAGGCCATTGTTTTTTATATGGCATTTTTTCCGCTTTTTATTCAAGCACACCATAGTCTCGCCTGGTTAGGTTTGGGCCTGCTTGCGCTAACGGTTGCTTGCCTGACTTTTCTCTACGGGCTTTGCCTATCAGTGATTGTGATTCGACTTGCCGAACAATTTCAAGAGCATGGAAGAATAGTCTGGGTTCTAGAAAAAACAGCAGGTCTGTTGATGATGGCCTTTGCCATAAGACTTGCGATGTCAGGCACTAGCTAGCTGTGCTTTTTGCGGGATGTGGAAGCCTCAGCGCCATAGCCATAGCAAGTAGATTGACCGAGCCGGCAATAAGAACAGCGCTGCGGTAATTGCCGCTTACGTCGTACAGGCCGGCTGCGAGGACTGGAAGGCAAATCGCTGCAACACACCAGCCGATATAAAGTCGACTTGCTACAAGACCGAACAAGCGCTGTGGCCAGCACTGGGCGATTGCGCCAGCCGAGGCGCCTGATATCAGGCCATAGCCCATACCAATCATGGCAAGACCGGGAAGGGCGCTTTGGGGGCTTGGCCACATACTGAGTAATATCGCACCCAAAAGTGCCCAGAGCTGTGCACCAGCCATCACAAAGTCAAGGCGATAGCGATCGATCAGCCAACCCCCGCCGATTCGTGCTGCGGCGATCGATCCAGTGATCAGCGTTGTGGCGCCCAACGCAGTACCAAGACCAGCACCGTAGGCTTGCATAATGCCTGCGGCCTGACTCATGACCATCAAGCCCGCCGACGCGGCAAGTGTAAAGACCGCGCTCAAATGCAAAAACAAGGGCCAATGGGTCATGCTTTCAGTCTGGCGAGTCGATTGATTGGTCGGATCACGGTGCGTCGCCGCCTCTCGAATCAATAGGCTTGCCACGATACCGCTGCATGCAATCACCGCGGCTAGCAGGCCTAAGGTTTGACGTAAACCAAGCGTCTCAATGGACCATCCCATGAGCGGCGCGCCAAACATGGCGCCCAAGGGGTAGAGGCTTACCACATAGCCGTTAACAAGGCCTCGATGCTTAAAGTGGTACTGATTGACAAGTTGCTGAACGCAAGTGAAGACAATGCCACCGCCTAAACCAAATAGAACACTATAAGAAAAAATCAAGCCTATTCTGCTTTGTGCGACTGCGGTTAAACCCAATCCGATGGCAGAAATTAGGCTTGCCGTGGCAATTAAAAGCGGTATCGAAAGATGCCGATAAAGGCTGGGAGCTATATTCATTCCTAGCGTTAGCACAATGCTTGCTAGGCCAAAGACAAGCGTCATGTCAGCCCTTTGCAACGACAGTGCTGATTCCATCGGCTTGAGCAATACGCTAAACGCGTAAATCGTCCCAAAGGGAAGATTGGCAAGACTTGCTGCAATGAGAAGCTGTTTTGAACCTGAAGTGCTCACATAGATGCTTTCGGAACTCCATGCTCCGGCGAAGTCTTCAAGTCTAGTTCAGAATTCAAGCCACAGGCTTTCCGGTTTTTATAAAGGAGTCCGAAATGAGTCGTTATCAGTTTTTTGTTTCGATGGATGTACAAAGCGACAAAGAAGCCCTATTCAACGAAGTGTATGACAGTGAGCATGTCCCAGAGCTCTTAAAGGTGCCTGGCGTGTTGCGCGTTGAGCGTTCCAAACTTATTGATGGCGCTGTTTTGATCGGTGGTGTGAAGAAGGCCCTGGCAAACGAGGGCATTGCGCGCTATCTGGCGGTTTACACCTTAAGCAGTCCCGACGTTATCCATTCAGAGGCATGGGCAGTTGCCGTGGAAAAGGGGCGTTGGCCTGATGCGGTCAGACCTTATACGTCTAATCGGCAACATCTATTGCGCGAAATCATTGCCCAGGCTTCTGCGCCTGTTTAACCAAGGACTGAGTCACGATGTCATTTCCAATCACCGGTGAATTCTTAACGCTTCATGAAATTGTCCGCAAGGCAAGGCAAAACCTCAATGAGAATCACTGGCAATATATAGTGGGTGGTACCGAGACCGAGGCAACACTGCGCCGCAACCGTTGGTCGATTGATCGGCTGGCTTTGCGGCCTCGAGTACTTCGCGATGTCAGCAAAGTGGACCCAGGCATAGACTGGTTCGGACAGCGCTTGAATTTACCTATTGTTTTTGCACCGGTCGGTGGATTAGAGCATTTCTGGGAGACAGGGCCTTTACCAGTTACCCAAGCGGCCGGTGAGTTTGGGGTGGCTCATATGCTGAGCTCGGTTTGTGCGTGTGACTTTGCTCAAGTTGCCGCTGCCTCGCCGGAGGCTTTAAAAATTTTCCAGCTTTATGTTCACGGTGATTCGCAATGGGTTGACGAGATTGCCGATCGGGTCATTGGTCTTGGCTTTAGCCAGTTCTGCCTCACGGTAGACAGCGCGGTCTATAGTCGTCGTGAGCGCGATCTAGCCCAGCGCAATATAAGGCGTGCCAATGTGCCGGGCCGCGAATGGCAGGCAAGATTGACTTGGAATGATGTGATGCGAATTCGCAAGCGCCTTAAGGTGCCGCTCATGCTTAAAGGTATAGCGACTGCTGAAGACGCAAGGATTGCGCTTGATCATGGTATCGATGTGATTTATGTATCGAATCATGGCGGCCGCCAACTTGATCAAGGTCAGGGGGCCATGGAGGTTTTGCCAGAGATTGTCAAGGCTGTCGACGCTAAGGCTAAGATAATTATCGATGGCGGGTTTTGTCGTGGAACCGATGTCGTCAAGGCTGTCGCTGCAGGTGCTGATATGGTCGCTATGGGCCGCATGCAATGTATCGCGCTTGCTGCGGGCGGCAAGTCAGCCCTGGTTCGTATGCTCGAATTAGTCGATGCTGAAATTCGTATAGCGATGGCTCTTTGCGGCGTCAACACACTTGCTGAGCTCAATCCGAGTTATTTGTGCCCAAGTGAGCCGGTTCTTGCCCCACATACCTGGGGTGCTTTTCCGCTCCTTGACGACAGCCTTGCCTTTCAGCGTAAGTCTTAAACGACACGGCATTCATCAACTTGCATGCATGCATGCGGATCAACATGCATCGACATCGATGGCTTGGGATGATGTTGCCAGGGTGCCCTAAGATCCAGCCGGGAGCTGCGCTTCAAGCACTAGCCTAAGTTGTCGCTTGAGTAACTTGCCGTTTGCATTGCGCGGTAAGGCCTCTGGGTACAGCAGGATCGACTCGGGTACTTTGTAATCGGCTAGCTTTTGTCTGCAATGCTTGGTGATTGCCTCAATTACCTCCGATTGCTTAGCAAGGTTATCGCTTTGAAGATCGGGGGCGTAGATCACTGCATGGACTCGCTCGCCTAAAACCGGGCAAGGTCGTGAGATGACGGCAGCTTCGATAATGCCGCTATAGCTCATCAAACAATGCTCAACCTCAACTGAAAATATTTTATAACCACCACGGTTAATCATATCTTTGAGTCGGTCGTGGATATAAACAAAGCCTTCAGCATCGATGGACCCAAGGTCGCCAGAATGCCAAAAGCCATCCGTAAAGTTAGCGCCGTTAGCCTCAGGATTATTCCAGTAGCCAGGAATCACCATCGGGCCTCGTATCCACAGTTCGCCGCTTTCACCGGCAGGAAGGACTTCACCTCGGTCGTTGACCACCCTCACCTCGGCACATGGCAAGACAAAACCAACAGAATCGGCATGAGCGCGCGTATGAATGGCTGGCATGATGGTTGTAGGCGAGCATGTCTCAGTGGCGCCGTAGGCGTTCATTAGCTGTAATCCTGGCAGGCGGGAGGCCAATTCATCGATGGTCGACACCGGCATGGGAGCGCCGCCATAGCCGCCGACCCGCCAGTGACTTAAATCAAGCTGCTCGAAGTGATCATCCATGAGGCATAACTTGTACATGGCTGGAACCAGGATGCTGTACTCAACCTTCTCCCGAGCCGCAAGCTTGAGATAGTCTGCAGCTTTGAATTGCGACATGATGATGCTTGTGCCCGCGCAGCCGATCACGCTGGCGATATTTGCGATCAATCCAGTGACATGACTTGCTGGTACAGCAAGTATGGAGCGCACGCCGTCGCGAAGCGGCATGCAATACTGAAAATGCATAATCGAATGTATAACATTTAGATGACTGAGCATGGCACCTTTGGGCTTGCCGGTGGTCCCTGAGGTGTAAAGGATGAATGCACAAGCTTCCTCGTTGACCTCAGCAGGCGCGATATCCTCGGCAAGTAGGTCTTGCTCACGGCCTTCGCTCAAAGCATCAAGGTGCTGATCAGTGTGAAAACGAAAGTCCGAGCTAGCGGCATCGTTGAGACCATATACAAACGATAGGGCATGCAGCGTTGGCTCGTTGGCAAGATAATTGCGAAGGTCTTCGATGACCTGGCTTAAGCAATCATCGATAAGCACAGCGCTGGCCTCGCATTGATGAATGATGTAAATCAGGCCACTAGCTTGTTCGCGAATGCTGACTGGAACCGCGATGGCGGCAATACGTTGTAGCGCTAGCATGATCACAACAAACTCGATGCGGTTAGCAATTTGCATCACCACCCGATCCCCAGCTTTGATGCCGATGGCTTGAAAGCGTCGCGCTGACCGCATGACGAGTCTGCGCAAATCCTGATAGCTGATGCGATGTGCATCGTGCACAAGCGCCTCGCGATGCGGATATAAACGACAGGCGCGTTCAAATAAACGATCAAGCGATTGGGCTCGATCACCAAAGCAATTCACTACCCGATCCCCAAAATGGGATTCAGGGCGAATCGGGGGAAGGGCACAGCTACTCCAGTGCGTCATCGTTGCGGTTTGCATTGCTTTACTCATGCACTTAGTCGGTGATTCATGGTTGGGTTGGAATGCGGATGAGGTTCGCCGATCTCAGTCAACCTCACAGAGCTCGCGCAGGAGCGCGTAGAGTAATTGCAAACCTGCATCAATAGCTTCAGCGTGGCTGTAATCGGCAGGGTTATGACTGAGTCCTCTAGCGCTCGATATAACAATCATGGCAGTCGGGCATACGCGCGCGAGGATTTGGGCATCATGGCCTGCCCCATAGATGATTCGCTGATAAGTAAGTCGATGTGCTTGCGCTAAACGTTCTATGCTGTTGATCAAATCAAGATCGAATGCCACAGGTATTGGGGTCGTACCAGCATGGTTAGACTGACCAACGATTTCCAGGCCTTGCCAGGAAATGCCTTCAACCCCTTCAACCCCTTGAACCCCTTGAACCACGCCAATTTGACAGCCCGCCTGCTCGAGAATCGGCCCGTGTGCCATATGCAGTTCAATGAATGCTTTCGCTTTGATGTGACCGGGCTTGCATGGGCCTGCATAGCCGATCCTGGCGAGTTCTTCGCCGAGTAATGAGCCGTCGACGCCCACAACGCGAAGGGCTTGTTCGAGGGCCATGGCTTGAGCAAAGACAAGAGAACCCAGCATGTCAGGTCCATAGCGTGCACCCTCGTCATTGGTGAAGGCGCACACGACTAAGGACCGGCGCGGCTTGATCCCCGCCGCCTGCATGCACCGAATGATCTCTAAGCCAGCGAGAACGCCAAGACATCCGTCATCGCGACCAACTGTTCTCACGGTGTCGATCTGAGATCCAGTCATGATCGGGTCGAGTTCGGGTTCGGCACCTTCAAAGATGCCGAATAGATTGCCGATCTGGTCGATTTGTACATTTAAATCGAGGGACTTCATCACGTCGACAAGCCAATCCCGGCCGATCCGATCTTGATCGGTTAGGGCAAGTCTGGCGCATGCCCCATCGTCTTGTAAGCCGATCTGGGCAAGTGCATGAAGCTGCTCTAAAAGATAGTCTGTTCTAGGTTGGGGAGGCTGGTGGATGATTGCTCGATAGATCTCCGGATCAGTATTTCCTTCACTACCAATAATCAGAACACGTGAATGAGCGTCAAGACCAAGCACTTGGGCAAGATGGGGCATCGCCTGACTGGCTTGCAAGAGTGCGAGACCTGCTGCCCCGGTCTCGCCTGAAATCACCGAGGGGTCACTGCTCTCGCCTCGGTGGAGCGATCTCATCGCTTCGCGGACATCGTCCTCGCAGACCACACATGCATCGTCCGCGGCACGGCTCAATATCTGCCAGGCAATCGGTGATACTTCGCCGCAAGCAAGCCCCGCCATGATGGTTTGCAGGGAGCCCGTGACCGCAACAGGATGCCCCGCGCTGATCGATTGAAAGTAGCAATCAGCAAGCATAGGCTCAACGAGAACAAACCGAGGTCGCTTTGTTCCCCAGCGATACCAGAAGTAAGCGCATAGCGAGGCTGCGAGTGCGCCAACGCCAGCTTGAACAACGACATGGCTTGGTGCTTCAGCCAACTGATCACAAATCTCCTGCGCCATGAGTCCGTAGCCGTGCATCACTTTACACGGTATATCGATATAGCCTTGATAGCTTGTATCGGAAACCACATGCCAACAATTCGCTTCAGCCTGACGTTGAGCCTCGCGGACCGAATCGTCATAATTGCCTTTAACCCGGGAAACTTTGGCTCCAAAGGCCGCTATAGCCTCGCACCGCGCTTGGCTGACCGTCTCATGAACAAAGATGACGCAGCTCGCGCCGAAAAGCTCAGCGCCCCATGCGACCGATCGACCGTGATTGCCGTCTGTGGCGCAACATACCGTGATAGCCTTAGCTGCTTTTCTGGTTGCTTGATCAGTCCAAAGTAAAGAACCATCGCCTAATTGCAGCTTTTCTCGAAGTAGTGCATAAACAGCATAAGCACCACCAAGTGCTTTAAAGCTGCCGAGGCCAAATCGGGCCGATTCATCCTTGTAAAAGACTTCTCCAAGTCCTAACCGCCCGGCCTGTCCCGAAAGATGATGTAAAGGGCTTGGCGTGTAAGCAGGCCAAGTCTTAATGGTTTGAGCGGCGACTGCGAAGCCCTGAGGGTTGATGTGCTCGCTAGGCAGGTCGTCAGCAATCAGTCGATTGGCAACAAAGCCTGCCCTGGGACTTCGAAAGCCCGCTCTTTCCAGCACGGCCAAACTCACTGACGCTTATTCACTGACTTTTGTTCATCGGCTCTGTTCATTAGTCGAGTTTGATACCAAGCTTGCCTGCTATGTCAATCCAGACTGCGCTTTCTTCCTTCCAGCGTTTGCGACTTTCTTCGAGTGCTGTTGGCTTATTGGGAATCGCAAAGGCATCACGAATTGCAGCCATTCGCGGCGTTTCAGAAGCTTCTTGAATCGCTTCAGCCATTTTGACCACGATGTCTTGCGGTGTTGCCGCCGGTGCTACAAATGGAATCCATCCCTCGAGACCATAAACCGGCGCGGAAAAGCCCTGCTCGATGAACGTGGGTAGCTGAGGCAGCTTTGGGCAACGTAGATTACCGATGGCAGCGATCGCACGAATGCTTCCCTTTCCTAGATAATTATTGATGCCAAGAAAACTGCCCATCGCCGCTTGAACCTGGCCCGTACTGGCATCAACCCACATCGGTGTTTCACCGCGATAGTGAACTGGCGTAAGCTTCGCCGAAGCACGTTCGTTTAAGTCATTAATCACCATATGCGGCCAGGATCCTGCTCCGTAAGTGCCATAAGCGGCGGGTTTGTTGCGGCTCATCTCGACAAATTCCCTCACGTCCTTCACACCGAGCGAGGAAGGTACACCCATAATCAGAGCGCCACTGGGAAAGAGCGAAATTGGCGTAAAGTCACGCTCGCCCTGATAAGGCATTTTCGTATAAAGCACCTTCGCATGCCACATGGGGGTGGAGGTTGTGATCAGAAATGTATAACCATCTGCTGGTGCTTTCGCAACCGCATCAGCGCCGATGAGACCGCCCGCGCCGGGCCGGTTTTCGACGACGAATGATTGACCGAATTTTTTGGAAAAAAACTCAGCATAGGCTCTCGCATAAGAGTCGGTGAGCCCCCCTGGCGGAAAGTTACAGACAATTTTCACCGTCTGCTTGCTCGGCCAGCTCGCTTGAGCAAAGACCAGAGGACTAAGAGAAGCGCTAGCGATTGCGCAAGTACCGGAAAGTCCCTGCTTTAGGATGGCGCGGCGTCGGTTAAAGTCTCGATGGTCCATTTGCATGTCTCCCTTGTTGTAATCAGCAAGTGTTTTGAGTGATGTCTATTTTGAGTTTAACCAATGTTTTCAAAATTGCATGAAGGCCTAGCCCGACGATCCTTTGATGCCGAAGCCCAAGGGCCGCTTGCCGATATTCGTGTCCTTGACCTGTCTCGATTGGTGGCAGGCAATATGCTTAGTCATGTTCTTGCCGATTTTGGTGCAGATGTGATTAAGGTCGAGCATCCGGAGGGGGGCGATGACTTACGAAAATGGCGTGAGCAGGGCCATGCTTTGCACTGGAAGCTATACGGGCGCAATAAACGTTCCTGGGCCCTGGACTTGCGTGAGCCGCAATCGCTCGACCGGCTCATAAGCATACTGCCCCACTGTCAAGTCTTGATTGAGAACTTTGTGCCCGGAGGCTTAGAAAAGTTAGGCTTGGAACCAGAGCGTCTTTGGACCGTAAATCCTGCACTAATCTTGGTGAGGATCTCGGGCTGGGGGCAGGACGGGCCTTATGCCAAGCGTCCAGGCTTCGGTACGCTTGTTGAAGCCATGTCGGGCTTCGCCTACCTCAATGGATTTCCTGATCGCCCACCCTCGCTGCCGCCGCTTGCGCTGGCAGATATGGTCGCTGGTCTGTATGGCGCATCAGCCGTGCAAACCGCCTTGCGCGTCGCTGAGAAAACCGGCAAAGGCCAGTGCCTCGATCTATCCTTATTCGAGCCTATCCTGTCTGTGATCGCCTCAGAGGCCGCCAAATCTGCGCTCACAGGCCTTGCAACCCTAAGAGCCGGCAATCAGTCGAGCCACACCGCACCGCGCAATGTGTATCGCTGTGCAGATGGCGGCTTTCTTGCGCTTTCAGGATCGATGCAGTCGATGGCGATGCGCTTGTTTGATGCTATCGATCGATCAGATTTAAAGACCGATCCGCGATTTATATCAAATGACGCTCGTGTCGAGCATCGCGACGCACTCGATGCGATTCTGTCTGATTTTATAGGCTCAAAAACACTTGCAGAAAACCTAGCGCTATTCGAGCAGGCCAAGGTTACGGCCGGGCCCGTGTGTTCGGTGCTTGATCTGCTTGATCACCCCTATGTTGCGGGCCGAGAAAGCCTGGTGCGATTACCCGATGATGACTTGGGGGAGGTGGTCATGCATGAGGTCTTGCCACGTTTATCGCAAACACCAGGGGGGTTTCGAAGACCTGCCCCTACGCTTGGTCAGCATACGCAAGAAATTGAACAATGGCTTGAGTCGCTTGCTAATCAAAAGGAAGACAAATGATGGAAGCAACACGAAACACGCCGGCGAATTCAACACAGAATGGACCGCTAATTCCAGCGCATAAGGCACAGCCGATTTCAGAGCATACGGCAATGCCGATTTGGCGATCAATTCTTTTTGTACCTGCAAGCAGTCCTCGCTTTATAGAAAGTGCAACCCGGCAAGCTGCTGATGTCTTACAAATCGATCTGGAAGATAGTGTTTCACCCTCGGACAAGGCGTCTGCAAGGCTATCGGTACCGAAGATAGCCCAAGGGTTTACACAAGCTGGGAAGGAGGTGATTGTTCGTGTCAATCGACCCTGGAGGCTGCTGCTTCGCGATTTGGAGGCTTCGGTCTGCGGGGCGGTTTCTGCGATCTCCCTCCCGAAGGTGCCTGATGCGGGCTTTATCAAGTCAGTTGCTGAGGTCTTGACTGAGCTTGAGTTTGAGCGGGGACTGCTTCAAGGCCACACAAGACTGATTGCGATGATTGAGGATCCCGAAGGCTTGCATCATATTGATGCAATTGCTCAATCTCACACCCGCATGCTCGGATTGATCGTCGGAGCAGAGGATTTGGCCGTTTCAATGGGTATGGCGGTCAATGAAGATTCGCTCTATACCCCGAATATCATGGCACTAATGGCAGCGCGTCGTGCTGGACTTATGCCACTGGGGTTCATTGGTAGCGTTGCCGATTACAAAGATCAGAACGCCTTCCGCAAACGTATCGAACGTGCTCGGGCGCTAGGCTTTGAGGGAGCATTCTGCGTTCACCCTTCACAGGTGGCGATTATTAACGAAGGATTCGCGCCGCAGCCTGACGAAGTCGAACACGCTACGGGCCTTATGCTAGCCTTTGAAGAAGCTCAAAAGCAACGAAAAGCGGCCTTTGCGTACAAGGGCCGCATGGTGGATCTACCTGTCGTCGAGCAAGCAAGAAGGCTGCTTGCTAAGCATGAAAAGCTCAAGCAGCTTGAAAGATCCAGGGCCGCTCACTTTTCATCTTTTCCTGATAAGCCTTGATGCGCTCCCGCCGCGAGAGCGTAAGTTCAATCTCGTCAAGGCCTTCAAGCAGGGCTTTACGGATCGGGGCATCGATCGAAAATGATTTCTTGCTTCCATCGGGTAATTGCACTTGGTTGAGCATAAGATCCACGCTGAAAGGGCCCTGATCGGCCATGGCTTGCATCGCTTGAATCTCATCTGCGCTGAACTGGAGTACCAATAAACCGTTCTGAAAACAATTGGAACGAAAGATATCGCCAAAACTTGAACCGATCAGGCATCGCACACCTAGCTCCTGGATCGCCCATACAGCCATTTCTCGCGACGATCCACAGCCGAAGTTAGCGGCTGTTATGAGTATTTTCGCTTCACGAAATGGTTTCTGATTCAGGATGAAGTCTGGGTTTTCCTCACCGTTGTTCCGATAGCGAAGGGGCTCGAAGGCCCATGGGCCAAGCTGGCCTCGGGGAAGTTGTGAGAGTCTTTCTATTCTTATAATGATATCGGTATCAAGATTGATGAGATCGATTGGAGCAGCAAGGCTTTCGAGCTTGGTAAATGGCTTGCGTCGGAAATCTAGATCACTAGGTACCATTGATGAATACTTCTTGGCGCTCAGGTAGCTATAACACCGGCAAGCGCACTTCGCACCGCTGTGTAAGGGCTTGCGAGATGGGTTCGTGCGCCAGGCCCCTGACGCCCGACAAAATTGCGGTTTGACGTCGACACCGAGCGCTCTTTAGGCTTGAGTTGTTCTCCATTGGCACCTACGCAGAGCGAGCAACCCGGCTCACGCCACTGGAATCCCGCGTCTTTAAAACGTCGGTCAAGCCCTTCGGCCTGGGCTTGTTGAGCCACTTCATAAGATCCCGGTACAACCCAAGCCTCAACCCGATTAGCAACCCGACCCGATCCAATGGCTTCGGCCGCTCGCCTGAGATCAGATAATCGTCCGTTGGTGCAAGAACCAATGAACACTCGGTCAATTGGGGTTCCAGCGATCGCTGCGCCTGCGCGAAGGCCCATATAGTCAAGCGTATCTTGGATGGCCTGAGCACGTGATGCGTCGGAAGCATGGGCCGGATCAGGAATGCGTCCATCGATCGCTATACATTGTTCAGGGGAAGTACCCCAGGTAATTTGTGGCCTGATCGTTGCGATGTTGAGGGTTTCATAACGATCAAAACGGGCCTGCTTATCTGAGCTGAGGTCTTGCCAGTGCTTGATGGCCTGCTCCCAATGTGGACCCTTTGGTGAAAATGGTCGATTTTCTAGATATGAGAAGGTTGTATCGTCTGGAGCAATCAGACCTATGCGTGCTCCCCATTCTATCGACATATTGCATAGCGTCATCCGTGCCTCCATGGGCATCGCCGCAATGACATCACCCACATATTCAACAGCAAAACCACTGCCCGCTGAGGCGCCGAGTTGGCTAATCAACCAGAGAATTAAGTCTTTAGCTTCAACGCCCGGGGCAAGGTGGCCCTCGAAACGCAGCTGCATTTGTTTGGGTTTTTTCTGAACCAAACATTGCGTGGCCATGACGTGGACGATTTCACTGGCGCCAATGCCAAAGGCCAGTGCGCCCATGGCGCCGTGGGTTGCGGTGTGGCTATCGCCACAGACAATCAGCGTGCCCGGGAGACTCAAGCCAAGTTCCGGCCCAATCACATGGACGATCCCCTGGCCTGGCTTGCCGACATCAAATAGCCGGATACTTCGTTTGGCGGTGCCGAGTCGCAGGCCATCGATGAGCTTATTAGCCCAATCGTGTTCGCTACCCATTCTTCCTGGTGCAGACGAAACCACATGGTCGGGAACCGCAAACGTGAGCTCGGGAGCCGCAATCTCGAGGCCTCGCTTTTCGAGCTCGTAGAACGCGCCTGGCCCACCCAGATCATGAACCAAGTGGCGATCCACATGTAACAGCGAGTAGCCGTCACCTAAGTCCTCCACGATATGATCGTTCCAAATACGATCAATGATCGATAGACCAGAGCGTTTGCCAGGTTGAGATTCGGATGCGTTCATGATTCTACAAATTGCTTCTCGAAAGCCCAAACTTCATCAAAACCCACAAGTTCGTGAAGTTGTGCCATGTTGTATGCGGCGACAGGCGATTGGCTCGTGCTCCCGGCATTGAAAAGGTGTCTGAAATTCGCTTCCACAGCGGCACAGGCAACAGCCATTCCCGCTGACGGATAAATCGCCAAATCAAAGCCGTAGCGAATCAAATCTGCACGCTCAATCACGGGTGATTTGCCGCTTGGCACCATATTCGCGATTAGCCAGGCGTCGATACTCGATCCGACACGTTCAAATTCCTCAGCCGATTCGGGTGCTTCAATAAATATAATGTCAGCACCTGCCTTCGCGAACGCCTTTCCACGAGCAATCGCTTCATCCAAACCAAGTCCTGTTCTTGCGTCGGTTCGAGCGATGATTAAGGTGTCATCGCGGCGTCTTGCATCAACAGCTACTTCGATACGGCGCACAGCGTCTTTAAGGGGGACGACACGCCGATTAGGAGTATGGCCACACTTCTTCGGCATTTCCTGATCTTCAATTTGAATCGCTTGCACACCAGCAGCCTCGTAGCCTCGGATGGTATGCCTTATGTTGAGCAAGCCGCCAAAACCAGTGTCTGCGTCGGCGATCAAGGGTTTTGATGAACCCTCTGCGATACATCTTGCGCGGCTCACCATATCGGTATAACTGACCAAACCCGCATCTGCCAGGCCTAGATAAGATCCTGAGATGCCGTAGCCTGTCATATACAAGGCCTCAAAAGGCAAACGATCGGCGATTCTTGTCGAAAACATATCGAACACACCAGGAGCGAGGATAAAGCGACCCTCAAGCAATTTGCGTCTAAGTTCTCCCGGGGTCGCTGCGATGCCATGTGTCATTTAGTGTCTCCCTGCGTCGTGGCGATGATGAAGTCGTTGTTCCATGCTCAATAAACCGATGCTACTCATGCTTGCGACCACAAGTAGCAATAAGGCTAGCGCCATGATTGACAAGATGTCATTCAGTTCCATAGCTTTCAATAGCAAGTGACCGATACCCCGCTGCGAAGCAAACATTTCGCCAATGAGTGTGCCAAGCAGGGTCAGCGAGAAGCCAATTCGAAAGCCTGAAACAATCTCGGGGACGCACGCAGGCCCCATGATGTATCTCGCCGTTTGCGCCGGGGTCAGTCGCATCGACTTCGCAGCCCGCAGCCAAATATGAGGTAAGTGCCTTACCGCATTCATTGTAAAAAGTATCACGGGGACACTGCCGTGCATGACGCCAAAGGCGATCTTCGCTGAGATACCTAGTCCAAAAAGTAATAGCACAATGGGGTAGAGTGCTATCTTTGGGATCGAATAAAGCGCTACGAGAATCGGCTCGCAGACTTCGCCACTCAGGCGATGAGCACCCAGTGCGATGCCAATTAACAGTCCACCAAACCAGGAAATCATGAGTGCCGCCACGAATGCACGTAGTGTTTCCCAAGCGTGTTTGGCGAAGTCATCGCTTTGGATGATCGACAGCAATTTAACCAAAGACGCTGAAGGCGAGGGCAGTACTGCATCGCCCCATAGGGCACTGCCAACAAACCAGGCGCCAAGCATGAGCGCCAGTAAGCCAATCCGGTCAATGAGTTTTTTTGATGAAGCGTTTTCCAAACTTGCACCTTGCATTAGCGACCGCCCCTGCGCTCATGAATCAGGCGCTCCCATCGATAAAGGCTGAGGTTAAGTCCGCCAACGCCGCCGATGAGCAGGAGTAAGAGGCCATACATGGTGGCGTTATCAAAGGCGTTGTAGGCGAAGGCAATGCGATAGCCGAAGCCAGCGCCGGCCAGGACGAATTCACCAGCGATGACCCCGATGAAGGCATAAACCACGGCAAGTTTTACGCCTGTGAACAAATAGGGGGCTGCAGCAGGCAATTGAATGAATCGCATGCGCTGCCATGCCGTTAGGTTCATGCTTTGACCAACGCGCATGAAGACTTTGGGAACTCGGCTTAGGCCATCGACAGTGTTGATCGCCATCGCTATAAATGAAAAAACGAAGCCAATCGCAACTAAGGGCCAACGGTTAAGACCAAACATCACGATGAAAAGTGGATAAAACATAAACATCGGTATGGCGTAATAGCTAGCCAGGAAGGGATCTGCTGCCGACTTAAGCCTTGGCAAACGATATAAGAGCAGTCCAAGCAAAAAACCGGTGAACACAGAAATTACAAGTGCCGCGGCAACGGTTTGGAGGGTGAGCAGAAGGTCGGCACTGTATTGGCCCGATGCAAGCAGGCTCACAGCGCCTTGGACCATTTTTGACGGGGCGATCACGGCGATAGGATCAATCCATCCGATGCGGCATGCAAATTCGAGGGCAGCAACTGCGGTTGCGATAAGTGCGAGTCGATAAGTGGCGGCGCGACTCATGCTTTACAAATCACATCTACGTTGGTTTGATCGAAATGGCTCATCGTGCAGGCATCGCCTTTAAGGACTCTGCTCGTAAACGCTCCCAGAGTCTTGCAGTAATTGCTCCAAATTTTGGATCTGATACATTTCGACTGTCTCTGGATGCTGGCCAACCTGTCTCAATCATGTCAATGAATCGTCCTGGCCTTGCCGACATGACAGCGACGCGATCTGAAAGCATGGCGGCTTCATCCAAGGCATGAGTGATAAGCAGAACGGTCGCTTTGGTATCTCGCCAAATACGCAATAACTCATCGCCCATCAGCAATCGGGTTTGTTGATCAAGTGCACCAAATGGTTCATCGAGCAGCAGCAGTCTTGGGCGCATGACGAGTGTGCGCGCGATACACAGCCTTTGGCGCATGCCGCCTGATAGTTGCGCTGGATAGCTCGAGGCAAAGGCCTCGAGACCGACCATCGCCAATGCCTCATCGACAAGTCGCTTAACCTCAGGCTCGGCAAATCCGTGTCTGCGAAGGCCAAAGCTCGCGTTGTCACGAACAGTCAGCCAGGGAAAACTCGAATCCTCTTGAAAGACAACGCCAACACCTTCTGGTACTTCCGACTTTAGTGAGCGTCCTTCAAAGTGGACCTCACCACTTGTTGCCGTGGCCAGACCTGCCAGCACATCCAATAGTGTCGACTTGCCGCAACCCGAAGGACCCACCACCGAAAAAAATTCGCCCTTTCTCAGTGATAAATCAATCGGACCCAATGCGTGTACCGCTTGTTGTTTACCTATTGCTGGGTAAATTCGCTCAACAGCCTGTAGCGATGCAACAATGGCTTCGCTCATTTTGCAGTGCGTAAATCCGCAGGTAATAAGCTATCGTTGATGACCTTACTCCAGTCAAAAGGCCCCTCTGGAATCGCTTTTACCAGCTGAAGGCCTCGTAGCATGGTACCCATCCCTTCAAAATCAAAGCCCCCCGGGCTCCAATACTGACCTTTTACCTTAAGAATATTTTCAATGGCAGATTTTGCGTGGACGGTCTCAATCTTGTACTCCCTGGCAAGAATTTGCGCGGCTTCAGCCGGATTGCTTTGAATAAATTCGACGCCCTTGCGCCGAGCGGCAATGATGCCTTGAATCACTTTCGGGTTCTTTTTTAGAAAGTCGGTTTTTACGATACCCACCGTTTGAGTCACCCTTGGTGCGATGTCGGTCGACACCCATGCCAGTCGATAGTTAGCCTTCTCTTTGCTCCACACCGGCTCGGTCACATAAGTCATATCGACCAAGCCCTCGCGCAAAGCGGTCAAACCTGCCGAAATTGACCCGATCGCTTTACGTTCGACTTTGCCGGTGAGCTTGTTCGCCTCAAGCATCATGGTGGTAATCATGTCAGTCACCGACCGAGGACTCGAATAACCTAACTTTTTTCCAGCGAGATCAGCAAATGTTTTGATACTTTGATCATTGTTGCGAGTAATCCAAACCTGGTCGGCGACTGAGGCAACGCCGGCATGGACAATGCTGAGTTCAACGCCTTGCTGAATGGCGGCAATGGCAGCAGGTACGGCAACTTCGCCGTAGGGAATGTCCGATGCCAGTGCATTTCGGATTGTTGTGCCTCCTCCCGCTGAAGTAATAAAGCCACTCACATCAAGGCCTGCCATCTCTTTGAACCAACCCTTATCCTTGGCAACTGCAAAGGGCACCCCATACATGCCCTGACCAAAGTGAGTAACTGTGAGATCGATGGCATAGGCAAGCGTGCTATGCGCAAAGCAGGTCGCACCCGCAGACCATGCGATTGTATGTTTCATAAATTGCCGACGGGATGATGCTTGCATGGGCTTGGCTCCTGAAGTTAGTGGTTTACGATGAAAGCGCAGCGTCTTTACGGCCCAATCAATGCGTCTTGTGGGATGCTTCGCATCGTAGCCTGACTAAGCCAAGTGGTTAAGTCCTTGGGCTAATTGTGCATACAAACGGTGCCGTTCGTGGAACATTATTGAAGGAGGTTTAAATCATGGCATTGCCCTTGGAAGGCGTTCGAGTGCTTGATCTAACGAGTGTGATGGCTGGACCTTATTGCAGCATGCTGCTTGGCGATATGGGGGCAGACGTTATTAAAATCGAATCGTTTCCGGATGGCGATACGTCGCGTGGCTTCGTCCCTCAAATCCGCGGTGAATCCTATTGCTTCACGGTCTTAAATCGAAATAAACGAAGCCTTGCGATCGATATGAAATCAGCAAAGGGCCGCGACATTGTGCAGCAACTCGCCAAGCGCGCCGACATCATCACCGAGAACTTTCGTCCAGGCGTGGTCAAAAAGCTTGGCCTCGACTATGAATCGCTGCACTTAGCCAATCCCGGTCTCGTTTATGCCTCGATGTCGGGATTCGGGCAAACTGGACCTTATGCTGGCCGTGGAGGCTACGACATCATCGCCCAGGGCATGTCGGGCATCATGATGATGACGGGTGAGCCAGGCGGCAGGCCAGCCAAGGTTGGCATCGCGATGAATGATATAGCGAGCGGTGTGACCGCACTTTATGCGATTTTGGGGGCATACATTAGTCGTCTGCGAAGTGGTCAGGGGCAGTATGTTGAGACTTCCTTGCTCGAGGCAGGGCTAGCCTGGTCACAATGGGAGTTCGGTGCATTTTTTGGTGCCGGCGAATTACCGGCTCCCATGGGTACAAGACATCGCCGTGCTGCGCCCTATCAGGCTTACCGGACCAGCGATGGTTATGTAACGGTTGGTGCAAACAACGAAAAGCTCTGGCGGGCCTTTTGTGAGCAGGTTTGCGCAAGCCCGCATTGGTTATCAGATCCGCGCTATGCAAGCAATGCACTTCGTGTGCAGCATGCCGATGCTTTGCAGGCAGACATCGAGGCGGTGTTCACAAGCCATCCTACTGCGCATTGGGTTGAAGCGCTTGATGCTGCCGCTGTGCCTGGCGGTCCCGTTTATAGCTACCAGCAAGTCTTTAATGACCCACATGTCAAAGCTAGAGCAATGGTGGTTGAGATGGAACATCCGATCATGGGCACGATCAAGACCTTTGGTTCACCTGTTAAGAGCAGTGGCGAGTTGGTTTCAATCCGCCGGGCAGCGCCATGGTTGGGGCAGCACAGTGAAGAAATCGTACGCTCGCTCGGCATTGCCGAGGACGAAGTGAAGTCCTTGTTTGATGAGGCCATTATCTTTGACCGACAACGTGTTTAGATGCGACTAGCGCTTCCGCTGCTGCTCGAGCTCAGCTTGGGCGTGGCTGCAGGTGTTCTCGGAACCGTTCTGGCAGGGCAAATCGCTGATGCTTCGGCAGCGGCGTTTGCGTTGTCGATGCAGTTTTTCCACACCGCCTTTTTGCTTTTTCGCATCGTCGGTGCAGGCATTAGTGTGGTGCTGTCTCAACAGCTTGGTTATAACAATCCGATCGCTGTAGAAACTGCTGCGAGAACAGCCTTGCTGGCAAGTTTTGTCATGGGCTTAATTGCTGCTGCTGTGCTGTGGTTTGGGTCAGACCGCTTGCTCTTGCACTTTGAAGTACCCGAAGAGGTCCGGTTGCAGGCTAAGCCGCTCATGCTTTGGCTCGCCCCTTGTGTGCTCTTGGACGCCTTGGTTGTTGCTATGGCCTCGGTCATGCGCGCGCATCTGTTCGCGGCCCAAAGCTTACGCGTCATGATGTTGATGCACTTATGCCATTGGGGCCTGGCGTGGCTGCTTATGTCGGGGAGCTTTGGTCTGAGCGGTTTTGCCATGGCATCGCTAGTCTCAAGAATCTTAAGCCTTGTATTGCTCACCCGATGTTGGGATCGCTACCTGGGTATTAAGACCGTTTGGCTAACCCGGCCGACGCTGGATCAAGCCTCGTTTCAGGCAATTTTGCGGATTGGACTACCGGGTGCGGCCGAGAATGCTGTTTGGCGCTTGGGGTTCATGGCATCGGTTGCGGCGGCGTCGCAACTGGGCACAACAGCACTTGCAACCCAGGCTTATGTTCTTCAATTTAATACCGTGATTTTGTTAGCTGGTTTCTCCATGGGCCTGGCGGCAGAGATCTTGGTTGGCCGCTTGCTGGGCGAGGGCAATCTTCGTGAGGCGCATGGGCTTGTCAAGCGGGTCACATGGATGAGTTTGGCGATATCGGGCGCCGTTTCAGTCGTTGTAGCGCTCGCAGGTCCATGGCTTGTTCCGCTATTGACTGACGACCAGACCATTCATGGTGAAGCTATCCGATTATTATGGATTTCGGTAATTCTTGAAACGGGGCGCAGCTTTAACCTCGTACTCATCGGATCCTTACGTGCGGTAGGAGATGTTCGCTATCCGCTGTATTCGGGGCTGCCTTCCGTGCTCGTCTTGCTTGCAGGCGGAAGCTGGCTTTTCGGGGTGCACTGGGGCTGGGGGCTTAGCGGGATTTGGCTTGCATACGCAGCCGATGAGTGGGCGCGCGGCTTGTTGGTCTGGCGACGATGGCTAAAACTGCAATGGTTATCCGCGGCACGACACAGTCTTCAACGCATCCGCTCTGAAAAAAGGGGGCCTGAAGTCCAGGCCCCCGAATGATCGCTTTTCCCGCGATACAGCCTCGGCGCAACAGCATGCTCGCGTCTCATGCAGACGCCGGACGACCAACGCCAGGGGCGTTGGTTAAAGACTGCGAGTCAAGTGTAACCAAAGTTAAGCAAATGTAAA
Source organism: Burkholderiaceae bacterium (assembly GCA_900299025.1). Lineage (GTDB taxonomy): Bacteria > Pseudomonadota > Gammaproteobacteria > Burkholderiales > Burkholderiaceae_E > UBA3064. The sequence continues at coordinate 41,835 of OMIE01000067.1, forward strand.
ATAACCGTTTACTTCAAAGGGACGGCGAAGCCTCGTTGAACCGCAGGTCGATCCATCATGCGCTGGTACCAAGCCTGAACCTTGGGGAATTCTGCCAAATCAACCTGATGACGTGGATGGCGCCAAACCCAGCCTAGAATCGCGAAGTCCGCAACCGAGAGTTCTTGGGCAAAGTAGGGGACTTCAGCCAGACGGCGATCCATGACGCCATAAAGTCTGCGAGTTTCACGACTGAAGCGTTGCAAACCGTAGCGTTGGTCTTCGATCTTTTCGAGTCCGAGAAAATGGTGTACCTGCCCAGGCATCGGGCCAAAGCCGCCCATTTGGAACATGAGCCATTCGTAGGCCTGGATGCGCTGCCTCGGGTCATGCGGCAAAAATCGCTTGGTCTTCTCGGCGAGATAAAGAAGTATGGCTCCCGACTCGAACACATGGATCGGCTCGCCGGCAGGACCGTCAAGATCGGTTATGGCAGGGATTTTATTGTTGGGGCTAATCGCCAAAAAGCTGGGTTTGAACTGCTCGTCCTTGGTGATGTTAACCACCTCGACCCGGTAGTCGAGTTCCATTTCCTCGAGCGCGACCGAAATCTTGCGAGCGTTTGGGGTGTCAAAAGCAAAAAGCGTTATACGTGCCACGTGGATTTCCTTGATGATGCAAACAAGTGCGCATGCTAACGCTTTGCGCGATGATCGTTGCTACGGAGATCACACCCATGGACTTGAGGGCAGAAAGGAAGCTTGAGCAATTGTGCTCGCATGCACGCGACATACGCTGTGCCTCGATGCGCGCCTTAAGGGCAGCTGGATCTGGCCATGTGGGCGGTGCCATGTCAGCCGCCGATCTATTAGCCGCGCTTTACTTCGATTGGCTAAGGATTGACCCAAGCCAGCCCGATTGGACCGATCGTGATCGATTTGTGCTGTCAAAAGGGCATGGCAACGCAGCGCTGTCGGCCGTGCTTGCGCTTGCTGGCTTTTTCCCGCTTGAAGACTTGGATCGTTTCTACGGCATGGCTTCACCGCTTGGTATGCATCCTGATATCAAGGTGCCAGGTATGGAAATGAGTACCGGCGGCTTAGGGCACGGACTCTCGATTGGCGTGGGCATGGCACTTGGTGCAGCGCGACAGGCAAGGGCATTTCGTACGGTGGTGATGCTCGGTGACGGTGAACTTCAAGAGGGCTCAAACTGGGAGGCAGCGATGAGTGCGGCACATTTCAAGCTCAATCAATTGCTTGCGATTGTCGACTTCAACAAGGTCCAACAAAGTGGCGATGTAGCCACGATGATGCAACTCGAACCGCTCGATGCAAAGTGGTCCTCATTCGGATGGGCGGTCAAACGCATTGACGGTCATGACATGGGAGCGATTGTCGATGCACTTGACGCATTCCCCTGGGGGGGCGATAAACCCTGCGTGCTTATCGCCGACACCGTGAAAGGAAAGGGTTTGAGCTTCGCTGAACATCGCTACGAATGGCATAGCAATAACGTCACTGAAGCTATTTACCAGCAAGCAATCAATGAATTGGAGCGAAGCCATGTCAGCGCATAACCCTATGGGTCCTGACTTGGTCCAAGCTGAATCGGCGCCAACAGCGGCCAAAGGTCCTCGACCTGAGCGCTTTGTAGGCCAAAGCCGCCTCGCTTTTGGCGCTGCAGTTCACGATTTGGCGTTAGCCGATGGGGCGGTCTACGCCATATCGGCCGACACGCTTGATCTTATGGGGTTTAGACTGCTACAACAATCATTACCCGAGCGAGTTATCGAATGCGGTATTGCCGAGCAAAACGCCATGGGTATTGCCAGTGGTCTTGCGAGCACCGGCTTGAGGCCCTTTCTTGGAGGCTATGCACCTTTTATTACGGCACGATCGATGGAGCAGCTTCGAAACGATGTGTCGTACGCTCAACAACGCGTTGTGATTGGTGGGGCTGCAAGTGGCATAAGTCTCGGTGTTGCGGGTGGCACCCATCATGCGCTCGAAGATCTTGCCATCATGCAATGCCTGCCTCATATGACAGCCGTTGTGCCCGCGGATCCTTTGCAGGCCTACTGGGCCGTGATGGCCTCCAACGAAGTCGATGGCCCCATGTATATCCGTTTGGGCGGACGGGTACAGGAAATGGAACTTCCTGCTAACCAGGGCATGCCATGGCAGCTCGGCAAGGCGCAAACCCTGCGTGAGGGCAGTGACCTAAGCGTGATTGCCTGTGGCGTCATGGTGCAAAAAGCGCTTGACGCAGCAAGGCAGCTTGAGCTTCAAGGCCTGAGCCTGCGTGTTATCAATATGCATACGATTAAGCCACTTGACTTGCAAGCGATCGAGCGTGCGGCCACTGAAACAGGTGGCATTGTGACCGCGGAGGAGCACCGTTTAAGTGGCGGCCTCGGAAGCGCGGTGGCTCAGTGGCTCGCTTGCCATCTGCCGACAAGGATGCGCATGATCGGGATGCCTGATCAATATGCCATGGTCGGTCCAACCGAGCCGCTCCGCGAACACTATGGCTTGAGTGCCAAGGCCATTGAGATAGCTTGTTTAAACTTGTTAAAGGATAGGGTATGAAGACCGAGTGCTCTGACTTGGAATGGACATTGCGTTGTGATCTGGCGGCTTGTTATCGCTTAATCGCTTTACATGGTTGGGATGATTTAGTGTTCACCCACATTTCCGCTCGTATCCCAGAAACTGATCATCATTTTTTGATCAATCCCTACGGCATGATGTTTGAAGAAATCACAGCCTCGAGTCTTGTCAAGGTTGATATGACGGGCCAGCCCATCGGGCCGAGTGCTTATCCAGTGAATCCAGCAGGTTTTGTCATCCACTCAGCGATTCATGCCGCACGCGACGATGTGATCTGCGTTTTGCATACCCATACGACGGCTGGCGTTGCGGTTGCCGCGCAAACCCAAGGGCTGTTGGCGATTTCTCAGCAGGCCTCGGTCATTTTGCCGATGCTCGCTTACCATGACTATGAAGGGCTCGCCGTTCGAGACGATGAGAAAAGGCGATTGCAGACCAATTTGGGCTCAAAGCAAGCGATGATTCTGAGAAATCACGGTTTATTAACGGTTGGTAGCAGCATGGCCGCAGCCTTTTTGCTGATGTTTACCCTAGAGCGTGCTTGTCAAATTCAGATTGCTGCTCAGGCGGGTGGAAGCTCCTTAGAAACCATTAGACGCCACATTCTCGAAGGAACCGAGGTGGCAGTGACCAAAGCGACCGGAGGTATGGATGCGAGTGTCTTGGTCTGGCCTGCACTGTTACGTCGTTTAAATCGGTTGAATCCTGGCTACGATCAGTGAATCAGGCAATGGCTCGCAGCGCTGGCTTTGTGTTTAAACCAAAGGCTTCGGCGATCAGTGCGTATGAGTGTTTGCGTGCCTGGTGATCGTGAGTCCAGGTGTTGATCACGATCTCCTGAAGACCGAGTTCCCCAGCAAGCTTACTTATCTTGTCGGCAACCTGGCTCGCGTCTCCGACCATTGCCTTTCGCCTTAACGCGTCAACAGTAGCCTGCTCAGCCATGTTGTACGGGTAGCGTTCGGCTTCCTCAGGCGAGACGAGGGGGTTTCGTTTACCTTGCTCAAAACCGACACGCCATAGTTCTCTTGTCTTTAGCAAATGCCTGGCTTCAGCCTCGGTATTGGCTGCAAGTGCCCACACACAAATCGTTGGGCAGGGCTCGGGAAATCGCTCGCTGGGTCGATAATTGCGTCGGTATAAATCCAAGGCAAGTTCCACACCACGCCCTTCGGAAAAGAAGTAGGCAAAGGCATAGGGAAGCCCCAGGTAGGCAGCAAGCTGAGCGCCATAATCAGAACTTCCAAGAATCCACATCTCTGGCCAGCTTGGACCTTGTGGGTGGGCCTTGACACTGCCAAAGGGATGATCGGGCAATAGTGGCTTGCCGCTGACCCAGGCCTGTAAATCGAGAACCTGGTTGGGAAATTGATCTGCGCTTAAGCCGTAGGGATTAAGTGCCATGGCAGTGAGTTGATCAGATCCTGGAGCACGCCCTAAGCCTAGGTCGATTCGTCCCGGTGCCAGCGCCTCAAGCACACGGAACTGTTCTGCAACCTTGAGCGATGAATAGTGCGGCAGCATGACGCCTGCACTACCAATGCGAATATGGGATGTCCTTGCAGCGATGGCCGCCATCAAGACTTCGGGTGCGCTGCCAACAATGCTATCGCTGTTGTGATGCTCTGAGACCCAGTATCGTTTGTAGCCAAGGGTTTCACAATGTTGTGCGAGATCGAGGCTGTTGACAATCGCTTGCGAGGGTGGTGCTGCGGCAATCGCAATACTCTGATCTAGAACTGATAAGGCTAGTGGCTTTCCCATAAGACGGTTTACAGATAAAGCTTAATGTTGTGTTGGGGGGTCGGGTGGGCCGAGATCACGTGCTTTTTCGTCTTGGCTTTGGCTGTCGCGCTCACGCCTTATCAAGAGCAAATTTCTTATATAGACAATCAAACCAAAGCCTTGTCCGACCATAAACACCGGATCTTGGCGCCAAACCGCGTAAGCAAACAGAGTAGCACCCCCTGCGATACTGAAATACCAAAATAATTTCGGTACCACGCTTTTTCGCGCTCGCTCACTGGCAATCCATTGAATGAGAAAGCGAGCAGAGAAAAGCGCTTGGCCCGCAAAGCCGATAGCAATCCAAAAAGTTTGGGCTGAGAGGTTCATGTTGGGACGATGTGCGTTTGTGTGAGCTCGACTTCGACGAAGGCGATCGGCTGATCGCTGCCGTTGATCACATTATGTGCAACCCCGGCTTTGCGGAAATAAGACTGGCCGAGCTTGAGCGGGTAGCGAAACTGTTCTGTTTCGGTTTCGATAATTAATTCACCGTCCGCGGCTGGCACCACGAGGTAGTCATGTTGATGGACATGCCAACCTGTTTCAGCACCGACTTCGAAGGACCAAAGCGTCGATCGTAACTGTTGTTCGTCGACTTGGACACTTGCCGAAGCCTGGGGGCGGCCGCTTGAAGCTTTGCCCTGATTGCATGCATGCGTCATAATTTTAACTCCCATTGAATTCGCCAATTGATATAGGATTGATTAAAGCTGCTGATCTCCTGCCTTAAGGGGCCAACAATCTGCGATCGCATCGAGATGAAGTCGATGGGATGCAAATTGCTACCACTTAGGCGTAACTGGGCGTTAGGCGAAAATATCCATAAAGCATAAGCATCCCAAACCCGTTTCAAACCAGAGCGAAGCACCGCGTCGTCGTCTGTGCGTGTTACAAATTGCGGTGTGTAATTCAGATTACCTCCTAAGCGCAGTGGGGCTTGCCGAAATCGATGGTCAAGGCCAAAATTTCCGGTAAAACGAGGTTGCTGGTCTAGTCGATTATCAGGTCCTGGTACCGATTTCACTTCGGAGTTGAAGCGGCTCAGATTGCTGCGGATCTCCGTGCGGGGTGCGCCTGGCCACACTTGATCGAGACGGAATTTAGCTTCGAATTCGATGCCTTGCGTGAAAGCATCGCCGACATTTTGGGTGCGACTCACCCATCGCGGAAATGCTGACCAACTAACGGTTTCAAGCCTTGTTACGTTTCGCATGTAGTCTTGAATTTCGCGATGAAAAAGGTTGACACTCACACTACCCCCGTCGCGCAGGTAGCTCTCAAAGGCTAGATCGATGCCTTTAGCAAGTTCAGGGCGCAGCTCAGGGTTGCCCGCACGGTCTGGATTGACCACCGTGTTTGCGCCGCTTACCGGGTAGCGCGAATCGACGCTGGGACGCGCAATGAGCGACGAGAGCGTTGGCGATTTATAACTTCGCGTGAGGCTTAGCCGGATCTGATCCCTTGCCTTTTCGTTTGGCTTCCAGACCGTGTGAAAAAGAGGTGTCCAAACCGAAGACTGATTCTCAGGAGCATAGCCCGATGCGGCTTCGCCCCTGGTTCGGATGCCTTCCCAGCGCATCCCGGCATGCGCCGCCCAACGCGGCGAGATTGCCCATTCGTCTTGTGCATACGCAGCCACGCGCTGGCTGCTCGCTTTCAGATTCTCGCCGAACTCGGTAAGAATGAGCGCACCGTCTTGGCTTTGGCGTTTGGACTCCTCTCGCCAGGAGGGAGCCCATTCAAGGCCTGCAACCAGGCTATGGTCATTATCTAAGACCTTGGAGAGCTTGCCACTCAGGGTAAAGCTTTGCTCTTCGATCCGGCTGTCATCTTGGGCGCTGCGCAATAGCATCCCAGCACGGTTGAACTCCTGCCTTGAGTTCTCGCTCCGGTTGACCCATGCTGAACTCGCTCCAGTCAGTTCAAGCCTTGTCCCTTGCCCGAGACTTCGTCGAAGTGTTGCATTGAGCCTGCCCACGGTAAAGTCGCTACTTCCAGCACTTTGACCAAGATCGTAAAAAGGTGAGGCGGCTGGATCGGGCGTGCCACTGAGCTGGCTCAGGCTAAACGCGCGCTTGCTATCGCCTTGTGCGTGAAAGATCGAGGGTACGAGTAAAAAGGTCTCGCCCATGCCGCCACGCTGCTGAAGACGGGCTGTCAGATTCAGGCCATAGCGCTGATTGACGCTATAGGTTTCTGATCGCTGTGCTCGAATCACCTGCTCGTCATCGAGGCGCACATCGCGAAGCTCAGCAGCGTCGCGTTCTTCTCTGTTTGCAAAAAAGCTACTCAGTGAAAGGTTATAAATCCAACGATCGTTACTGTTATTGTATGTCCAAGAAAGGCCTGGCGATGCCCGGCCATTTTCCAATCCCATGCCAAGTCTTAAGTCATTGAGGCGTCGCACAAAGCCTTCGCGAGTGATGATGTTGATAGTTCCGCCGATCGCGCGTGCTCCCGTCTCAGCGGTGGGTGCGCGCAAGATCTCGATTCTTTCAACCTGTTCGGGCGTTAATGAGTCAATGGAAAAGCCTGGCGGCGTGCGCTGCCCATCGATCAATATTTGGGTGTAGCCTGCACCTAAGCCTCGCATGCGCGGAGGCCCCCCGCGACCCGGAGCACCACCGAGTGTGATGCCTGGGAGCCGGCGCAAGACCTCGGAAACGCTCGAATCACCAAACTGCTCGATTTGTTCTCGACCGATAACGATTTTGGCCGCTGTTGAAAACCGCCGTTGGTCGTCGTCGCTAAGCCCCTGACCTCGCACCTCAACCCGATTTGCTTGCTGTGGCGCTGCTGATGGCGACTTTTGCTCGTTGTTCGGAGAAGCTGCCGTCGGCTGGTTCGGAGCATCACCACTTTGTGCCAGGCCGTGAAGCGGCAGAAGCGTGGCAATCAATACCAACGATGCCTTGATGCGGGAAACGCGCATGGAACACCTAACAATGAGCCAAGGAGGCCGCATTGTGGCACTAATCGCGTGAGGAGAGCTCCGCGGTTCGCCTTAAAGCCTTGCCCGATTCGGTAAACAAGTGCAAGTGTTCGGGTGGGCACTGCAAGTTCCAACGTGTACCCGGCTCGAGCACGCAATCGCCTTCTAGGCGAGCCGTGAGCAAGGACGAAAGATGCGCATGGCGCAGATAGGCGAGGGTTGAATCACCGAGACGCTCAACATGCTCGAGCGTCACTGCTAAGTCTGGGTTGTCGCCGCTTGAGCCCAGCCGGCAATGCTCCGGGCGTATCCCGAGCGTGAGCTTGCTACCGCGTGAAAGGCCTTCGGCTTTGACATGGGCCTTGAGCTGAAGACTTTCGTTGCCGAGGTCGATCGCTACCGTGCAGGCCTGATCCCGTGCCTCAATCATGCGAGCGGGCAACATATTCATGCGAGGAGAGCCAATGAACTCAGCCACAAAGCGACTTGCAGGATGATGATAAAGCGTCATAGGGCTGGCATGCTGGGCAACACTTCCCTCGCGTTCGATTGCATCGCCGGTATGTAAGAGCACAATGCGATCTGCCAGGGTCATCGCCTCAACCTGGTCATGTGTTACATAAATCATACTTGAGCTGCCAATTGACCGGTGCAATTGGGCAATCTCAAGCCGGGTTTGTACCCGCAAAGCAGCATCAAGATTTGATAGCGGCTCATCAAATAAGAATAGTTTTGGTTCCTTGACGATCGCTCGGCCAATCGCCACTCGTTGGCGTTGCCCGCCTGAAAGCTCCCTTGGTAGCCGATGAAGATAAGGTTCAAGCTGCAGTCTTTTGGCGGCCTGCTCAACTTTGGCCTTGATAGCCTTACGGTCAGCGCCAAATACTTGAAGGCCAAACGACATATTCTCTGAAACCGTCATATGTGGATACAAAGCATAACTTTGAAACACCATCGCAACGCCCCGCTTTGCCGGCGGCACATCGTTGATTCGAACCTCATCGATGTATAGGTCCCCTTCGCTGATGACCTCAAGTCCTGCGATCATGCGAAGAAGGCTCGACTTGCCGCATCCAGAGGGTCCGACGAAAACGCAAAACTCACCCGGTGCAACGCTTAGATTGACGCCTTTCACGCTTGCATGCGAAGCCTTCGGGTAGCGCTTTGTGAGTTGATGCAGGCGAAGTCGGGTCATCATCGGCATGCCGGATGAGCGCTGATGTCAAGAACACCGCAGCCCCAGGCGCTTAGGCTCAGGCCTTGATCTGACATCGTTAAACCACTGAGGGGTGAAGGCAAGAGCTTCGCATGCTTGAGTTTTGATTCGGAAAAGTCAAGCTGCTTGTCATCAAGTTGTTGGCTAAAGCCTGAGAGATTAAAAACGCAAAGCAATGCTTGCGACTCAGACTGACGAATAAAGGCAAGGCAGTGTGGATGTTCTTGACACAATCTCATGCTGCCCGACACCAAGGCGCGCCATTGCTTACGCCAGGTCAAAAGCAATCGGTAAAAATTCAGCAAGGACTTGGCGTCGGCGACCTGTCGATTAACGGCAAGGTTTTGGTGGCTTGGACTCATCGGCAGCCATGGCTTTTTATTGCTTGTGCCAAAGCCAAGATGGCGCGCCTCACTATGCCACGGCATCGGGGTGCGGCAGCCATCGCGCCCTTTAAATTCGGGCCACATGGTCATGCCATAAGGATCTTGTAAATCCTCAAAGTTGACTTCTGCCTCAGGCAGTCCGAGCTCATCACCCTGATAAATGCAAGGACTGCCGCGCAAGCACATTTGCAGTGCAGCGATAAGTCGCAATTTCGCCTGGCGCTCACGCTTGGGGAGTTGCTGACAATGCCAGCGGCTGGCGAGCCTCACCACATCGTGATTACTTATGGCCCAACTTGGCCAGCCGTCACCCACGATCGACTCAAAACGAGACAGCGTCCGATGCAAAAATGGGGCGTCGTGGCTCGGGCCGAGCAAGTCGAAGCTATAGGCCATGTGAAGCTTGTCGTTGCCTTCGGTGTACTGGGCCATCCGAGCCAGTCCGTCATCATCACCGATTTCACCCACCATCGTCGTGTGAGGATAAGTGTCGAGTAAGCACCTCAGTTCGCGAAGAAATTGAAGGTTTTCAGGTCTGCTTTTGTCAAACAAATGCATTTGGTACATGTAGGGGTTGAAATCGCCTACGCTCATGTCGGCCGCTGTACGCAGGCGGTCCCGAGGCGGGTTATTGCGAAGCTGCTGATCGTGATAATAAAAATTTGCGGTATCAAGGCGATAGCCATCCACCCCTAAGTCGAGCCAAAAGCGAACGCTCTGCAAAATAGCCTTGCGTACCGGCTCATGGTGAAAATTTAAGTCGGGTTGTGAGCCAAGAAAATTATGTAAATAATATTGGCCGCGCCGTGTATCCCATTGCCAAGCGCTGCCGCCAAAAATCGAGAGCCAGTTATTGGGCGGCGTTCCATCGGCTTGAGCATCTGCCCAAACATACCAGTCCGCTTTGGGGTTTGAACGATTGCGCCTACTCTCGATAAACCAGGGGTGCTGATCGGAGGTATGCGAAAGGACCTGATCGATCATGACCTTAAGACCTAGTTGATGAGCGCGCTCGACCAGTTCTTTGAAGTCTTGCAGGTTTCCGAACAAAGGGTCGACGTCGCAATAGTCGCTCACGTCGTAGCCGAAATCTTTCATCGGACTCTTGAAAAACGGCGAGAGCCAAATAGCGTCAACACCTAATTCAGAGACGTAATCGAGCTTTTCCGTAATGCCTTTTAGATCACCGACGCCGTCGCCATTGCTATCGACAAAAGAACGCGGGTAGATCTGATAGATAACCCCACCTCGCCACCATTGATTATTAGGGGCTTTGGCTTGGGTTTTTATGGCAGTTTTCTTTTTCGGTGTTGTCATAGCGCAGGTATGGATGAATCGGCTTACATGGATTGAAAGATAAGGTTTTGATTGATTCGACCGCGATTAATTAGCCCTTAATGGCGCCAGCCGTGAGCCCAGAGACAATACGTTGCTGAAAAACAAGGACCAAGGCGAGCAAGGGTAAGGTTACAATAATTGATGCGGCCATGATCGTGCCCCAAGGGATCTCAAACGATGAATTGCCTGTGATCATCGAAATACCAACCGGTACCGTGCGTTGGTCATCCCCAATCATGAAGCTTAAGGCAAATAAAAATTCGTTCCAGGCACCGATAAATGCGAGTAAGCCTGTCGATGCCATAGCCGGCCAAAGCAGGGGCATGAATACCTTCATTATGATTCGGAAGGGCCCGCAACCATCCATGATCGCAGCCTCCTCGAGCTCAAGCGGAAGCTCACGCATGAAGGTCGTGAGAATCCAGACTGTGAAAGGAAGTGTGAATACAGCGTAGGGGACTACGAGGCCTACGGCACGGTTATAAAGTCCGAGCATTTGCATCAGTTCAAACATACCCGATAGCACGGCAACTTGTGGAAACATCGAAACCGCAAGAATCGTCATCAGTAGTAATGACTTGCCGGCAAAATGAACGCGTCCGAGCGCAAAGGCGGCTCCAAGACTTAGAAGCAGGCAAGCAGTCACCGTGAGGCTTGCGACCATGATCGAGTTAATCAAATGCCGACCAAAACTTTGTCCGCTAGAAAATAGTGCTCGATAGTTCTCCAGACTCGCTTGACTTGGCAAGAGTGCGCTTGAAAACAACTCGCTTCCTGTCTTAAGCGACGTGAGCAAGGCATAAAGCAATGGAAAAAGACAAATGCAAACCGCGAGCGCGGCTAAGCCGATCGACAGTAGGCTTGCTAGTTTGCTGCTTTGTGATCCCATCAAACGCGCTCAGCAAGGCGCAACCGACTTGCTCGTACAAAAACAATAGCAGTTAGAAGGATAATCAGAAACAAAGAGCTCGAAGCCGCGGAACCGAAACCAATATGGCCATGGTCAATCATCTCGCGTCGAACAAACCCTGACATAGTCAGGGTGTCAGTGCTGTTCGCTGTTAGTATAAAAACAAGATCAAAAATCCTCAAGGCATCGAGTAGTCGAAACATGATCGCCACCATCAGGGCAGGGCGGATCAGCGGTAGGGTTACTCTTAAGAAAAGTCGCAGCGGATGAACGCCGTCAATCTTGGCTGCTTCGTAGCAGTCTTTCGGAAGCGACTGAAGTGCTGCGAGAATTAGCAGCGCCATAAACGGCGTTGTCTTCCAAACATCAACCGCCACGACGGTCCAAAAGGCATAGGTCGGATCTGCGGTGAAGGCAATCTTTTCATCGACAATTCCTAAGTCCAAAAGCCAGGCGTTGATGACACCGAACTGATCGTGCAGCATCCAATGCCACATTTTGGCGGACACCACGGTTGGTAGTGCCCAGGGCACGAGCACGGCCGTACGAACCAGTGCACGGCCCGGAAACTCACGATGGAGCAATAGCGCAACAAAAAGACCGAATATCGTTTCCAAACTAACCGATATCAACGCGAAGGCAAAGGTGTTTCGAATCGAAATCCCCCAATCACCTAGCCAAAATCCATCTACATCATTCGGATTAAAAAATAGACCGTATTCACCGATATAGTTTTCTAAGCCAACCCAACGGCTCACCGACAAGTCATTGATATTGGTTTCGGTAAAGCCAAACCATAAGGATCTGGCTAGCGGCCATATCGCAACCATCAACATAAGTAATAGTGCTGGGCCAAGCAGTAAAGCGACCGAGCGGAGTTTGGCAGTCATCATCAGCCGGGTGAATCCCTTGTCCCCTAGGCAGTAACTTGGATCTTACTTTTGCAGTGCTGATTAATATAATCTGCGTGCGTGGGCATCAGATCGACACAGTTGGCAATTGTTTGTCTGATATGTTCTAGAAACTCGCTTACCTCTTTTTCGCTATAAATCGATGCGAGTGGGTGTGCTCGTCGCGCCTTAAGGCCCTGGCCATGCATGACCTGTAACCAGGCTAGCTCTGAAAACAGCTCATTCGACTCTCGGATAATCCTGCCGTGGCTTTGGTAAAGATTAATCTTTTCTTGCAGACGCTCCGGAATCGGCATCGTTGCACAATGCTTCCAGAAGGCTGAGTCTTCGCGTTGATTGAGTTTGTAGTGCAGAATGATGAAGTCCCGAATGGTAGAAAACTCGAAGTCCATTTGCCGGTTAAAGGCCTCGATGTCTGCAGGATCAAGATGGCGGTCAGGGAAAAAGCTAATAAATTTTGCAATCGTGCTCTGAATTAAGTGAATGCTGGTTGACTCAAGCGGTTCGAGAAAGCCGCTTGAAAGTCCTATCGCAAGCACATTGCGATGCCAGAGCTTTTTCCTTTTCCCTGTAACAAAGCGCAGCGGACGTGGCTCGGCCGTTGGTCGACCATCAAGATTTGAAAGCAGTAGGGACCTTGCTTCATCGTCGCTTAGGAAGTTGCTGCTATAAACAATGCCGTTACCGGTACGGTGCTGCAGTGGAATACGCCACTGCCAACCCACTCGCTGCGCTGTTGCCCGCGTGTAAGGCGTAAAGTCAGAAGAGCGTTCACATGGAACTGCAATGGCTCGATTCGCGGGAAGCCATTCCGACCAATCCTCGTAACCTGTCTTTAGGCTTTGTTCGATGAGCAGTCCGCGAAATCCTGTGCAATCAATGAAAAAGTCACCTGCAATCACCTGACCTGAACCGAGCTTTACGGACTTAATGTGGCCTTGATGGGGTTCTTGCTCGACCGCGTCGATCATACCCTCGATGCGCTTCACGCCTCTTGATTCAGCAAGTTTGCGCAAATACTTTGCATACAGACCGGCATCGAAGTGAAATGCATGGACAATTTGTCCTAGCGGCGAGTTGGGTCGCTGGGGATCAGCACGCATACATCGTCCGGCTTTGCAAGCCATTCGATTGATGGAGTAAGCCTCAAGATCGAATGCCTTTTGCTCCAGCCAAAGCCTCAACCAGTACTGATAAAAATCGACGGTCCATGCTTCTTGACCAAAGTTACCAAAGGCATGAATGTATCGGTCACCGAGCCGACCCCAATTAACAAACTCAATCCCAAGTTTGAAGCTTGCCTGGGTTTCGCGCATAAACTCATTTTCATCGATGCCGACGACTTGGTTAAATAGCTGAATCATCGGAATCGTTGCCTCGCCAACCCCGACGGTTCCTATCTCATCAGATTCAACCAGTGTGATAGTGATCGACTGGTTAAGAATTTTGGATAAGGCAGCGGCGGTCATCCATCCGGCTGTCCCACCGCCGACGATGACCAATTCGCTGATACATCCATCAGGCCTGCTTTGATTCATGGCAACTCCAAACAAAAGCCTCTGAGACCTTACGGCCGCAGAGGCTCTTTAACGACATACTTCCGCGAACATTACATCTTATAAGACAGTCCAATCAAGAAGGTCTTTCCGTATTTTACCGATTCGATTACGTTGCTCGGCTCCTCACGATAACGCTCAAACTTCGCATTGGTCATGTTGATGCCTTGGAACAGTATCGAGAGATTTTGTTTGCCTGCAAGCTTTAAGTTATAGCTAAGTTGCAAATCAACGATCGATTCACCTTTGATGTAGGTGAGTTGACGATCACCGGCGAAATTGGTGACTTCACCCACAAAATCAGAACGTGATCGTTGCGCCACCCGAGCGCCGAAACCATCTTTTTCGTAGTACACCACGAGGTTGCTGACCCGCTTGGACAGACCGGGCAATTCGATCGTGCTTTTCTTGGCGGCGTCAACGCCATCCAAATTAAAGCCTGCGGTCGAAAGGTCAATGGCACTTGATGTATTGCTATAACTTGCCTGCATACCGAAACCACTCAATGGTTTGGCAATCATCTCAAACGGAAACACCGCCGCAAGCTCGAGTCCTTTGATAGAGCCGCCCGATCCATTGACCGGCATATTCATAAGTCCAATCGTTGATCCGCCTGCAGGCAGCTTCATCGATGGGCTTAGCAAGGACCTGAAGTCGTAGCTGACATTTTGGCGAAGCACATAAGTATCGAGGTCTTTGTAAAAACCAGCCAAACTCACGATGGCGCCGCGGCCAAAGTAGCGCTCATAGGACACGTCTAATGCGTTTGCCCGGAAGGGTTCAAGCTGCGGATTGCCGCCGTCGCCCGTTAAGACGTTTTTCGCTGCGTCATAAGAAACGCTCTTACTTGCCCGCATATCGTTCATCGTTGGTCTGGCCATGACCTTCGCAGCGCCGACTCGTAATAGCTGGCTTTGTCCGAGGTCAAAGGCAAGGTTCACACTCGGAAGTACGTCGTTATAACTTGCGCCCTGTGCCACACTGCTGCCCGGGCAGGTCGCCGGCGTATCGCCCGTACAGTTGCCTCGGTCGACATTAAACGCTGCTGAGGACTGCTCAGTCTTCACGAATTGCAAACCGACATTACCCCGCACATTGCGTGACATCAGTTTCCCGTCGATATCGCCTTTGATGTAGGCGGTGTTGACTTTTTCCTTGACGGTCCAGTCTTTGTTATAAATATCGGGATGCACCTTCGTGGCGACCTGATAAATCGAACCCACCGATGAACTTGGATCGAAAGTCGCGATCGGTATGCCGGCAATCGTTGTGGTCCCGCTGCCAGGCATCGCTGCAGAACCAAGTCCTGTTGTATCGCCAAGAATCACAAGACGGCCTTCCTTAAAGGCGCGAACTTTCTCGCGGTCGGTGCTGTTATAGCCACCTTCGATCGCGGAGAACATGCCGCCGCTCAACTCCTTTTTAAGGCTTAAACGCCCAGCGCTAAGCTCATCACTGACGCTCGGTAATTTGGAGTAGCCGGCTTGGGGTGAGCCCACGCCACCTCCCCAACCTTGCACATCGGTCAATCGGACAATCGAGCGGTTGGTGTAATCAAGTCCAGGTGTGAACTGTCTGGCATCGGTAAATTTGATGCTGTCAAGCTGCGCCTTTCCAAGCTGACTTTGAACTGTGCCTGCGGTGGTTTCAATAATCCCACCGGTTCGCTCGGCCGACGACTTGTTGAAGTCGGCAACCAGGCTCAAATCTTTGTCGAGCTTAAAGCGATTATTCCAGCCTAGAGATTTGACATCGTCAAAGGTAGAGGTCGCATCATTGCGAATAACAGCTCGAACATTATTGAATGTACCTGCAGTCACTTTCGAGCCACTGAGCGTTGCAGCGGTTAGCACGCCTGCGCTGTCATAGTTGCCGGCAGCCGGATTCCACGAGTCATTCAAGGGCGCCTGAAATCCTTTCGTGGCGCTAATTTTGTCGAAGGATGACTTGAAATAGTCGATTGTTGTCTCATAACGGTCTGAGGGCCTCAGTTGCAAGACTGCCATCGCCCCTTCGCGGCGCTGGGTTGTCTGATCTTGGAAGTATCCAAAACCGTTGTATGGCACTTGCAGGTCTGATCCTGCGCCATTAAGTTTGGCGCTGCCACCGCCCCAACTATCGAAACGCTCAGTTTTTGGACCCGTTTCATCGAGACGGGCAAAGCCAAGTGCAATACCGATTTTTCGATCGGCAAATGAGTCGACATAACTAACACTCATGCGATCGCCATGACCGGGATTGCCTGTGTTTTGGCCCAGAAATGCTTTGCGATACCCAGCAGCGAATCCGCGGTTTGCCTCCAGGGGGCGAACGGTTTGTAAATCGACCGTACCTGATAAGCCTTGACCAAGCAGGCCACCATCGGGGGTTTTGTACACGACGACGCGATGCAATAGCTCGGAGGGGTACTGGTCAAACTCAACGCCACGGCTGTCACCCGTGGTGACCTGCTCGCGGCCGTTGAGCAGTGCGGTTGCGAAATCGGGGCCAAGGCCTCGGATCGAAATCTGTTGGGCGCGTCCACCTGTACGTTGTGATGTGATCCCTGGAAGCCGCGATAAGCCCTCGGCAACGCTCGTGTCTGGGAGCTTACCCAAATCCTCGGCACTGATCACTTCGACAATATTGTCGGACTCACGCTTTATATTCACGGCGCTCTCAAGCGCACCGCGAATGCCAGTGACGGTCACGCTCGCATTTGAGGCTTGTTGGGCCTGGAGCTGTGAGCTCAGGGCGAGACCAAGACATGCCGCTGCAAGTGGCGTTAAGTGGAAAGCTGAAACGCGAGTGCTCGGGCGACGCCCGGACGAACGGGATTGCATGAAGTTGGCTCCTAGTTCTTAAGATCTTGGCCGCCTGAGTGGGCCCGTACAGCTCAACTTAGTGTAGCAAAACTACATACGGGCTCAAGGTCAAAGTCTTGCCGTTTGGCCGCGAGCCCATTCCATTTGTCTGCGGCCTTTTGATCGTATACCCCGCTACCAGGACCGACGTTTGATTTGCTTGAGCTTGGCATCAAGCTTCTTCAAGGCGCTTGGGGCATCAGTCTTACCAGAGAGTACAGCATGGGTGGTATCCCAGAACGCTTGACTGACTTGGGGGTATTTCAGGCCGGTTTGGGCTGCCGGGCGTGAGACCGCTTCTGCAAAGACCAAGCCGAGCTCTGCCATGAATCGGTTGTTGCTCAGGATATCTTCGTCCTGGTAAAGCTGAGGCCGCGTTGGATTAAAACTACCCTTTATCGCTCTTTCTTTTTGAATCGCGGCACTGCTAAGGTACATCACGAGATCGGCGGCAAGCGCCGGATGCGTTGAGTATCGGCTAATGCCCAATTGCCAGCCTCCAAGGGCGGCAGCGTGCCGACCGTTTGCCGACTGCGGCAGCAAGGCAACACCGATACGGTCCCGAATGGGGCTGTCAGATTGCTGAGCAAGTGCCCATGCATAGGGCCAATTACGCATAAATAATGCTTTGCCACTCTGAAAGACGCCGCGGGCCTCTTCCTCAGCATAGTTCAACACGCCACGGGGTGCGATGGTTCCGATCCAGCGCGCAGCCATGCTGAGCGCTTGTTCAGCGGCCGGGTTATGAATGCTGATGCGGCCATCTGTTTCTACGATCTGGCCGCCGCCGAAGCTTGCAATCCATTCGAGCGCATTGCAGCTCAATCCCTCATAGGCTTTGGCTTGAAATACAAATCCATGGAAGTCTGAGTTACCGCGCTCGCGCTCAGCCTTTTGGACATATTGCGCGGTGCGCTCAAGTTCGTCCCAAGTTTTGGGTACCGAAAGCTTATAACGTTCGAGCATATCCTTGCGATAAAACAGCAAGCCCGCATCAACGTACCATGGCATCGCGAGCAGTCTTTCATTCACCGTATTATTGGCGATAATGGCTGGGAAGTGCTCGCGCTCCTGGCCTTTGCTGAAGGGGCGTAAGTCAATAAGGTGGTCACGAATGACGCCTGGCCACACTGCATCAATCACGATTACATCGATATCAGCCGATCGTGCGGCAAATAATTGCCGATAAAGCGCAAGCTTTTCTGTAGGGCTGCTTGGTGGTGAAAAAAAACGCACTTCGTGTCCGCGAGCTTTGGCCCAGTCTTGCGCATGGCGCTTGCAAAGCTGACCTTCGATGCCTGTGCTGTCACAAGAAATCGTAATGGTTGCCGCGTCCGCTGCGCAAAAAGTTAATAAAAAAATTAACGTTAAAAACCGTATAAACACACGCTTAGTCCTTGTCAAAAAAGAGCAGGGCGCTCTGTCGGGGAATGGTCAGTACGCCGCGTTTAGCATCCCAAGCCGGCCGGTCAGTATCGCGCGGCTCTGAGGCTGCCGATGCTTTTAACCTAGGGTGAAGGCTGAGCGTTCGCCCCTTGAGTGCGTTGATCTGAATCCGTTGTGTTTCAAAGCTGCCATTCACCATAAAGGCGATTCCGCGGTATGTTGGGCTGTCTAATTTGGCTTTGCTATGAGTTTGATGGTTGTCTCGATTTGCAGCAATGTGCGCGGCAATCAATAGCTGTGACTTGGATGGATCGAATGCACGCTGGGTTTGACCCAGTATGTCGAAGTCTAAAAACTTCAGCTGTTTTTGGACGGCTTTTGCGCTTTCAAGTCTCAACTCTGGAATGCTTCGCCGAATGTGTACCCAATCCAAAAAACTTCTTAAGGATCTTGCGATGTGTTCGGGTTTTGGGCGCACGAGTGGCTGATTAAGCAAGGGCAGCATACTGGCGTAGTCCTTGCCGTTTTCCGCGGCTGGTGGCAAGCCGCTACCAAAGGCGTGGCTTTTGCCGCTCCAGTCGATGCGATTGAACCAATCGCCTGAATCAAAGCTGTTGCGATCCATCGATTTGGAGCGCATGAGTTCGCCGCCTGCATGGAAGTACGCAATCCCTTGGCTGAGGCTGTTGATTGCAAAGCCGAGTACTTGGGCACGTAGCCGATCATCAGGCGAGGCACTCGCTGGAAGCCTGTAAACATTGATGTCAAAGAGCGTGTGATTGTCATGATTTTCAACATAGTTCACAACTTCACCTGGCTCTGCAACGTAGCCACAAGGTTGACCTTTATAGTCTATGTCACGAAGACTTCGTGGGCTACGCTCTAGTGATGGCTCAGCGAGCGTTCGCCACTGAAGCAGTTCAAAATCGCTTAGGCTTCCTGCTAGTCCGCAAAGTAGCCAGCTTCGGATCTCAGGATTGCTGCGCCCATGTAAGAAACCAGCGTTGTCCAATAAGGCCTGAGAAGCGTCGCCTGCACTTCCTCCGCGCAGTGCATCGCGTGCACGATCGCTAAAGCTGGCGATACCACTACCTGCGAGTGCTAGTTGCGACGCCTGTTCAAATCGCTGGTGATTGGCAACCTCACCGAAATTCCATCCCTCGCCGATAAAGGGGACGGGCCGCTTCGCGATAGCTTGCAGGGCCTCCTGGATCGCCAGCATGGTGGACTTAGGCTGATGACCCATCAAGTCGAAGCGGAACGAATCGATGCGGTAATCCTTCGCCCAAGTGATCAGGCTGTCTTGCATCAACTTAGCCATCATCGCATGCTCGGTTGCCGTATTATCGCAACAGGTAGACCGTTCTACTTCGCCGGTCGCATTGAGGCGGTGGTAGTAACCCGGCACAATGCGGTCAAGCACCGACTGCGGGTGTTGCCCTGAAGCCGACATATGGTTATAGACAACATCCATACCCACCCGCAATCCGATGCGATGCATGGCCTGCACGAAGGTGCGAAACTCTCTAATTCTTGAGCCAGCTTTATCAGGGTTTAACGCATAGCTGCCCTCCGGCACTTGAAAATGCAAGGGGTCATAGCCCCAGTTGAAGCAGTCGGTGGAAGCGTCGTTGCTGATCAACGCTTGTGGGGTCGGATCGGCTGGGTAGGCTGCTTTGACGGCTGTACTGGTGCAAGCGTCTTCTGGTACGGTTGCAAAGTCAAAGACGGGTAATAAGTGAAGATCGCTGATGCCGGCCTGAGCAAGTCGCCTCAGGTGTTGCATACCCCAACTGTCTTTGCTAAGGGCGGCTAGATATTTACCCCGTAATTTAGCAGGAACCTTGTCATCGGCTACAGAAAAGTCCCGCAGGTGCAATTCATAGATCAGCATCTGGGTTTGTGCGCTTACCGCTTGCGGCCTACGTGCTTTGTCCCATCCCTTGGGTTTGGTTCGCGGATTATCGAGCCAGACGATGCGACTTTGTTTGGAATTCGCCGTTAGGTCAAGCGCGTAGGGATCGGTCACTTTATTGATCACGAGGCCATGCGAGGCTGTCCAAACTTCTACCAGATAGTGATAAGGCGTCCCAAACCAGGCTGGCTCAGGTCTTTTTTCTAGATCGATTTGCCATATGCCCAGATGATCGATGCGCTTCATGGGAAGCAGTAGCGGCTCATGTTCTCCGATGCATAGCCAAACCGAGATGGCAGTGGGTGCCCACAAGCGCAAACTCGGTTGGGGCATGGTCGCTGATCCTGCGACGCTAAGACCGAGTGGTTGGGAACGGGCTGCCTCAGCGTAGAGGCGATCGAGCAAGCTCGCGATCTGAATGCGCGATTGCCATTGGACTTTATCTTGCAGGTCATAGGCGATAACGACCAAGTCTTCTCGCAATCGTTGGCGGATTGCTGCGCGGTCTTTCAGCGAAGCATCGTCGGGAAGCGAAAGTTCATAGCTCTCACCGAGGTAAGCCTTGTCGCCGACCGGAACCATTTTGCTTTGCTTGAGTGATAGTACCCATTCCTTAAACTGCAGCTTGTTTGAATCTGCACGAAGCTCGCTCGCTCTCAAGACAAAGCGAACTTGCGCCATTCGCCCCCTGAGTGATTCGGGCAAGGCCATCTCAGGCAGCAAGAGCGAATCGAAGGTATGCCAATGCAGCGCGGCTGACAACTTCTCTGTGGATGCTTGGATGGACCTGAAGCTCTGCTCCGATCGGCAATCCTCCGGCAAGGCGCGCGCCTGGCTCATCGTTGGTAACCAAGCAAGCAAGCAACACATCAGCAAGCCAGCGCGTCGAAAGCGAGCATTCAAGATCTTGAGCATGTGAAAAGTTTTCAGGTAATCTGCTTCATGTAATTTTGCTACATCTTGCAGTAAGCCAAGGAATTCACTGATGCAAGCATTCAAACGACGTACGAGTTGGTCGTTAAGGACGAGCTGGCCTCTGAACTGGTCGGCTTGCCTTCTCCATGTGTTGATGCTTGGCTGCGGATCCGAGTCTGGCATCGCTGCTTCAAGTTCGCCCAGCGCCGCATCCGTTTCGATCGTATCGCCAGGCTCAACCGAGTCTGGCGTAAAACCGGGGTCGATCTTAAGTGATCAAGCCGACGTGGGTTTTCTCGATCCAGGATCAAAGCTTTCCCCGGGATGGCGCCACCAGACATTCATGCAGGTCTACGTCCGCGCATACAGGGATAGCAACGGCGATGGCGTGGGTGACCTTCAAGGGCTGATACAAAGCTTAGATTACCTTCAATGGTTAGGCATCCGAGCGCTCTGGTTGATGCCTATTACTCAAAGTCAGGATCGTGATCATGGCTATGCAGTAAGCGACTTTCGTCAAATTGAAACTGACTATGGAAGTCTTGACGATTTCGACGAGTTGATCAAGCAGGCGCACGCACGAGGCATCGCAGTCGTCATCGATCATGTCATTAACCATAGCGCAGCGACGCATCCGGCTTTTATGGATGCACGTTCAAATGCTCATAGTCCTTTTCGTTCATGGTATGTGTTTCAGAACACGCCGTCGCCGTCCTGGCAAATTTTTGGTTCAAACCCTTGGCGTCAGGCCTCACTTGATGCTTCGTCTGCTTATTACTTTGCTGCATTTTCACCGACGATGCCCGAGTTTGACTGGCGTAACCCAGCAATGCTTCAGTGGCATCTGGCGCATATGCGGTTTTGGCTCAATCGCGGGGTCGATGGATTCCGACTCGACGCAGTCAGCCATCTTGTTGAAAACGGCCCCAACGACTGGTACGACCAGGAGGAAAACCATCGCATCCTGGCGCAAGTTCGGGCAGAGATATCGCGCTATGACAATCGCTATCTTGTCTGCGAAGCTGTCGGCAAGCCACTGCGTTATGCAGCACAAGATTCTTGCGGCAGGGCCTTTGCATTCGGTTTCGGTCCCTTAGTCCTGCGTGCGGCTCGGGGAGACAAGACCGCCATTGAGCCGCTCGTACACTACCTAAGAAACATGCCTAGCGATGGCGCACTCGCTACGATGCTGGCAAACCATGATGCCTTTGCCGGTGACAGGGTCTGGGATCAGTTAAGGGGCGATCAAACGGCCTACCGGCTTGCCGCCGCGCTCTATCTCCTGCAACTTGGCACGCCATTCATATATTACGGCGAGGAAATCGGCCTTTCCGGCGGACAGGGATTAAGCGGTGATCCAAGCTTGAGAACACCGATGGTTTGGCATTCAAAGGCACCGCTTTATGGATTTAGCGACGCAGGCAAACCCTTTCGGAACTTTTCAAGCAATGCGGCTGATCGCTCGGTAGAAAGCCAGATACACGACACAGCCTCGCTACTTCATCACTATCGCAACCTTGTACGACTTCGTACTCAGCGATTAGCCTTGGCGCAGGGTGAGCTCTTGTCTGTACAAGCTAATGGGACGGTATTAAAGATAGAACGAAAATTGGGCTCAGAGCGTCTTCTTGTCATCTATAACTTCGGTGATCAGGTTCAGCCCTTAGTCTCCGATTTGTTCTTAAGCGGCAAAAAGCCTGCCCTGATCTACGCCGACTATCCGGGTATGCCGCGCGAGGCCCAGCAAATCCTATTCGAGCGACAAGGATTCGACCAGGATTTGACTGAGCCGATGGCTTTGCGTCCGAGTACGTCACTCAATGGCGGGCCTGGTTATTTGCTCCCTGCGCGATTTTCGGGCGTTTGGTTACTCGCTCCATGAGTGCTTGTCGCACTGCCTGCCTTGCTTTGCTCGCGTTCATCTTGGCCCATTGGCACAATCTGGCCATGGCGGATTGGCGAGACCAAATCGTTTATTTCGTCCTATTAGACCGTTTTGACGATGGCGATCCTTCAAACAATAGGCAAGGACCGCGGCATCTTGGGATTTACGACCCACGACGATCGGATCGTTATAGTGGTGGTGATCTCAAAGGCTTAGAAAGACGGCTTGACTATATCGCTGGTCTTGGCATGAGCGCCGTTTGGATTAGTCCTCCAGTGCGTCAACAATGGTGGGAACCCAAGACACAATCAAGCGGTTACCACGGCTATTGGGCGGCTGATTTTAAATCGGTTGATCCGCATCTTGGGACGCTTGCTGACTATCAGCGACTGGCAAGGCGATTACGCGAGCGTGGGATGCGCCTCATTCAAGACATTGTTTTAAACCATACCGGCGACTATTTCGATATAAATCCTCATAACGGCAGCTATCAAGCCAATCGTGGCTCGATTCCGGCAGCGCCTTTGCAATGGCCTTTCAATATGAACGATCCGCGGCGTGCAAAGGATCGTCGCCACCATATTTTTCATTGGACCCCTGCGATCAGTAATTATAATGATCCAGATCAAGAGGCGCGCTACCAAATGTCTGGGCTTGATGATTTGAATACTGATCATCCAACGCTGCGCCGTGCACTTAGAGAAAGCTATGGGTTTTGGATCGACAAGGTGGGTGTCGACGCATTTCGCATCGATACAGCTTTTTACGTGAGCCCAGAATTTCTCTACGATTTTATGCACTCGCCTGATCCTTCCGCACCCGGTATGCACGAGCGAGCCGCAAGGCGCGGTATCAACGGGTTTTTTGCTTTTGGCGAAGGCTTCGGAATCGACCGAAAAGGCGAAAGCCTCCAATCGAAACGCATTGAGTCTTACATGCATGATGCCTCGGGGCGTCAAGTACTGGGAGGTATGCTCAATTTCCCACTTTATGCCGCCTTTGATAAGGTTTTTGCAAGGGGAGCATCGCCCGCTTACTTACTTGATCGTTTGACGGAGATGCAAAGACTTCATCCCCGGTGGCATTGGATGCCTTCATTTCTTGATAATCATGACGTTGATCGATTTCTAAGTGCTGGCGACGAAACTAGTCTTCGTCTGGCAATGCTGGCCATGATGACTTTGCCTGGCATTCCGGGGGTCTACTATGGCACTGAACAAGGCTTTAAGCTTCAGCGCCCTGCGATGTTTGCGGCGGGTTGGGGCTCAGGCGGTCGATCGCATTTCGATCTTCATGCGCCGATGGCTACGTGGGTCCGTGCGCTTAGCGAACTGCGACGCAGTAATAAGCTTTGGTCACGAGCTGGGTTTACACCGATTGCCGCGAGTCGGGATGGCCCTGGGCTGCTTGCCTTTGCTCGCGCCGCATCCCAAGACGCTGATCGGTCCGATGATTTCAGCCATGAAGGCTTGGTCCTTATGAATACCGCGAGTCAGCCAAGAGCGGTACCACTTAACTTGCTGGGCCTATCGTCGATTGATCCTCGCTGGATCCGTTTAGCCTGGTCGGCCGATGGGGGGCGCGATGCTTATCAAAAGGGTGACCGGGATGCTTATCAAGACGGGGGCCGGGATGCGCATCAAATGTGGGGCAGCAATACTTATCACGAAAGCGAAGGATTAATAGTCTTGGCACCAGGCTCAGCCCTCGTACTTGAGGTGCCAGCTGCGCTGATCAATAGGCCGTCAGCCTCAAGCAATACCAAGCCAGCCCAAGGTATGGTCGATCTCATCGCACAGTGGGACCCAGCTAAAAGACTAAGCTTCGTCGCGGACGAGGAGGGGCGCTTGCCGTCTGAAACGCTGGCGGCCTGGATTGGTGATGGCGAGGAAGCGTTGAGCGTTATTGTCCGAGAGGAGCAAAAGGCATGGAGCCAGCCGCAAAGCTTCGTGCTAAAGCGTGCTCGCCGAAAGCTATTTTGCATGACAGATCCTGTGCTTGATGATAGGGGACCGAGCGGCACTTATCGCTATCCGACGGGATCACATTGGGAGGCTATCCGTGCGGCTGATCTCCGCAAAGTTGAGATTGTTTCCGATGGCGAAGGACTGGAATTTGTCGTCGAATTGGCGGCGATTAGTCAGCGCTGGGCGCCACGCTATGGTTTTGATCACGTGATGTTGACCTTATTTCTTGAGCTTCCCAATCGAAGCGATGGTCAGATTGCGATGCCCTTGCAGTTTGGAAACCTGCCCGACGGTATGCGTTGGCATCTAAGGGCTAGGCTCGGTGGGTGGTCTCAGGCCTTGTTCTCAAGCAAGGACTCATCAAACGAACGAGAAGGTACAGCGGTTTTGGCTGATCTTGCGATTGAGGCAGATCCGGCGGCACGGCGCATAACATTCCGTTTACCTGGCCATTTATTGAGGCCTGGAGAATCGTGGCATGGATCTCGTATTTATATCAATACCTGGGACTATGACGCAGGCTATCGCCCCCTTCAGCCCTTGGCCGGTCCCTTCCAATTCGGAGGCGCTCAGCCTACGGCGGCACGCGAGATGGACGCCATGGGTCCCTTTCGATTGAACACCGGATTGAGTGTGGCTAGTTGCGATTCCAAGGCGGCACTCAGTCCATAAAAGGCTGCATAGGTGTCGGTAATTAAGGCTAAAGGAATATCTGCCAAATACGCCTCGAAGCGTCCTTTCGCTGTAAATCGGGCCTGTAACTGTGAGTTGATGACGAAATCTTGGATGCGCGGAAGAATGCCACCTGCTAGGAATACGCCGCCTCGAGCACCGAGCATCAGAGCAACATTGCCGCAAAAGCTGCCTAACAAGGCACAAAAGCTCGCCATTGTTTTTTGGCATAGTGGATCGCGATCGAGATGATCGAGTATGTCGGGCGCTTGATATGTTTTCGGAGCGCCCCCGGAATGACCGCTCAATGCACAAACAGCCTCGTGAAGTAGTGGCAATCCTGCGCCTGAAAGTAGCCGTTCGGCAGATACATGGGGGTATCTTGATCGTACCCAGGCAATCAGTTGTGCCTCCCACTCGTCGGCCGCTGAGAGTGTTGCGTGGCCACCCTCACCGGCGAGCGCAACCCAACCCCCTCCAATTTTCTTCAAGCCTGCAACGCCAAGCCCTGTCCCTGGGCCGATGACAGCAAGCGTCTCTTGAGTGCTGCGAGGTTGTGGCCCCGGAAAGCTCTGCCACTGCGACGCTTGCAAATAGGGCAAAGCGAGGGCAAGTGCCTCAAAGTCATTGATAACCATGCAGTGATCAAGGGCCAGCGTCGCCCGCAAAGACTGCGTTGAAAAAGACCAATGGCCATTCGTCAACTCGACACGATCACCACGCACGGGTGTGGCAACGGCAATGGCGGCAGTTCGAAACTCGGCTCGTTCTGCTCCAGGCAATCTCATATCAAAGCAGCGCTGTCGGTAGTGCTTGATCGCTTCCAAGGGGCTCGGAAAATCGGCGATGGCGAAGCTTTGAATGGCAGTGATAGGCCCGGCCGCGCGCTGAACGCAGGCAAAGCGAGCATTGGTTCCACCGATGTCGGCCAACAGCATCGGGTAAGGGGCGGGGGCTTGCATGGATGGACTTACGTGGTTCAATCCTGATGATCAGCCGGCAAGGTAACAAAACTACAACTGCTTCGCAATGGCAGTGTTCATAGGTAGGATCAAGGTGCCGATTTTCTTTGACTTGGCTCGATTAACATCACGAAAGAATAACTAGGTTGCGCTCAATGACTACGTTTGGAACTCCCCGACTCATTGCCGATATTGGCGCAACATGGGCAAGAATGGCCCTTGAGGTAGCGCCTGGGGTGTTTAAGCAAGTAGAACGATTGCGCTGTGCCGAGTTTGCCAGCTTCGATGAGGCGCTGTCACGTTACCTCAAGGCGCTTGATGCGCCTCGCATCGAACATGCCGCGATTGCGGTTGCAACGCCAGTTGATGGTGATCAGGTTCGCATGACCAACTCGCCTTGGCATTTTTCGATCGAAGCAAGCAGGCAGCAACTTGGCCTCGATACCTTGGTGGTCGTGAACGATTTTTCTGCCCTAGCCATGGCCTTACCCTTGCTAGGAGAGGGGCAGACGCGACAAATCGGCAAGGGAAGGGGGCAAGATGCCCGGGTGATTGCTTTGATCGGAGCAGGAAGCGGCCTTGGTATGTCTGGCCTGATTCCTGCCGATGGCGCCTGGCTCTCGCTAGGATCTGAGGGAGGCCACAGCAGTTTTTCGCCGCGCGATGAGCGTGAGTTTGAAGTTTGGCGGTTCGCCAGCGAGCGCTTTGGGCATGTTTCCTTCGAACGATTGCTTTCAGGCCCGGGGCTGCGACTCATTCATGAGGCACTTTGTCTGAAGCATGGAGAACGTACGGAAAATTTGAGCGCTCCGCAAATTAGCAGGCGGGCTATCGATGCTTCGGATGCGCGTTGTGTTGAAGCACTCGATGTTTTTTGCGCTGTACTTGGGACAGCAGCGAGCAATCTCGCAGTCACGCTTGGTGCCTTGGGTGGCATTTTCATTGGTGGTAGCATCGTACCAAAATTAGGATCGTTTTTCGACCGATCCCAATTTCGTAGCCGTTTCGAGGATAAGGGTCGATTTGGTGATTATCTGGCAGCGATCCCAAGTTATGTTATTACCGACGAGCAGGCGACCTGGATTGGCGCCTCAACGATTTTGCAAAGTCAGCTATCGAGCCTCTCAGCAGTGCCGGGTGGTGTGTTTCTGTCGCAACTACGACAGGCCCTTGACAACTTATCACCCTCAGAGCGGCGGGTAGCCGAATGGGTTTTGGCGCAGCCGCGTAGTGCCTTGAATGAACCGATCGCCCAAATTGCTGCGGCGGCCGAGGTTAGCCAACCCACGGTTATCCGTTTTTGTCGCAGTCTCGGTTGTCGAGGACTTTCTGACTTCAAGCTTCGTCTCGCCTCAGGACTTACCGCCACAGTACCCTTACAGCACAGTCGAGTCACTGTCCGCGATTCTGTTCTAGAACTAGGAGCAAAAGTCTTTGGTAATACAGCGTCAGCTATTCTCCAAGTCCGCGATCAACTCGACGCCGACCAACTCGAGCTCGCGATCGATATGCTTTCAAAGGCAACGCGGGTTGATTTGTTTGCCGTGGGTCACTACGGCGGCATCGCGCACGATGCACAGTTCAAGCTACTGCGCCTTGGTGTGCCCTGTGCCGCTCACGTCGAGGGCCGATTACAAGTGTTGGTTGCCAAGAAAATGCGGCCAGGCGAGCTTGCGCTTGTTATAAGTAGCAGTGGCAGCCCTCAGGAATTGCTTGATGCTCTTGACAGTGCAAAGCAAGCAGGCGCAATGACGCTTGCAATTACGCTTGGCAAATCACCTCTGGCACGAAGGGCCGATGCAGCCTTGGTGATCAATCACTTAGAGCATGTCGACACGCATCTACCCATGGTGAGTCGCATACTCCACTTATTAATGGTTGATGTTTTGGCTGTTGGTCTCGCTACGCACAGGGAGTTGTATCTCGGGCGAGGGATCGGGGAGAGCGCTAAGAGGCCCAAGACTGACCCGTTGAGGCCACGTCATGGATTAAGTACTGCCATGTCACCGATGCCAGCGATCTCACACCGTTTGAGCCTCGATTCGTCCACGGAGGATAAAGCATGAATCCCAAGCTTGCTTCGATTACCGAACGCATAAGAAGACGCAGCCAAGCAGGGCGAGCGGCTTATCTTGAACAAATTGCAAACGAGCGTGGCAGGCCTCCTATACGCGACAACATGGGCTGTGCCAATCTTGCGCATGCCTGGGCTGCAATGCCCGCTTCCGATAAGTTAAAGCTTCGTTTTGAGCGTGCACCCCATCTTGCAGTTATAAGCGCCTATAACGATATGCTTTCTGCACATCAGCCCTATGCCGCCTATCCGCAGCGAATCAGGCAATGGGCAACGCAGCGAGGCGCCAGCATTCAGGTGGCGAGTGGTGTGCCTGCCATGTGCGATGGTATTACGCAGGGCAGACGCGGCATGGAATTGAGTCTCATGTCCCGAGATCTCATCGCGCAAGCAACAGCCATTGGTCTTTCACATGAAGTCTTCGATGCGAGCCTTTGTCTTGGCGTATGCGACAAGATTGTTCCAGGTTTATTGATTGGTTCCTTGCATTTTGGGCATTTGCCCACCTTGTTTATGCCTGCAGGCCCAATGCCTTCGGGCTTAGCAAATCGAGAGAAAAGTACGATACGTGAGCGTTATGCCCAAGGTCTTCTAGGACGTGATGAAATGCTAGAAGCCGAATCCCAGGCTTACCATGCTCCCGGTACTTGCACGTTTTACGGCACAGCCAATAGCAACCAGATGCTCTTGGAAGCCATGGGTTTACATGTAGCTGGTGCAGCATTTGCCTTGCCTTCAAGTCAGGAGCGATTGATCCACGATGAGGCAGCAGTCGCCGCATTGATCGACCAGGTTCAGCAAGCTCGCGCAGGCAAAGCGAAGCTTTTGGGCATTGGTGAGTTGGTCGATGAAAGGGTGATTGTGAATGCCATGCTTGCGCTTTTGGCAACTGGCGGTTCAACCAACCATCTCATCCATTGGGTGGCGGTCGCGAGGGCTGCAGGGATTGTTATCGACTGGGACGATTTTGATGCCTTATCGACGATCACGCCCTTGCTTGCGAGGGTTTATCCGAATGGAGAGGCTGATGTGAACGCGATGCAAGCTGCTGGTGGACCGCTCTATATCCTAGCTCAACTCCTCGATGCTGGACTTTTGTTTGGGGAGGTTCCTACGGCAACTGGCGAGACCATGGCTGAACGACTACAAGCTGTCAATCGGCAAAGCGCCGACGAATCGGTACTTCGCAGTTATCACAATCCTTTTGATGCACAAGGTGGTTTGCGTCTGCTGCAGGGTAATTTGGGCCGAGCAGTCATCAAGACCTCTGCGGTTCCCCAGGCTAATTGGGAGGTATTTGCGCCCGCATTGGTCTTCGAAACACAAGAGGATTTTCTTCGAGCCTTTGACGCAGGTGCACTTGAGCGCGACTTTGTCGCAGTCTTGCGAGGGCAGGGACCACGAGCAAATGGTATGCCCGAGTTACATAAGCTGACGCCACCGCTTTCAGTGTTACAAAAAAAAGGCTTTAGCGTGGCGCTTGTGACCGATGGTCGCATGAGTGGGGCATCGGGCAAGATCCCGGCTGCGATTCATTTATGGCCTGAGGCTAGCGAGTCAGGGCCGATTCAATGGCTCTGCGATGGCGATATGATTCATCTTGATGCCAGCAAGGGCATCTTGCAATGTCATGTACCCGATGAGGAATTGAGGCGTCGACGTGACCATCACCTTTCTGCTCATCATTCAACGCATGACAAACAAGATGGAAGTCTTGGCCGCACATTGTTTGCAGGGCTAAGAAAAAAGTTATCAAATCCAGAGCAAGGGGCGTGTAGTTGGTAAATCAAAACAAAACCATCGATTCAGTTCAATCTCGAGCGATAGAGTCGTCAGCCCAAGGCAAAGCCTCCGAGTCATCGGCTCTTTCTCTCACGCGGGAGCAAGACTTACCGGCCGTTTTCAAGCGTATGGTGGCCCGAGGGCCGGTCGTGCCTGTGATCGTAATCAAGGACATTGAACAGGCGATACCGCTGGCAGAGGCGCTTGCTGAGGCAGGGCTCACCGTACTTGAAATCACGCTTCGGACGGCCTGTGCACTTGACGCCATAAGCAGCTTAAGAACGCGTTTTCCAGAACTATTGATTGGTGCCGGTACGCTCAGGCAGATCAGCCAGGTGTCGGCGGTGGTCGATGCAGGGGCTCAGTTTGCGGTAAGTCCTGGGTATGACCCAGACTTGGGCGAGACCTGTAGGAAGCATAGCCTTGACTTGCTACCCGGGATTGCAAGTGCTAGTGAGTTGATGCGGGCTAATCGTGATGGATTCTATTTTGTAAAGCTCTTTCCTGCTGAGACCATCGGCGGCATGCGACTCATACAGTCGCTCGCAAGTCCATTTGCTGAAACCATCTTTTGCCCCACAGGCGGTATCGATGTCAGCAAGGCTAAGGACTATTTGGCCATGAGCAATGTCGCTTGCATTGGTGGCAGTTGGATGATTCCTGCAACGGCGCTTGCGAAAGAAGACTGGCTGTTGATTCGGGATTTAGCAAGCCAGGCTCAGGCCCTTGAGCGGGCCTTCACCGCTTAGCGTTGAGGGCTAACTCGGCCATGAGGAAAATTTATAGCTTTTAGAA
>OMIE01000068.1 GCA_900299025.1 Burkholderiaceae bacterium
AACTCGGCCACGAGGAAAATTTATAGCTTTTGGAATCTGTTGTCGCGTCAAAGTTCACCGTTCTTCTGGCCAGGTGATGCCTTCGCGAGCCGTGAGAGCGCTTGCCGCGGGGGGGCCCCAAGTGCCAGCCGCATAGGGTCTGCAGGTTTCAGGGTGTTGGGCCCAGCTTTCAAGAATCGGCATGACCCATGACCATGCCGCTCGTTGCTCATCAAAGCGCACAAAAAGGTCAAGCCGACCAGCGATAACTTTTCGCAATAAACGCTCATAGGCCTCGATGCTTTGAGAACCAAATGCCTCTTTGAAATCTAAGTCCAGCGCAACCGGCGCAAGCCGACCTTGCTCGGCTCGGTCGCGCCTTGAAGCCTTTGCTAGCAAATGAAGCTCGATCGAATCTTCGGGTTGCAGGCGGATGACGAGGCGGTTATTTTCTGAGCCAATTGGAGCCTGAAAAATAGAATGTGGAACAGGTCGAAAATTGATGACTATTTCGGCCCCACGTGTTGCTAATCGCTTACCCGTTCTCAGGAAAAAAGGAACGCCGGCCCAGCGCCAGTTTTCGACCTCGGCACGTAGCGCGACAAAGGTTTCTGTTGTGCTTTCTGGGTCGACGCCAGGCTCATCGCGATAAGCCTTGACCGCATGACCCGCGATGCTTCCAGCCCGGTACTGGCCACGAACGACATACTGGGCGACGTCGGCCGCGCTAAAAGGACGAAGGCTTCGCAACACTTTTAACTTTTCATCGCGTACCGAATCTGCGTCATCACTGGAAGGCGGTTCCATGGCAACCATGCAAAGTAATTGCAAGAGATGGTTCTGAACCATATCTCTGAGTGCACCGCTGTGGTCGTAGTAGGCACCGCGTTTCTCGACGCCCAAATCCTCTGCAATAGTAATTTGTACGCTCGAAATCCATTCACGGCGCCAAAGCGGCTCGAAAAGCGAGTTGCCAAATCGAAGTGCCATTAAATTCTGCACCGATTGCTTGCCAAGATAATGGTCGATCCGGAAAACCTGCTGCTCTTTGAATACTGAAAGGACTGCCTCGTTGATCTCAATGGCCGACTCCAAGTCGTGTCCAAGTGGTTTTTCTAGAACGATCCGAATGGAGGAACGATTCAGGCCTGCCTTACCAAGCGAGAGACAGATTTGGGTGAATAGCTTGGGCGCTGTAGCGAGATAAATGACGATGGCGTCTGCTGGTTCACGGTCGATCCATGCGCGAAGCTGGGTATAACTCTGTGGATCTGAGAGATCCATGGGTAGGTAGTGTAATTGTTCGGCGAACTGAGCAAAGGCCTGCTCGCAAAAAGGTTCCGCCCAAGATAGCTGAGAAAATCGCTCAGCCAGCCACAGTCGATAACTCGCGTCATCGTGGCGCTCTCTGGCTGCTGCGAGAATCCTACCTTCGCCAGGCAGTGCACCATGTCGAAAGGCTTCATACATCGCTGGCATGAGCTTGCGCCATGCCAAATCGCCTGTTCCGCCAAAAAAGATTACCTTGTATGTCATCTCAGGGCTGGCACTATACGCATGCTTCGTTACTTTGTGAATGATTAATGAAAAAGAAGGATTCAAGCGCCGGCCGAGCGATTGTAATTGGTGCAGGTCATAATGGTCTTGTTTGCGCCTTTTATTTGGCAAGGGCAGGGTGGCGCGTTGATGTTTATGAAAAGCGCCCTGTTTTAGGGGGCGCGGCGATTACCGACAGCTTTTTTCCAGGATTTCGCAATTCGATTGCCAGCTATACGGTGAGCTTGCTTGATGAAGCAATCATCGAGGACATGCGATTGCGCGACTTTGGACTGAGGATTGTTGAACGCCCTTTGTCTAATTTTCTACCGCTTGAAGATGGCAAAAGCCTAAGCGCCGGCGGCGGTTTGGCTGCAACACAGGCCTCATTTGCGAAAATTTCAGAAAAAGACGCTGCTGCGCTTCCTGCTTATTATGCGCAGCTCGAGCGTATGGGGCAGGCACTTGCTAAGCTCGCGAGGGAGGTACCACCGGCTTGGGAAGCTGAGTCATCCTGGCGCAATTGGCTCAAGAACAGTAGCGAAGCTTTTGCGCGGCTGCGCGATTTGGGTCAACTGAGTGCTGCCGATCGACAGGTCTTGCTCCGATTAATGGGCGAGAGTGCTGAGGACCACTTGTCGCAATGGTTTGAGAGCGATGCGGTCAAAGCGCTCTTTTCCTTTGACGCTGTCGTGGGACATCTCGGAACACCGCGCATGCCTGGTTCAGCCTATGTCTTGCTTCACCATTGCTTTGGCGGTGTTAACGGCAAGCAAGGTCAATGGGGACATGCGATTGGTGGTATGGGATCAATCACCCAGGCCATGGTACGAGCCTGCGAACAATTGGGGGTTGGCTTGCATCGCGATGCGCCTGTTCATCGGATTGTTCATGATCGAGGACGCGCGCAGGGCGTGATGCTCGAGTCTGGATTGTTTAAAGAAGCAGATGTTTTAGCTTGCAACACGCATCCGCGTATCATGAGTCAGCAACTGCTAAACGATGCTGATCTGCCGGAAGACTTTCGGCAATCAATGTCTCATTATCAATCCGAATCGGCAAGCTTTCGGATGAATGTAGCCTTGAGCCGTTTGCCTCGGTTCACTGCCCACCCCGAGTATGGCCCACACCATTCAAGCGGGATTATTCTAAGTCCAAGTCTGCAGTGGATGGATCAAGCCTATAGGGATGCGATTGACCAAGGCATGGCAAAGCGTCCGATCGTTGAAATGCTTATTCCTAGCACGGTTGACGATACCCTCGCGCCTGAGGGCTGCCATGTTGCCAGCTTGTTTTGCCAGCACTTTCGACGCGAGCTACCTGGCGGTGTTCAGTGGGATGAGGCGCACAAGCAGGCTGCTGTGGCATCAATTTTTCAGGTGATCGAGGCATTTGCACCTGGCTTTAAGCAGTCGGTTCTCGGCTACGCTGCCCACTCACCGCTTGATTTAGAGCGCGATTTTTCGCTTGTTGGGGGCGATATCTTTCACGGCAAAATGAGCCTTTCTCAGCTGTGGGCTGCTCGACCTTTACTTGGCTGGGGTGCTTATCGAATGCCGCTCGCT
This sequence comes from Burkholderiaceae bacterium, assembly GCA_900299025.1. Classification (GTDB taxonomy): domain Bacteria; phylum Pseudomonadota; class Gammaproteobacteria; order Burkholderiales; family Burkholderiaceae_E; genus UBA3064. The sequence continues at coordinate 3,081 of OMIE01000068.1, forward strand.
GGGCTTTATCTTTGTGGCTCCGGTGCGCATCCTGGGGGTGGCGTCAGCGGTTTGCCGGGCCGACATGCAGCCCGGCAAATACTTCGTGATCGTCAGGCAATACCTTCTTTCTTGTCGCGCGCCTTCAACTTGAGACGCCAATCATGAAGCAAGGGTTCGGTATAGCCGCTGGGCTGTTCTAATCCTTTGAACACGAGATCACAAGCGGCTTGGTAGGCCATCGAGCGGTCAAATTGCTTGGCCATCGGACGGTACAAGGGGTCACCGGCGTTTTGCTGATCAACGACAGCCGCCATGCGTTCAAAGACCTGCTTGACCTGTTCCTTGCTCACAATGCCGTGGCGTAGCCAGTTTGCAATATGCTGGCTCGAGATCCGCAGCGTAGCCCTATCTTCCATCAAGCCAACGTTATGAATATCAGGAACTTTTGAGCAACCAACACCTTGATCGATCCATCTCACTACGTAGCCAAGAATGCCTTGCGCATTATTTTCAATTTCCTCTTGCTTTTCTTGCGCTGACCACGAGGCGTCGGCACTGACTGGAATACTCAATAAGTCACGCAACAAAGCTTCGCGCTCATGTCGCTCGTCAATCGCTTCCATTGACTGCTGAATCGCAGCAACATCGACTTGGTGATAATGAATCGCGTGCAAGGTCGCTGCCGTCGGCGATGGCACCCAGGCTGTGTTTGCACCCGCTTTGGGGTGGGCGATTTTTTGTTCGAGCATGGCTGCCATTAAGTCCGGCATGGCCCACATACCTTTGCCAATTTGCGCCTTGCCGCGAAGACCGCATGAAAGACCCACAAGCACGTTGTTGCGCTCGTAGGCGGCAATCCAAGGCGTTGATTTCATCGCCGCCTTCCTCAGCATCGGGCCAGCATGCATCGCTGTATGCATTTCGTCACCCGTCCGATCGAGAAATCCTGTGTTGATAAAGGCAACCCGTGAGGACCCGGCCGCTATACAGGCTTTCAAATTGACACTTGTTCTGCGCTCCTCATCCATGATGCCGAGCTTGACCGTATGCTGCTCCAGCCCGAGTACGGACTCCACGCGTGAAAAGAGCTCACATGCAAAAGCTGTTTCCTCGGGGCCATGCATTTTGGGTTTTACAATATAGACCGATCCTGTTCTTGTATTACGAATGCCAGGTTTGTCCATCCTCTTTAGGTCATGCATCGCAATTGCGGTTGTAATCATGGCATCGAGAATGCCTTCGGGAATTTCTTTCCCTCCCCCATAAAGAATCGAGGGATTGCTCATCAAATGGCCAACATTTCTTAAAAACAAGAGCGATCGACCATGCAAAATTTTCTCTGAACCATCGACGCCCTGGTAATGACGATCAGGATTGAGGGTGCGGATGAAGCGTTTGCCAGCCTTGGTCATTTCTTCACTCAGGCTTCCCTGAACAATGCCAAGCCAATTGGCATAAGCCGCTACCTTATCCTCAGCATCAACAACCGCAACCGAGTCTTC
>OMIE01000069.1 GCA_900299025.1 Burkholderiaceae bacterium
ATTTTTCTCAGCAATACACCCGAGAAAGTCCGCTACGGCAGCACCGGCTGGCCAGTACCGGGCTATGAGGTAGAGCTTCGCGGCGAACAAGGCGAGGCGGTTCCGGATGGTGAACCTGGGGATCTTTATATCCATGGCCCTTCGGCTGCGATGATGTATTGGGGTAATCGAAGCAAGTCGCGCGAAACCTTTCAGGGCGCCTGGACAAAAAGCGGCGACAAATATATTCGAAACAGCGATGGCAGCTATACGTATGCAGGACGAAGCGATGACATGCTCAAAGTCAGCGGGATTTACGTGAGTCCTTTTGAAGTTGAGGCAACACTTATCCAACATCCTGCCGTACTGGAAGCTGCGGTTATTGGCAAAGAAGACGCCGACGGTCTCACGAAGACTAAAGCTTTCATCGTTCTAAAGCCTGGTTGCCAAGTCAGCGAAGATGAGCTGAAGGCCATGGTAAAAGAACGGCTTGCCCCATACAAGTACCCGCGCTTTATCGAATTTGTCGCTGATTTGCCCAAAACCGCAACGGGCAAGATTCAACGCTTTAAGTTAAGAGCGATGGAACAAGCGCGCAACGCCTCAGAGTCCTGAAGCGTTAAGCCCAAGTCGAACTGCCAGGGCTTAAGATAACGTTTTAACAACCATAAGGATGATAACGATGAGACAAGCACTAGGACAAGCATTTCAACAAGTAAAGCCTGCCAGCACCGGCAAGCGTCGCATCCTCGCATGCGCCGTTGCTTGTGGATTTACACTTGCAGTTGCGGGTGCGATGCCTGCCATTGCACAAAGCAAAGACGGCAAGCTAAAAGTTGGATTAATGCTGCCCTATACCGGCACATTCGCAGCGCTTGGCAATGCCATTGAGAATGGCTTTCGGCTCCACTTGAATGAACAAGGTGGCAAGCTCGGTGGTCGCGAGGTCGAATTGGTCAAAGTCGATGACGAATCAGATCCGGCTAAAGCCACTGACAACGTCAACAAGCTCATTAAGCGTGATAACGTCGATGTACTTATAGGCACTGTACATTCCGGCGTTGCTATGGCAATGGCCAAAGTCGCCAAAGATAGCGGCACAGTTCTTATTGTACCCAATGCGGGTGCTGATGCCGTGACAGGCCCTATGTGCGCACCGAACATTTTCCGCTCTAGTTTTAGCAACTGGCAACCTGGCTATGCCATGGGCGAAGTGATGGCGAAAAAGGGGCACAAGCGCGTTGTGACCATCACGTGGAAATACGCCGCCGGCGACGAGTCGGTCCGGGGATTTAAAGAAGCCTATGAAAAAGGTGGCGGCAAGGTCATCAAAGAGTTGAGCCTACCCTTCCCCAACGTCGAGTTTCAAGCCCTGCTAACAGAAATTGCAGCAACCAAGCCAGATGCGGTTTATACCTTTTTTGCCGGTGGTGGCGCTGTAAAGTTTGTCAAAGATTATGCTGCTGCAGGTTTGAAGAAATCGATTCCCTTATATGGGGCTGGATTCCTCACCGACGGTACGCTTGAAGCGCAAGGCGCCGATGCCGATGGTCTCTTCACCACGCTGCATTATGCGGACAGCCTTGCTAGTGCACGTGACAATGCATTCCGACTTGCCTATGCAAAGACCTTCAAGCTACAGCCCGATGTGTATGCGGTACAGGGCTATGACGCAGCCCAGATGCTCGCGGCGGGTCTCAGCGCTGTCAAAGGTGATATCAGTAAGAAAGCTGAATTTGCTGCGGCGCTCAAAGTCGCAAAGATCGATAGTCCAAGGGGCACCTTCACTTTGGGCAAAAACCATAACCCGGTACAAGACTTTTACTTAAGGCAAGTGGTTGGCAAAGAAAACAAAGTGATCAGCGTGGCTTCCAAAGGGCTTGCTGATCCTGGTCGCGGCTGCAAGATGTAAGCAAGCTGCAACGCGTTATCACGCTCAGGCTGCTATTGGAATATTTCATGGACTTTTCGATTTTTCTCATCCAATGCTTAAACGCCCTTCAGTATGGTCTGCTACTTTTTTTAGTCGCATCAGGACTAACGCTGATTTTCGGGATTATGGGAGTGATCAATCTAGCCCATGGAAGTTTTTACATGATCGGTGCTTACATGGCCTTTGGTCTTGCACCGATCGTGCAAAGCAGCTTCGGCGGCGGGTTTTTTGCCACCTTGCTCGTTGGTCTCTTTCTCGCGATTGTGCTTGGCTATTTTCTTGAATGGGCTTTTTATAGCTATCTTTATGAGCGCGAGCACTTGCAACAAGTACTCATGACCTATGGCCTCATTTTAGTGTTCGAGGAATTACGAAGTCTCATCATCGGCGACGATGTGCACGGCGTTAGCGCCCCCGATTTTTTATCTGGGTCTATCGCGTTGGGCGATACGATGACTTACCCGGTTTATCGCCTTTTCATGAGTGCTCTTTGTATTTCGCTTGCAATTGGCATGTACTTGGTATTCACCCGAACAAGGCTTGGCATGATGATCCGAGCTGGCAGTAGCAACCGGGAAATGGTGCAATCGCTAGGCGTTGATATTCAATTTTTATATCGTGTCGTGTTCGCCGCTGGAGTCGCGATAGCAGCTTTTGCCGGCATGGTTGCCGCCCCTGTCTCTTCGGTTTACCCCAACATGGGCAGTCAAGTGCTAATCATTTGCTTTGTTGTTGTGGTGATTGGCGGCATAGGCTCCATACGTGGAGCTTTACTGGCCGCACTGTTAATTGGCTTTGTGGATACCTTCGGCAAGGTATTGCTACCGCAAGCCTCTGGCGTTCTGGTTTATGTCTTGATGGCCTTGATTTTGCTGTGGAAGCCTCAAGGGCTCTTCAAAGCTGGGTAATCCCTACCACACCGAATAACAAGGCCCACACCATGCTATCTAAGCCGTCCGCCGCCCTCTTTTTCGTGCTCGCCTTTTTTGCCACCCTAGCGTTTTATCCGCTTGTCGGTGGCAAGTTTGGGGTTGATCTCGTCACGAAAATTATGATTTACGCAATTTTTGCCTTAAGCCTCGAGTTGCTCGTGGGCGGCACCGGGCTCGTCTGCTTTGGTCAGGCAGCATTTTTCGGCATTGGTGCCTACGCCACCGTCTTGCTCTCACCATCGAACGATGCAGCAGGCCTTGCACTATGGGTGCTTGCTATTCTGGCAGCATCGATTTACGCCTTTATTGTCGGTGCCTTATCACTACGCACGTCGGGTGTGTACTTCATCATGGTCACCCTGGCATTTGCACAAATGGCTTATTACGTCGTTCACGATACCCCACTTGGGGGCGGCACTGATGGTATTTATTTATATATCAAACCAGTTTTTGGTCCCTTTGATCTGGATCAACCGATCACACTTTATTTTGTAACTTTATTGAGTTTGATCGCTGTGTTTGTCTTTCTTGCGCGGCTATCAGGTTCACGCTTCGGTCGCGCATTGGCTGGCATTCGGGTAAACGAACAACGCATGCGAGCCGCTGGCTTTTCTACCTATGCCTACAAACTTGCAGCCTTCACCATCTCCGGCGGCCTCGCTGGTCTCGCGGGCTTCTTGTTTGCCGTGAAGGACGGCTTTGTCAACCCCGAAATGCTGAGTTGGCACTTATCGGGCGCGGTGTTGATCATGATTATTTTAGGTGGCATTGGACATCTTCGTGGGGCGCTCATCGGCGCATTCGCGTTTGCACTGCTACAGGAATTGTTTAAGTCCGAGGCGATCTTCGGTGCATTTGCTAAGCACTGGCACCTCGGGCTTGGCCTTAGCATCATCGCCAGCGTTGCTTTGCTACCTCGCGGACTGGTTGGTGTCCCTGCGCAGTTACAAGCGCGTTTATGGGGGCGATCTTCACGTCGGGCGCAAAGCTTGGGAGGTACTGATGTCAGTCACTAAGGCAGCCCCCAATCGATCGGAGGCATTGATTCGATGCGAGGCGCTCACCCGACAGTGGGGCGGCTTGATTGCTGTCAATCAGGTGTCGTTAGACTTTTGTCTTGGTGAGGTTCACGCGGTCATTGGCACCAACGGCGCGGGGAAATCCACACTGATCAATATGCTTTCTGGCGAAATTGCTCCGTCTTCTGGATCGATATATTTAAGGTCTGAGAACATCACTGCGTGGTCACAGCCACGCCGTGCCCAAGCCGGCTTGGGACGCAGCTACCAGCGCAATACGATCTTCCCGAGCTTCAGTGTGCTCGAGAATTGCAGGCTTGCCGCACAGTCAAGAATACCCAAGCCATGGCACTGGTGGCAATCTGCCTCGAGCTGCGTGCAAAGCCTGGCTGCGGCCCGCGAAGCTGCTCAACTCGCAGGCCTTCAGGACTGGCTAGACCAAACGGCTGGTCTGTTAAGTCACGGCCAGAAGCGGCAGCTTGAAATAGCCATGTGTTTGGCAAGCGACCCGAAGGTCTTGTTACTCGATGAACCGCTTGCCGGCATGGGGGCTGAAGAGACCGATCGCATGCTCACACTGCTTGAAAAGCTTAGGGAGGATCATGCGATCTTATTAGTAGAACATGATATGGATGCCGTCTTTCGCATTGCCGATCAAATTACTGTGATGGTCAATGGCTCAGTGATCGCTTCAGGCACACCCGAGGAGGTCCGAAATAATGCCGAGGTGCAAGCCGCCTACCTAGGAGGCCATTGAGATGAACCCTCAGCAAATGCATGACCCGATTCTGAATGCACAAGGTATTCATGCCTGGTATGGTTCAAGCCATATTCTTCATGGTATCGATGTCCATATCGCGCGCGGTGAAACCATGGGTTTATTGGGCCGTAACGGTATGGGAAAAAGCACGCTGATTCGCAGCATCCTCGGCCATGTCAGCCAACGCGATGGGCGGGTGTATTTGTTTGGGAAAGAAGTGTCAAAGTGCAGGCCGCACGAAATTGCCAGGCTCGGCGTCGCTTATGTACCTGAGGGTCGCGGCGTTTTTCCCAACTTAAGCGTTCGCGAAAATCTGATCATGGCTGCGCCCCCTGTGCAGGGCCGTTCAAGGGGATGGGACCTTGACCGGGTCTTACAAACATTTCCGCGACTTGCCGAACGCATCAACAACCTCGGAGCCCAGCTCTCAGGGGGGGAACAACAAATGCTATCGATCGGTCGTGCATTAATGACACAACCCGATTTGATCGTGCTCGATGAAGCAACTGAGGGGCTTGCTCCGTTGATCGTGGCTGAGATCTGGAAGGTCATCAGCACCATACGCGAAGACGGTATCGCCACACTCATTGTTGATCGTGATTACCGTAAAGTACTTGCCCAATCGGACAGAGCCATGGTCCTTCAAAAAGGCCAAGTCGTCCTTAGCGGAACATCGGGGGCGCTTCGCGACAATCCCGAGCTTGCGTCCTACCTAGGCCTTTGACAGACTGAGGCTCAGCGCCTCAGGAACTAAGCATAGGATGAAAGCCGATGAACGTAATCAGCCACCAACTCGAACAATTTGGACAGCCACTTGTCAAGAAGCTGCGTGAGTTACCTCAGCTTGAGGGCAGTCAGGTCTTAATCCGCATTGGCAGCTGCGGCGTATGCCATAGCGATGTGCACTTACAAGATGGCTACTTTGATCTCGGTGGTGGCGCTCGGCTCGATATGGGCAAGGCGATGCAGATTCCTCGAACCCTTGGCCATGAGATCGCTGGAACCGTTGCAGCGCTTGGTCCCGACGTCACGCACGTATCACTAGGCGAGCGCTTTGTAGTCTTTCCCTGGATCGGATGTGCCCAGTGCTCGATTTGCCAGGCCGGCGAAGAACAACTTTGTAACAAACCGCAGGCGCTCGGGGTTCATCGAGATGGCGGCTTTGCGAGCCATCTTTTGGTTCCACATCCTAGATATTTGATCGATTACGGGCCGCTTGCCGAAGAGCAGGCTTGTACATACGCTTGTTCGGGACTTACGGCTTATGGTGCCTTGAAAAAAGTTTCACAGGTCAACAGGGATCAACCGTTGATGATTATCGGCGCAGGCGGCGTTGGGCTCTCCGGTATACGACTTGCGAGACACATGTTTGGACTTGCGCCTTTTGTGGTTGAGCAAGACCGAGCCAAGTGGGATCTGGCCAAACAGGCCGGCGCTGGCGAATTGATTGATCCCAATGAAGAGGGCGTTTTGAAATCGCTTATAAAATCAACTGGAGGCGGTGCGGCGACCGCTATTGATTTTGTAGGCTCGGCTGATAGCTTTAGCTTTGGGGTTTCAGCGTTGCGCAAATCGGGGAAGATGATTTGTGTGGGGCTTTTTGGTGGTGCTAGCAAGATCGTGCCGGCCATGGTAACGATGAAGTCATTATCGATCGAGGGTTCTTATGTCGGCAGTCTTCAGGATATGCACGACTTGATGGGTATCGCCCGTAGCGGCGTCTTACCTGACATGCCTCTCACCATCGAAAGTCTTGAGAGCAGCTCAAAGGTTCTCGAAAATTTGCGACAGGGAAACATTCGGGGCCGATGCATCTTAAAATGCTAACCCCAACATGGTCCCTTTATACCCGCTCTAATCCGATCTTATATTTAGATCTTTAACAATTCGCGCATATTTTTCCAATTCAGCTGACAAGAACTGTTTAAACTCTTCAGGGGTAGCTGCCCCTCCCGACTGAAGTCCTTGCGCATCCAAGGTTGCTCTTATTTTTGGATCATTCATGGCCGTTTTCACCGCGCGATCCAGTTTTACTACCATGTCATTAGGCATACCCTTAGGGCCCATCACCGAGTACCAATTGGTCACATCAAATCCTGTAATCCCGACCTCTTCAAAGGTAGGTACTTCTGCAAGTTGCGAAATTCGCTTGGGCGTTGAGATTGCCAAAGCTCGGATTTTTTTGTTCCGGATATGCTCAAGCACCGGTGGCATCGTGTCAAAATTCATATGTACCTGGCCTGCAAGCAAGTCAACGATTGCTTGCCCGCTTCCCTTGTAGGGCACATGATTCATTTGCAGTCCGGCAATCCGTGAAAACAAAGCCCCAGCAAGATGTTGCGAACTTCCGATGCCAGAAGATGCGTACGTCATCTCACCAGGCTTTGACTTGATAAGCTTGATCAAAGCGGCTACGGAATTGGCCTGAACCGAAGGGTGGACTACGAGTACGTTGGGTACGTATCCAATGTAAGTTATCGGCGTGAAATCGCTGGCTGCTTGATAAGGGACCTTCATTACAAAAGGTGCCACTGCATTTGAATTCGAGTGCCCCATCAATAATGTGTAGCCATCCGGGGCAGCTTTAGCAACCAGATCGGCCGCAATTGTGCCCGAGGCACCTGGCTTATTTTCCAGAACAATTTGTTGCCCGAGGACTTCTGCCATTTTGGGCGCTAAAGCCCTAGCGACAATATCGGTACCGCCACCCGGAGAAAAACCAATCAACAAACGAATTGGCTTGGTCGGCCACGATTGTGCCGCCACATCCCATGCCGAAGCACCCATCGCAACCGTACCAATACTTCGCACAAACTGCCGACGTGAAATCATGAATGCCCCTCCGCTAGTGAAGTGGCTAGGATACCGCAGGTAGGGTTCAATCGAGCATACCGGTCACGCGTGGCAGCCAGAGCACGATTTCTGGAAAGGCAATGCACAGCAAAAGGCCGAGGATTTGCAGCGCAACAAAGGGATACATGCCCTTATATACATCGGACATGCTTACCCCAGGAGGGACTGTCCCTTTCATGTAGAAGAGCGTTGCACCAAAAGGGGGTGTCATGAATG
>OMIE01000070.1 GCA_900299025.1 Burkholderiaceae bacterium
GCTTCAGGACAGTCTAAAAGCCAGGCTTTCAGGGCGCTGCGGCTCTTCGGTACGCGGGAGCTTCCCTACACACGAGCCCTTGAGCGCATCAATCCGGCGCAAAGCCTAGGTTTGCTTGCCGCAGCGGCAAGCACCGATCGCGCAATCAAAGGAATCGGTAACGATATGCGCGAGTCGATGCGTACCCTTGTGCTCCTCTTCACATCACAAAGCCGCGCCAAGGATCGCCTACTTGCTGCCGAGATGCAGTGAGCAGGATAATGGGGCATCGCAAGCAACAAGTCTTTTTTAGGTTTGAACGATGAACGATCGCGCCCCTGTCTCGAGCATTGACTACCAAGACCTTATCGATACGATCGGTGCGCGTGCCAAACAAGCAGCCACGATAATGACGAAGGCCGCAACTGCTTCAAAAAACAAAGCATTAAGGCTTGCAGCGCAAATAATCAATGCAAGGATTGACAGCCTTTTAAAAGCGAACGAGCGCGACCTGCTCAGGGCAAGCGAAGTGGGCCTTGAGTCAGCTGCGATCGACCGGCTTAAGTTGAGTCCAACAGTGATCGAGGGCATGTGCAAAGGGCTCGAACAAGTCGCTTCACTCCCGGATCCGGTTGGCGCCATCTCCGAGCTTTCACAACAACCATCGGGCATCCAGGTTGGCAGAATGCGAGTACCGCTCGGTGTCATAGGAATTATTTACGAATCAAGGCCTAACGTCACGATTGATGCGGCGGCACTATGCGTCAAATCGGGCAATGCAACGATTTTGCGCGGTGGCTCTGAGGCCTTGCATACCAACCAAGCGCTCGCCTCATGTATGCGTGACGCGCTTGAGGCTGCGGGCCTTCCTGCCGACGCGGTTCAAGCCATCGAACAACGCGATCGAGGCCTTGTGGGAGCCTTAATCCAGTCGCCGCAATGGGTTGATGTCATCGTTCCCCGGGGCGGAAAATCCTTGGTTGAACGTATCAGTCGCGAGGCTAAGGTTCCTACGATTAAACATCTTGATGGTATTTGTCATGTTTTTGTTGACCGTGATGCCGATTTAGCAATGGCCACTCGAATTGCCGACAACGCAAAGACGCAACGTTACTCACCCTGTAACACGATGGAGACTTTGCTTGTCGATCTACCAGTCGCCGAATCATTCTTGCCAATGATTGCGGCCATTTACAGCGAAAAGGCTGTCGAGATGCGAGTCGATCATGAGGCAGCGCGCATCCTAAAGGCTGCCGACATTGCCTGTATCGCTGCAACGGAGGAGGACTGGTCCACCGAGTATCTTGCAGCCATCATTGCGATAAGAACCGTCAACGGCATCGATGAAGCGATCAAGCATATTCACCGGTATGGATCTCAGCATACCGACGCAATCATTACTGAAAATCATAACAAAGCTATGCGATTCATCCGAGAAGTCGATTCCGCTTCGGTCATGATCAATGCATCAACTCGCTTTGCCGATGGTTTTGAATTCGGACTTGGCGCAGAAATTGGCATTTCCACCGACAAATTGCACGCCCGCGGCCCGGTCGGACTTCAAGGCCTGACCTCACAGAAGTATGTCGTGTTTGGCACGGGCGAGATTCGCCAGTCATGACTTATCTTTGGGTGAAGACTTTTCATATTGTTTTTGTAACGAGCTGGTTTGCTGGCCTGTTTTATTTGCCGCGGATCTTTGTCAATCTTGCGATGATCGATGCCGATGCGACAGCAGAACGCGAGCGCCTGCTTCTCATGGCAGGCAAGCTTTATCGTTTCATGCGACCTTTGATGTGGCTAGCGCTCGGCCTTGGCTTTTGGCTGTGGCTTGGATTCGGGGTGGGCGCTGGCAGCTTATGGATGCATCTTAAACTTATATTGATCCTGGTCTTGCTTGCTTACCACATAGCCTGCGGCCGAATCTTGCAAAATTTCCGGCAGCAGCAAAACAAGCGCAGCCATGTATGGTTTCGCTGGTTCAACGAAGTACCGGTGTTGGTGTTGCTAGCGGTGGTGGCGTTGGTCGTGATCAAGCCCTTTAGCTGAGCCACGATGGGCAACGAGCATTTTCGATTTTTTGCCCCCTGCCCGCGTGGTTTGGAGCAAGTGCTTGCTGAAGAACTTAAGTCGTTCGGTGCGCATGGGCTTCGCATAAAGGCATCGGGTGTGCATTTTGAAGGCGACCGTGCCTGCGGCTATCGCGCCAATCTTTATAGCCGTATCGCAAGCCGTATTCTATGCTGGCTTGGGTCAGGCCGTGTACGCGAAGACGATGACGTTTACAAAATCGCGCGTCGTCAGCAATGGACCGATCATTTCGACCTTGATAAGCGCTTGCGTGTGGACCTCAGTGCCACCCGTGCAAGAGCCAGATCGTTGCAGTTCTTAACACTGCGAATCAAAGATGGCATCATCGACTGCTTTCGCGACCAGATCAATGAGCGGCCATCCGTTGATACGGTCGAGCCCGATGTTCGCATCGTTGGGCATCTCGACGAAGAAAGTCTAAGTTTATATATCGATTGGAGCGGCGAGTCCTTATTCAAACGTGGTTGGCGTGGACGCGACGATAAGGGTGAGGCACCGCTGAAAGAAAATCTTGCGGCAGGACTGGTCTTGCTCAGTCAATGGCGTCATGAACAAGCCCTTGTCGATTTATTTTGCGGCTCGGGCACGATTCTTATCGAAGCAGCACAAATGCGCTTTGGCATCGCAGCGGGTATTCAACGGACATTCGGCTTTGAGGTATTGAATGACTATAACGACACACTTTGGCGTTCGATTTGCGATGAAGCGAGGACTCGTGCATCCAACAAGCTCGCCGAAGCACTGAAGTTACCCCGCTTATTGGGCAGCGACATCGATCAGGCACAAATCGATCGGGCCAAGCGAAATGCTCTGGCGGCAGGCCTTCCCGATGCGGCCATTAGCTGGCGGTGCGCCGATGCCTTTAAGCTCACCAAACCGGATCTAAACATGCACCCTGACGATGAAGGCTATATGCTTTCGAATCCACCCTACGGCGAACGGATTGCGGCCTCGGGCGATTTCATGCAAGGGCGAAGTTTTCGAGATCGCTGGCCTGGCTTCACGCTTTGTGTATTAAGCGCTCAGGAGGACTTAGCTTCCTTATGGCGTATGAAGCCCAAGCGGAAAACGCCCCTCATGAATGGCGCGATTCCTTGTCGTCTTTTCGTATTCCCGCTCTACGCAAGAGCAGCGCAACAGTCAAACGAGTCAGCGTTATAAATGCCAAGCCAAATTAGCACGACGCTGCCAAGTCCTGAAAAGCTTCAAGAAGCTCGCGCCAAGGTCTTGGCGCGTATTGCTGCGGCTGAGGCCTCAAGGCCCGCGTTTGAAGGGATTGCGGCTCCAGCCTTGCTCGCTGTTAGCAAGACTTTCCCTGCTGAATCGGTTTTGGCTTTAGCGCGAGCCGGTCAGCGCGATTTTGGCGAAAACTATGTTCAAGAGGGTCTCGATAAATTATTGGCATGTCGCGCGTTTGATCCCGATCTCAAGCTTTGTTGGCACTTTGTCGGCCCCTTGCAATCGAATAAAACAAGGCTTGTTGCCGAGCATTTCGATTGGGTACATAGCATCGATCGACTCAAGATCGCACAGCGACTCAATGATCAGCGCCCTGAAGGCATGCCCGCCTTACAGGTATGCATTCAAGTCAATATCTCAGGCGAATCGACCAAAAGCGGGGTTCAACCCGCGGAGGTTGCCGGACTTGCTCAGGCAATTTCAGGCCTGGGTCGTCTCAAACTGCGTGGTCTGATGGCCATCCCGGAACGACTCGATCATCCAGCTAAACAAAGCGAGGCTTTTGCTGCGCTTCGGGCGTGCTTAGAGGCGACAAACCTTGGGCTTAGCCCCGAAAAACAAATGGATCAGCTCTCGATGGGGATGTCAGCCGACCTTGAGTTGGCTGTGGCTCAAGGTGCAAGCTGGCTGAGGGTTGGCACTGCAATCTTCGGGCATCGGGCCGGATAAGCGGACTTAAACGGCGTTGCCGGTCTTACTTCAGCGTCGCTGGTCTTATTGTCATAGCGTCGCTGGCCCTATCAATGTCCTGCTGATGCTTAGGCCATCGCCTTCACGGCAGCGGATAAACGGCTGATGTAGCGGGCTGCTGTATTCTTGTGGAGGATGTTCTTGTCCGCAATTTTGGCAATAACGCCTTGTGAAGCAGACAATTGCGCTTGGGCCTTGACCTTGTCACCGGCTTCGATCGCTTTGCGAACTGCCTTGATTGCGGTGCGGTAACGGGAACGAAGTGCGGTGTTGTGCGCGTTGCGTTTGACGTCTTGACGGGCACGCTTGCGTGCCGAAGCAATATTAGCCATGAGATTACGAATCCTCAGCGAAATCTTAGATTATACATGTCATTGTTCCGATCGGCAGCTCTCGTAAGTGCTCTCACACTGATTTCGCGTGTAACTGGCTTATTGCGCGAAAACCTCACGGCGGTGTTGTTTGGCAGTAATGCCATGACAGACGCTTTTTTCGTTGCGTTTCGCCTGCCCAATTTGCTCAGACGCTTATTCGCAGAAGGCGCATTTTCGCAAGCTTTTGTACCGATGCTAGCGCAGGCACGACAGCAGGGGGATGATGCTGCTTATCAACGTTTTATCAACCAGACCGCAAGTCTCATGTTCTGGTTTCTTATGGGCTTATCTGCCATCGGGGCAATCGCAGCGCCTGTCTTGGTTTGGCTTATGGCCGGCGGTCTTGCCAGTGACGCGGCCGCCCTGGGCGCAGCGACCGACATGGCTCGTTGGATGTTCCCCTACATCCTGCCGATTTCGCTCGTTGCCTTTGCAAGCGGTGTATTGCATGCTGAGAGCCGCTTTGCAGCACCTGCCTTCACACCCGTGCTTTTGAACCTATCGATGATTTGCGCAGCACTGGGCTTTCATGATCAGGTCGATCCTCCCGTCTTCGCATTGACCATGGGGGTTGTGATCGGTGCTGTCCTGCAATTGGCTTTGCAATGGTGGGCCCTGGCAAGTATCGGTCGAAGGCCCAGAATTGCAGTTCGTATTCGAGCACTAAGAGAGGCTTGGCAGTCAGCCGCAACGCGGACGATGCTCGCACGTATGGCCCCGGCTGTTCTTGCCGTGTCTGCTGCACAGGTGAGCTTGATTTTTAATACCCATATCGCCTCAACGCTGGGACCCGGTCGTGTGTCCTGGGTTTCATTTGCTGATCGCCTCATGGAGTTCCCCACCGCTTTGCTTGGTGTTGCCCTTGGCACCGTACTTCTACCGGGCCTATCGAAGGCACGGGCTGCAAACGATGATGCAACTTATAGCAAACAACTTGACTGGGGATTACGCTTAACCGTGCTCTTGGCGACTCCGTCAGCCATTGGTTTGTGGTTGCTTGCAGAACCACTCACAGCGCTTCTTTATCACTACGGTCGCTTTTCCGAACGCGATGTGGTGATGACCGCACAGGCCGCTGCCGCCTACGCACTTGGTTTGCTTGGCCTAATTGGGGTCAAGGTACTTGCGCCAGGTTTTTATGCGCAACAGGATGTTCGAACCCCGGTCAAGATTGCACTCGCGGTCTTGGTGCTCACACAGGCACTCAATGTGATCACCGTCCCCTGGCTCGAACACGCAGGGCTTGCCTTGTCGATATCAGTGGCTGCGCTCCTTAATGCCTTGTTCTTGTTGCTTGGATTGATCCGTCGAAAATTATTTACCCCGCAATCCGGTTGGCTGTTATTCGCAAGCCGAGTGCTGATCGCCAATCTAAGCCTCGCGCTGTTTCTAGCTTGGGCCTCGCAGCAAAGCTGGCTGCAATGGCAAGCCATGGCTGCCTCGCCCTGGCTTCGCGCCTTTCATGTGCTGTGGGTGATTCTTGGAGCCGTTGGGCTTTACTTTCTCACCCTCCGGCTCTTGGGATTACGATGGCTGGCATTCATGAAACCTTAGGACCTTTGAATGAATGAATCAATTAGCTTTTTCGGCGGTGGCAATATGGCCTCAGCGATCGCCGGCGGCATGCAAGCTGCTAATCGCCTGCCGCAAACGTTGCGACTGGTCGACCCGGATCCTCGCGTTCGAGAGGTCTGGGCTGAGCGCTATGGTGCGACTTGCATCGCGACCGTTGATGCGCCTGCCTGCGAGAGCGACTACTGGGTGCTTGCGGTCAAGCCTCAACAGATGAAGGATTTATGCCAGGCGATCGCTTGCTTTCAAGGTTCTGATGGTGGTGCTGCACTTTCGCCAGGCGCTCGGACGCATGGCGTCATTAGCGTAGCGGCTGGCGTGCGCATTGCACGACTAGCCCAATGGCTTGGGCATTCGCATCGTTATATTCGCTGCATGCCGAATACGCCTGCCCTTATCGGTCGTGGTGTTACCGCGCTTTATGCCGATGAGCATTTGCCTGAACATGACAAAGCCGTCGCCCAACGTATCATCGATTGTGTGGGCAAGAGCCTTTGGCTGTCGAATGAAGATGCCATGGATGCAGTGACTGCGGTTTCGGGAAGCGGGCCAGCTTATGTGTTTCGCATGATCGAAGCCATGCAAGACGCCGCCTTGTCATTGGGGCTCAATAGCGAAGCATCGCGCATCTTGGTGCTTGAAACACTGCGGGGGGCTAGTGAGTTAGCTGCACAATCTACACTCACACCCGCCCAATTACGAGAACAGGTCACCTCAAAAGGCGGCACGACGGCAGCTGCACTTGAGGTCTTCGAAGCGGAGGACTACGGTGGACTTATCTTGCGGGCGTTAACCCGTGCGGCGGCTCGGTCAGCCGAGCTAGCCAGCCTCGACTAAGGCGATCAGGCGGCCTTCTTGTTTGAGACGTGCTAACAATATATCGTTCGGTAATTTATACCTAATAACAAAACCGTGTGCAAGAAGGCTTTGATGAAACTCAGTCATCGCTTGAATAGCCGTTGTATCCAGGTCAGTCAATCCAGACAGATCAAGCATCACGTCGGTCTTTTTTTGGTGATGATTGACTGCAATTGACTGAAGCCTTCGCAGCAAAGCTTCAGCAAGGGTTTCGGCGTTGGCAAATAACAAAGGACCTTTAAGGCAGACTCGCAACCCCTGGATTGACTGGTGATCCGCGATCTGTTCTAAGTCAAAACGAGAACGCCCTCGAAACGCTAACCACAACCCCTCCCAGCCAAAACTTGCTAACGCACACATCATGCTTAACAGCAAGCCGGCAACAATGCCTTCGTTGAATCCAAGGAAGATCACGCCAAGTGCGGTCAAAAGCCAAGCCAAGGCATCGCGCCGATCGATTCGCCAGCAGTCAATGAGTACCCCCCATTCCATCATGCTTAAAACTGCAAGGATAATCATCGCGGCAAGCGCTGGCATTGGAAGAAGGCTCAGCCATTCGGTCGAACTGGCTAGTGCCGCAGCCAAAAAGATGACGCTCAATACACTGGCTAGTTGGCTGTTGGCGCCGGCTTGAAAGTTGACCGCCGAACGAGAGATACTCCCTGTTACAGGAAATGAACCGCTGATTGCTGCAGCAAGATTTGACGAACCTAAAGCAAAAAGCTCGCGATCGGCCACAATACGTTCGCCTCGTTTTCGGCCCAATACGACGGAACTGCTTTGACCAAAAAGGAAAACCATCAGCGCCATCGATAAGGCTGTTGGCAGTAACCGCTCCCATTGTGCGATGACCGGCCATTGCAAGCTGGGCAAACCCGCGGGTACTTCGCCGACTAGTTTGACATCGCGCATCTCGAACCAAAGCACGATCATGGCAGCTGACACAATCACCATGAATGGAATCAACTTTGTAAGTAAGTCAGCGAGGCGATGGTTCAAGCCGAAAGTTCTAAAACATATCATCGCATAACGCTTGGCAAGCCAAAGCACAAGCAAGGATCCGATGCCAATGCCGAGCGAATGTTGGTTGATTTGAGGTAAAGGCATGCCGAGCAAAGTCCATGCTGAGGGCTCTGGCCCTAAGAGGTAGCGCAGCTGACTTAAAGCAATCATCAACGCTGAGCCGGTGGTAAACCCGCTTAAGACGGGCCGACTGATTAGCGTTGACAAGAAACCCAAACGCAACACGCTCGCAAGCGTCAGCACAAGACCTGCCATCAAGGCTACGGCGGCCGAAATCGCAATAGCCTCCTCGGTCGATGCCGGTCGCATGCTCGCAAGGCTTGTTCCCATCATTACTGAGGTGATGGCCATCGTGCCCACTGATTGCACCGAACTGCTGCCAAACCATGCATAGACCAGCGAGGGCAGTAAGCTAGCGTACAGACCAGTCACTGGAGGCAGGCCAGAGACGATCGCGTAAGCCATTGATTGCGGCACAAGCATGAGCGCAACCACTAAGCCGGCGCTTAAGTCCCCTGCAAACCAAGCAGAACGGTAGTGCCTTACCCAAGCCGGCACCAGGCCTCGAAGCAATGTCATGGCACTTGAGATTAGAGAGGAAGCGAAATCATGGCGGCGATGATACGCTCAGCCCTGTGAGACCTCGATTGAATGCGATCCGTTTCTATTCAAGTCAAGAGAAAATTTATGAACGAGCGTTATAGCTTAGCAAGCAAGGACCCAGAGCGCATCCAGCGCTATCAAATCATCGACGACTGGATCGATCAACATTTTGAAGAAGAGCTTGCCTTTCTCAAAGCCTTGGTCAAGGTCCCCACCGATACCCCGCCGGGCGACAATGCACCTCACGCCCATCAAAGCGCTGCCCTGCTCGAGGCGATGGGCTTTCATGTTGAGCTACACCCGGTTGATGACACCGCCGTCAAGGCTCAAGGTATGAAAAGCATCACCAATCTGATGCTTCGACGTCGCTACGGCGATGGCCTGGTGATTGCTTTAAATGCGCATGGCGATGTTGTTCCACCAGGCGAGGGTTGGACTTATCCGCCCTATGGCGGCGAAGTCCATGACGGCAAGCTTTATGGGCGCGCTGCCGCGGTTAATAAGAGCGATTTCGCAAGCTATGCTTTTGCGATTCGTGCGCTTGAAGCCTGCGGCGCGGCCTTGCATGGGACCATCGAACTTCACCTCACCTATGATGAAGAGTTCGGCGGCGAACTCGGACCAGGATGGTTGTTGTCTAAAGGATTGACGAAGCCGGACTACTTGATTGCCGCTGGCTTTAGCTATGAAGTAGTTACCGCTCATAACGGTTGCCTGCAACTTGAAGTCGAAGTCGTGGGCAAGATGGCTCATGCAGCAATTCCCCACACCGGTATTGACGCCTTGCAAGCCGCAGTCCACATCCTCCAAGCTTTGTATCGATTAAACGAGGACTACAAGCAAATTTGCTCAAAGGTTCCTGGTATCAAGCACCCGTACTTGAATGTCGGTGTCATCCATGGAGGAACCAATACCAACGTGGTACCAGGCAAGGTCAGCTTCAAACTTGACCGCCGAATGATCCCGGAAGAAAACCCGCAAGCGGTGGAGCAAGCAATTCGCCAAACGATCACAGAGGCCGCGTCACAATGCCCCGGTGTCGAACTCAAGGTATCCCGATTATTGCTTGCCGAGGCCTGGAAACCGCAACAAGGCAATGAGATCCTGGTTGAAACCATCCAGGATCATGCACAAAGCATTTTTGGAACAAGGCCGCCGGCCCGGGGCACGCCGCTTTATACCGACGTGCGGCTTTACGGTGCCCAAGGTATACCTGCCGTGATTTATGGCGCGGGGCCGCGAAGCGTGCTCGAATCCAATGCCAAACGTGCCGATGAGCATATCGTGCTTGATGATTTGCTCAAGGCCACCAAGGTCGTGGCGCGAAGCCTGCTTGATCTAATGAGTCAGAAAAAAGCATAGCGATCGTTTCACTCAATTCGGACTCATCTAAAACGCCTAGGGGGCGCGGACTCATCTCAAGCGCCTTAAGGCACGGACTCATCTCAACCGCCAAGCAAACGCGAGCTCGGGTCAGGCCGCTAAGCTTAGGCGCCACTTGTTGAGCATGGCGCAGGGACTATAACTACGTTTGGCCTGACGGAAATTTGCCAAACCCATATCTTGTTCGAAATTCAGCCAGCGGACATCTTGCGGCAAACGTTTGGCTAAATCATGAAACATATAAGGATAAATGCCAGGGAACTCGTCATCGCCTTTTGCAAAACGAAGCACTTCGACCCATGGGTTTAGGGTCTGGGTGATGACAAAACCAAGCGGATAATCCTTCATACAGTAAAGAATACCTTTTAAATCATAACGATCTAAGTCTTCAAGCGCTTCGATCAATGAAAGGTCGTCGGTTTGGCCAACTTCTTTGGCTTTTTGTTTCATCCAGCGCTCTAAAGTCTGCAAAACGAGCGAACGATGTTGCGATGTGATCGGTAAGGCATGGATCGCATCACGAGCAAGCAGTTGCATCATTTGCGCCTTACGTTTGCGCAACTTAGGCCCTTGATAGTGAAGGAACTGTTCTTTAGGGTAAAGGTAATCAGCATCGTCAGGACTGGCATACCAGGTCAAAGCAGGCAAATGGGCAGCCTTAAAGGCTTGCTCGATATTGATTCGCCAAGGATCAGGAATCGGATAAAGACAATCGAATCGCTCAAGCGCATGAAGTAGGCTATCTGCTCTCACTTGGCCTAAATCGCTAAGGGCTAAGGCATGCGCCTGACCATCATAGGTTTTACCACGTAGCCAGTTGCTGCCTTCCAATCGATAATCGTGTGCACGTCGAAACAAAAACAAATTCGCTGCATGCAAATCGGAGGGGCAAGCGCCACCTAAATCCTTGGCGATGACGCAAAGCGCTGCTTGGGCCTTTTCAAAGCCTGCCCAAGTCTGCTCAGGCATTGGCGAGCCATTGCGGGTGATATCGCCGCTCGCCCTGTCGAGGTGGGTCTGCTGGCGGGCCTGCAAAGCACTGGGCAATCGCCATCCACGATTGAGCTGCTGGGCCAATGACCGTCAAGTCAGTATCTTTCCAGTTGCGGCGTTGGGTCACCACCAGACAAAAATCCAAGGCATCCCCTTGAATACATTGACTTGAGCTCGGCTCACCCCACTGCCAACGCACTTGCCGTGGCCCGCGCAAATCGACAAAAGGTGCTTGATCAGGAACATCGAGCTGGCGATTCCGGAAAGTCCATGCAAAAGTGCTCACACCAAGATGTGCAATCGGCTTGAGCACCTCAGAGGCAACACGAACGCGCCCAAGGCGATCGTAAATATCTTGGCCATGTGCCCAAGTCTCCATCATGCGGGCTGTCGCAAAGGACAGAGCGCTCATCGAAGGGCCATACCAAGGCAAACGGTCTTTAGGGCCTAAGGCGCGAAGTGCTGACATGAGTTGAAGAAAACGCTCGCGCCAGAGCCGGCATAGCTCCAGGGGTTTAACCTGATGAAAATGGCTCCTTGCCACCGCGCTGATAGGCTGGCCTTGCACCATCAGCTCGAGTAGATCCGTCGCATGGCGACGAAAGGCTGGCTCATCCTTGATCGCTAACAAAGCCGCTTCATCGAAATAGCACAGGTGGGCTATTTCATCCCAAGGGGTCCATCCAAAAAAGTCGGTGGGCAGCCACCATGCCGCCTCATCGAGCGCTTCAAGCTCTTTGCATAAGTCCTCGTAAGCTGCCTGAAGCAACGATAGCGTCTCTTGCCACATAGTCATCCTCGATCAAGGTCATCAAGGCATTATCACCCATGGCATCGACAAGCTCGCTCGCCCACTCGAGAAAAACCACACAAATAGCAGCCCGACTTTCCTAGACCGTAATCATCAACCGAACCCCATCCTTAGCCATGTCATGACCTTGGCCACGCGCAATAATTTGCCCGCGCGACATGACCAAATAATCGTCGGCTAAGGACGCCGCAAAATCGTAATACTGTTCTACCAACAAGATCGACATTTGTTGCTCAGTCGCCAAACGACGAATCACTCGGCCAATATCTTTAATGATTGACGGCTGAATCCCTTCAGTCGGCTCATCGAGTAACAAGAGCTTGGGCCTTGATAAAAGCGCTCTTGCAATAGCAAGCTGCTGCTGCTGGCCGCCCGACAAATCGCCCCCTCGACGATGTTTCATTTGCTCAAGCACTGGAAACCACTGCATGACCCATGGCGGAACTCTCGATCCATCTGGACCTTTCAAGACAGCTAGTCCGCTTAGCAGATTCTCCAAGACGGTCAAACGATTAAAGATCTCGCGCCCCTGCGGCACATAGGCAAGACCTTGAGCAACACGTTGGTGCGGGGCAAGGCCGAGTAGTTCGCGTCCTTGCCATTGCAAACGCCCACTACGAGGCGCAATCAAGCCCATAACAACCTTGAG
Source organism: Burkholderiaceae bacterium (assembly GCA_900299025.1). Taxonomy (GTDB): domain Bacteria; phylum Pseudomonadota; class Gammaproteobacteria; order Burkholderiales; family Burkholderiaceae_E; genus UBA3064. The sequence goes on from OMIE01000070.1 coordinate 12,266, forward strand.
TAAGGTCGACTTTCCCACTCCATTTCGACCAAGCAAGCATGTAATCTTGCCAGGTCTAAGGTTGAAACTAATATCGCGCAAGATATGACTACCGCTATAAAATTGATTCAGTCCGGACACCTCAAAAAAGCTAGCGTCCAAGATAAACCTCCACCACGTTTGGGTCGGATTGAACTTGGCTCAAACTACCTTCAGCTAGCACCGAGCCCTCGTGTAAAACCGTGACACGATGTGCAATTTTTGCTACAAATTCCATATCGTGCTCGACCACCATCATGGAGTGCTTACCACGTAGGTCCATAATCAAGCCCGCCGTGCGGTCGGTTTCAGCATCGGTCATGCCCGCAACGGGCTCATCGAGCAAAATCAAAGCCGGGTCTTGAATCAATAGCATACCGATCTCAAGCCACTGCTTTTGCCCGTGGGAAAGTTCCCCTGCCAGGCGATCTGCGCTTTCCAAAAGTCCGACGGTGCTCAACATCTCATCGACACGGTCAACTTGCTCGGCACTAGGACGACTGAATAAACATTGCCATAACGATCGTCGCCCCGGTAAAGCAAGCTCGAGGTTACTACGCACGCTATGGGCCTCAAAAACAGTCGGCTTTTGAAACTTTCTGCCGATCCCTTTATTGGCTATTTCAGTCTCGGTCAGGCGCAACAAGTCGATTGTTTGGCCGAAAAACGCAGTGCCATGATCGGGCTTGGTCTTGCCCGTAATAACATCCATCATGGTCGTTTTGCCAGCACCATTGGGGCCGATAAGGCAACGCAGCTCGCCTCGATCAACCGTGAGCGACAGCTTATTGAGGGCACGAAATCCATCAAAACTACCCGTGATGTCTTCGAGATAAAGAATTGGTCCATGCGAAGTGTCAACACGGTCACGCGTTGCCGAACTTAAGCCCATGTCAGGTCTTCCTCCAAGGTATCACCAAGCTTCCCGACTCTCGCCTGATTAAGCCAATCATGCCCTTGGGAAGAAATAAGGTTACGGCGACAAATACAAAACCGAGTACAAATAGCCAAAGCTGTGGAAATGCCACGGTAAACCAGCTCTTCGCGCCATTGACTGCAAACGCTCCCAAAATCGGCCCAATTAAGCTTCCACGGCCTCCAATCGCAGCCCAAATCGCAATTTCGATCGACTGCGCAGGCGACATCTCACTCGGATTGATAATCCCGACTTGCGGGACATACAACGCTCCGGCAATCGCGCTGATGATTGCTGCAACCACCCAAGCAAAGAGCTTGAAATGCACGCTTCGGTAGCCAATAAAAAGAAGTCTTGCCTCAGACTCGCGAATCGCCGTAAGCACCTGCCCTGCCCTTGAATTGACGATGGCACGACAAAAAAAATAGCTTGCTACCAAGGCCAGCGCCGATAATGCAAGTAGGAGCGAACGCATGATGGGCTCTGCAATCGGATAGTCCAGGATTCGTTTGAAATCGGTAAATCCGTTATTTCCCCCAAAACCCATATCGTTACGAAAAAATGCGAGCATGGCCGCATAGGTCAGGGCTTGCGTCATGATCGAGAAGTAAACACCTTTAATGCGCGAGCGAAAGGCAAGATAACCAAAGACAGCGGCGACCAAACCCGGCACCGCAACGATGAGCACCAGCGTTGCGGCAAATGAGTCGCTGAGGCTCCAGTACCAGGGCAACGCCTTCCAATCGAGAAAGACCATAAAGTCGGGCAAGTCGCTTTGATACACACCATCTCGACCGATTTGGCGCATCAAGTACATCCCAAACAAATAACCGCCCAGCGCGAAAAACAAGCCCTGCCCAAGGGACAAAATGCCGGTGTAGCCCCAGATTAAATCCATCGCAAGTGCCAGCATGGCAAAACACAAAAACTTGCCGAGCAAAGTCATCCAAAACGCAGAAATATGCAGCGGATGATCTGCCGGGAAAGCACTGTGCGCAATCACCATCCAGGTTGCGACCAGCACCATCGCTCCGATCAAGCCCGGAGCAAGCCAAGCATGGCCTCGCATTATGTCTCCGCACTGCGACCCTTAAGAGCGAAAAGCCCCTGCGGTCGACGCTGTATGAACAAAATAATAAACATCAGTACCGTAATCTTTGCTAGAACAGCGCCTGCGACTGGTTCAAGTATCTTTGAAATCGACCCGAGTCCTAGCGCCGCAATAGCGGTACCGGCCAATTGACCTACGCCACCCAGCACGACCACCATGAAGGAATCAACAACATATTGCTGCCCTAAATCAGGCCCGACGTTGCCAATTTGAGAGAGTGCCACCCCACCAAGCCCGGCAATGCCGCAGCCAAATCCAAAAGTCAGCATATCCACGCGGTCGGTCGCAATCCCAGTGCAGGCAGCCATCGCTCGATTCTGGGTGACCGCTCTAACAAAAAGACCAGATCGGGTCTTTTTTAGAACAAGATAAACCGCCCATAAAACCGCTAAGGCAAAGCAAAGAATTACTGCTCGGTTAAAAGGTATACCGATGTCGCCTGCCAGGCTTATCGAACCGGAAAGCCAAGAGGGATTTTCTACTTCGACATTCTGGGCACCAAACAGCATGCGACAGCCCTGAATCAGCAGCAAACTCACCCCCCAAGTGCTCAGCAAGGTTTCCAATGGTCTGCCATACAGCCAGCGAAGCACAGATCGCTCCAAAGCCATCCCGATAAGGGCACACAAAAAGAATGCGGTGGGCAGTGCCGCAAACAAGTACCAATCAAACCATGAGGCTGCAAACTGTCGAAACAAGCCTTGCACCAGATAGGTCGCATAGGCACCAATCATCAGAAATTCGCCATGTGCCATGTTGATCACACCCATTAAGCCATAGGTAATCGCAAGGCCAAGTGCTGCCAGTAAGAGCACGCTACCTAAACTTAGGCCTGAAAAAACCGCAGCGAGCATCTCAAAAATCCTAAGACGTTCATCCATTTGCTTGAGCGCGAGCTTGGCAGCCTGTCTTACGCTTTCGTCTGGCTCTAAAAACTGTCCCGATTCCTTTCTCAAAAGATCCTGAAGTTTTCGTCTTGCGTGCACTTCATCGGATGCAGCAAGCACCCGTACTGCATCAAGACGGCGCTCGGCTTGAGTCGATTGCAAGCTGAGATTAGCTATCGCGAGCATTAAGGCCTGCTTAACCTGTACATTCTGCTCTTTTCGGCCTATCGATTCCATAGCATCTAAATACGCTATGGTTTCTGAATCCTGTAATCGCTTGGCCGCTGCAAGTCGTCGCTTCACGTCGTCATGGCTCAGATCAATGAATGCCAGCGCCGCTTCGATCGCAGCCCTTAGCCGATTATTGACAGTCACTGATTCGGCCGGCTCGGGCTTTTGCCTGCTATCGTTAGCCTCGAAAAGAAGCCACTCGCCTGATGGCAGGCGAAAGAGTCGCTCCTCGTCTAGCGCAAGCAGCGTCGCTGCCGCCTGCGGATGCGATGTCAAGGCGATCCTTTCAATCGCTATCATTCTTTTATCAGGATCATCGCTTAACAATTCATCGAGAACCGATCGAACTATCGGCTCGATCGGTGTTTGAGCAGACAAGGGGCCGAGCGCCAAGACGCTCATCAAGAGCGTCAACACAAGGCCTTGCCAGATATGACGATAGGTCGGCATCACGAGGCTTGAGTCAAAGGGACTTAAATATTCTGCTTTGACTCATTGCCAGCAATAAAAGGGCTCCACGGTTGTGCGCGTAGCGGTCCTTTGGTCTTCCACACGACATTGAACTGACCGTCTGCCTTGACCTCGCCAATGAAGACAGGCTTGTGCAAGTGGTGGTTAGTCTTGTCCATGGTCACTTCAAAGCCACAGGGTGCCTTGAACTTCTGTCCACCGACTGCTGCGATGACTTTCTCAACATCGGTGGTTTTCACCTGCTCAACCGCCTGCTTCCACATGTGAATCCCAACGTAAGTCGCCTCCATAGGATCATTGGTCACCACCTTTTCGGCATTGGCAAGCTTTTTGGCCTTCGCATAGTCTCGATACATCTTGATGAAGGCATCGTTATCTGGATTTTTCAAGGACATAAAATAATTCCAGGCAGCAAGATGGCCGACCAGCGGTTTCGTATCGACGCCACGCAACTCTTCTTCACCGACTGAAAAGGCAACAACGGGTACATCCTTCGCTTTGAGTCCTGCGTTACCGAGTTCTTTATAAAATGGAACGTTAGAGTCACCGTTGATCGTCGATATCACGCAGGTTTTTCCACCGGCTGAAAACTTTTTAATAGTTGCAACAATAGTTTGATAGTCGCTATGACCAAAAGGCGTGTAAATCTCTTCGATATCGCTCTCTTTGACCCCTTTGCTTTTTAAAAAGGCGCGCAGAATTTTATTTGTAGTTCTTGGATAAACATAGTCGGTA